>DATCKP010000060.1:0-12259 GCA_036562165.1 Clostridia bacterium
GGCATAGAATTTGACTACTGCTCCGTCCATTGCGTATGGGCTCTAAAAGAAGCCGGATACGAAACCATCATAGCCAACAGCAACCCCGAAACCGTTTCGACTGACTTCGATACCGCAGACAAACTTTATTTCGAGCCTTTGACTCCTGAAGATATCGAAGCGATTGTCGAATTAGAACAGCCTGACGCGGCTTTAGTTCAATTCGGCGGACAAACAGCTATAAAATTGACTAAGCCCCTAGTAGAAATGGGCGTAAAAATAATGGGAACAAGCGAACGAAGCATAGACGCAGCCGAAGACCGCGAGAAGTTTGACGAGATCTTGGAAAAATGCAATATCCCTCGCCCCAAGGGAATGGCTGTGTTCTCCAAATCCAAGGCTGTAGCAGCGGCTGAGACGCTCGGATACCCTGTATTAGTAAGACCCAGCTACGTTTTGGGCGGTCAAGGAATGCAGATATGCTATAACAGCCAAGACGTAAAAGAATACATGCAAATAATCAACACTGTAAAACAAGAACATCCTGTCTTGGTTGACAAATATCTAATGGGAAGAGAGCTCGAAGTAGACGCTATAAGCGACGGCGAAGATATTTTGATACCGGGCATAATGGAACACTTAGAAAGAGCAGGCATTCACAGCGGCGACAGCATCTCTGTATATCCTACGCAAAATATCCCTGCTCAAATCAAGTATAAGATAGTCGAATATACCTATAAGCTAGCAAGAGCCCTTAACGTAATAGGCCTAGTAAATATTCAGTTCGTTTACTATCATAACGAACTCTATGTAATAGAAGTAAACCCCCGCTCTTCCAGAACCGTGCCTTATATAAGCAAAGTCACCAACGTTCCCGTTGTAGATCTCGCTACAGCTTGCGCTACGGGCAAAAAACTCAAAGATTTAGGCTACGGCACGGGTCTTTATCCTGAAAGCGCCTATTGCGCGGTAAAGGTTCCTGTGTTCTCTTTCTCTAAACTAGGCGGCGTAGAAGTAAGCCTGGGGCCCGAAATGAAATCCACAGGCGAAGTATTAGGCATAGACAAAAGCTTCGGTCAAGCCTTGTATAAAGGCTTGTTAGCGTCCGGAATAAAAGCTCCTTTAGGCGGCGGTGTTCTTATCACGGTTAACGACCAAGATAAACAAGAAATCATAGCCCCCGCCGAAGAGTTAAGAAAGCTGGGCTTCATACTCTACGCTACTAAGGGCACTTCAAAAGCTCTTAACGAAAACGGCATTCCTACCATCACGGTAGACAAAATCGGCGAAGGCTCGTTCGATATACTCTCCATACTAGATTCGGGCAAGATAAGTCTGTTAATCAACACGCCCAGCCGAAACAGAAAGACCGAAGTAGACGGTCTGAAAATCAGAAGACGCTGCGTAGAGCTGTCTATACCCTGCCTTACCTGCATAGACACGGTAAACGCGTTGATATACGCGCTCAAAATTAACAAGCAGCATCCTGATTTATCGATAGTCGATATAACCCAAATTTAACAAGCAAAAATAAAAAACCCCTTCTTATAAAGAAGGGGTTTTTTATTAATCGTTATTTTTACGGGCATACTTGCAAGCGTCGCAGCCCGGACATGACCTAATACCCTGTTTTTTGTTTCTAATTTTATTAATTATCAAATAGGCAACGGCTCCAGCTACCGCTAATCCTACTAAAACTAATATTACAATATCCGCGGTCGTCATTTTTATATCTCCTATATGTTTATAATATGCTTATTATATTAACATTATTAGCTTGCCTATTCCACATATCAAAAGCGAAACTATATACGCTGTCCCCAGTTGATACAGCAAAATAATTGCCGTCCATTTTTTAGATTTTACTTCTTGGGAGATAGCGCCGATAGCGGCGATGCAAGGCGGAGCCAAAAGGTTAAAGACCATAAAGCAATATACAGCTAAAGGCGAAGCGAAAATACCGGCGCTTATTATCCAAGCCTTAACTTGTTGCATTAAGCCTTCGTTTTCCAAAGGATCGCCTAAGCCGGACAGCGTTCCAAAAGTCGTAACTACGACTTCTTTAGCTACAATGCCTGACAATATCGCGAACGCAGCCTGCCAAGTTCCAAATCCCATGGGTTTAAATAGATAAGCGAATACGCCGCCTATCTTTGCCATCATGCTTTGGTTAGGGTCTTCGACCAACTTAAACGAGAAGCTGAACGATTGCAAAACCCAAATAAGAACGGACGATATTAAGATAACAGTGCCGGCTCTTTTTGCAAAGCTCTTAAACTTGTCAAGCAATATTCTCAATAAAGTCTTTATATCGGGAGCGCGGTAGGCTGGCATTTCCATAATAAAAGGCGCAGCGTTTTTCTTAAATACAAATTTAGTAAATATCAGACCTGTAATTACCGCCATTATTATTCCCAATAAATATATTGAGAAAATAACCAAAGTCGCCGTCATGCCTTCAAAAAACGCCGCTGTCAAAAAAGTCCAAATAGGCAGTTTGGCGCCGCAGGACATAAAAGGCGTTACCATAATGGTAAGTCTTCTTTCGTTTTCATTGTCCAATGTTCTTGCTCCCATAACGGCAGGAACGCTGCAGCCAAAACCCATCAACATAGGAACAAAGGATTTGCCGCTTAAACCTAACTTTCTAAACGCTCTGTCCATTATAAACGCGGCGCGGGCCATATAGCCGGTCGCTTCCAAAATTGAAATCAACAGATACATTACTAGAATATACGGCATAAAACCAAACACAGCGCCTACGCCGCCGTATATGCCGTCTATCACCAAACCTTTAGACCAGTCGGACGCGTTGACAAAAGTTAAAAATCGCTCTAAAAGCTCGCCTAATTTATTTACCAGCCATTCGACGCCGTTTGCCGCTAACACGCCCGGCATCATAATGGTAACGCCGCCGGCTTCAAATTCGCCAAAGACCAAGAAAAACATCAAAAACATTATGCCCAAAAAGATGGGTATACCCCATATTTTATGGGTTAAGACTTTGTCAATCTTATGCGTCCTTTGGATATCTTTTAAAAATCTAGTCTTTTTTACGGCTTCTTCGCAATGTTTTGATATGTAATTATATCTTAAGTCTGCTACCAATCCTTCTGGGTCTTGATGTTCTTTTTTAATTAAGTCTAAGATATCTAAAATAGATTTTTTGATATCTTCGCCAGCATTTAGATTATTTAAAAACAGTTTATCGCCTTCAATTAATTTAACTGCGACATATTCGGGGCTGGATACATTTTTCTGACGAAGCGTATCTGAAATCTTTTTGATATGCTCTCCTATTATTGAGTTTCTCAAAACGGATTGTGCTTGCCTTTTGGATTTAGCGGCAAAGCTTGCCGCTTCTAATAACTGATCTAACCCCTTTTTCTTATGGGCGGATATAGGGACGATTTTTACTCCAAACGCTTTTTCCAAAGACGCCGTGTCAAAGCTTACTTTGTCCCTTTCTAATACATCCATATAATTTAACGCGATTACTATAGGTATATCCGTTTCCAACAGCTCGGTAGTCAAATAAAGGTTTCTTTCTAGATTGGTAGCGTCTATAATATTAATTATCGCGTCGGGTTTTTCGTCTAAAATATAATTTCTGGCTATAACGCCTTCGGGAGAATAAGGAGAAGTGGAATATATTCCGGGCAAATCAACCAGCGTTACGGTTTGCCCGTCCGCCGTTTTTTTGCACACGCCTTCTTTTTTTTCTACCGTTACACCCGGCCAATTGCCCACATGAGCGTTGCTGCCGGTAAGAGCGTTAAATAATGTTGTCTTTCCGCTATTGGGATTGCCAGCCAATGCTACGCGTAATGCCATAATAACTCCTAATTTATCAATTCGACGGCTATATTCTTTGCGTCGGACTTTCTAATGCTGAGTTCAAAACCCCTTATATTTATTTGAATAGGATCGCCCAAAGGCGCGACCCTTCTCAAAGTTATTTGCGTTCCAGGAGTAATGCCCATTTCCAAAAGCTTTCTTTTGAGCATTCCTTGAGCGGTTATATGCGTTACTTTGCAGCTCTGCCCTACTTTAAGTTGTTCTAATGTCATAACCAGCTCCTGCAATATTTAAATGTTAGTTATACCTAACAATCGACCATTTAAAAAACATCCTTTTGGATGTTAGTCGCGTATAACAATATAATATATATTATATAATCAAAAAAATGTCAAGCTTTTTCGACTTTTTTTGATTTTGGTTTTTCTAATAATTCTAAAATCTCGTTTATTTTTGCTCTAGCGCATTCTTCGCCCGCCTTGATAGCCAAATCATTTTGCTTAAAAATCAATTGATCTTTATCGGGCATCTCGGGCGTCAATAGACAGTCGCATAGATGATTTATTCTTTTAGTGTTTTCCCAATCAAGCAGCATAAAAGTCTGTTCGAACATTTTTATAAGACCCGAAGGCCTTTGCCCTTTTTTATACGGGCCTAAAGCGTCGACCGCTATAGTGATATCCGCCCCTAGCTCATACGCTTGCGGTATAGGAAGCCTATAAAGCACTCCGCCGTCTATAAATAACCTATCATCGTATTCAAACGGCTTAAAATACATAGGAATAGACATGCTGGCTCTCATAGCTTTCCAAAGCTCGCCCCGCGTTATAGTGACCGATTCGCCCGCCAATAAATCGGTAGCCACGGCGGCGAATTTAATTTTTAAATCTTCTATTTTGGTGTCGCCAACATATTTCAAAAAAATAGATTTAGCTTTATTTCCGCTGACAATGCCTAGTTTTTTGCCCGGCATCAAGTCAAAATCCATAACTGTTGCTTGGTTTATTTTATTCGCGATATTTATCATTTCGTCTATAGAAATGCCGGCGCAATAAAAACCCCCTACTATAGCTCCCATTGAAGAGCCTACGACTATATCGGGCTTTATATTATATTCTTCCAAAACTTTTAGAACTCCGATATGGCAAAAACCTCTAGCTCCGCCAGCGCCTAATACCAAAGCTAATTTTTTATCAAACATATAATACAACGCCTTTTCATAAATATATTAACTACGTATTTTTTAAAATATTATTTTAATATTATCAAATTTGAAATATGATATCAATAAAAAGCAGAAAAAAGCTTTTTAAAGTTATATTAAGCGATTATCAAACAATCTTAATAATTTTTATATGCGTAATAATCGCCGCTTTGATATTTAATCCCTCAAGATATTCAAAATTCACTCAGGACGGTATAATAGTTTGGGGAACGGTTATTTTGCCCGCCACCTTCCCTTTTTTATTTTTTTCGCTAATTTTAATAGAGCTTGGAATGGCTCAAAAGATATCAAAAATATTTTATCCCGCTACTTTTAAATTATTTAAAACCAGCGGAATTTCGGCTTATATATTTTTTATGAGCGTTATTAGCGGATACCCAATAGGAGCAAAATTAATCGAAGAATTTTATAAAAAAGGCGTTATAGACAAAAACGAAGCGGCAAGAATATCTAGTTTTTGTTCTATGGCAAGCCCTATGTTTGTTTTAGGCAGCGTAGGCATAGGGTTGTTAAAATCATATGCCGCAGGATTAATTTTGCTTGTATCTCAAATTATATCAAGCGTTATCAACGGAATAATTTTTAGAAATTATAAATCTAAAGATTTCCAAATCAAAAAAACCGAATTGCCTTCGCCCCAAAACGCTGATAACATTTTATCGGAATGCATATATAACGCGGTAATAAGCGTCTTAAAAGTAGGCGGGTTTATTATTATTTTTTATATGTTAACAGAGCTTTTAAACGACATATATATTTTATTTCCCATAAAATTTATTTTTGAAAAATTAGGACTGGGCGTTTTTTCGGAAGGGTTGGCAAGAGGTTTGGTAGAAGTTTCTAACGGCTGTTTGCATATTAGTTCGCAAAGCGGAAACCTTATTTTAAAAACCGCGCTTTGCGGATTTATAATTTCTTGGGGCGGTCTATCCGTTCATATGCAAAACTTGACTTTTTTGACCAAAGCGGAGATCAAAGCAGGTTTTTATACTTTGACAAAAACCGTTCAATCCGCAATAATGACCATAATCGTTTTGGCGTTAAGCATGATTTTTTTGCGTTAATAATTGCCTAAATATTTAAAGAAAGAAGTAGATTTTTTGATTTTGTCAAACGCTTTTTGAACGTTGATGTCGTTTATATTGCCCATAAAGTCTACAAAAAATATGTAACTTCCAAACTTGCCCTTAAAAGGCCGAGATTCTATCTTAGTCATATTAAGATTATGGTCATGGAGTATTTGCAAAATTTTTAGCAATCCGCCCGGCTTATTTTCGGCATCAAAAATTATAGAGATTTTTTGATTTATTTCGTTATTAACAGGCTGTTTTTCTAAAACTACAAATCTTGTTACGTTGTAGGCGTCGTTTTGAATGCAAACATCCAAAGCCTTCAAGTCGGGGTTAAGATTGTGCTCGCCCGCTATCGCTGCGGTAAAATCGTCTTGTAAGCTTTCTACCGCTTTTGAAGTGGATGAAGTGTATATAATCTCGGCGTTAGGATAGTTTTTGTTCAAGAAATTCCGGCATTGTCCATACGCTTGCTGATGAGTTATAATTTTTTTAATGTTGTTAAAATCCCCCGTTTTTTTCATTATGAGCTTATGGTTGATTTCCAAATTAATTTCTTTGGTTATAAAAAGTTCGCATTCCCACGCCAAAATATCCAAAGTATTGCTTACAGCGCCTTCCAAAGAATTCTCTATAGGCAAAACGGCCTTGTCAGCGGTTTTGCCTACCGCCAAAGCCACGTCGTAAAAGTTAGAAAATTCTATTATTTTATCTTGGGGGGTTTTTATCTTTTGAGCGACAAGATAAGAATAACTGTTTGCAGGGCCTAAATAGCTTATTGTCATAACTGCTCCGCCATATCCAAAACTAATTGCTCGGTCTTAGCCCAGCCGATGCAAGGGTCGGTTATAGACTTGCCGAATTCTTTGCCGTGAATGTCTTGAGAACCGTCTAGCAAATAGCTTTCTATCAAAAAGCCTTTGAAATACTTTGCGAACTCTTTGCTTTGTTTTCTATTATTCAAAACTTCGTTAACTATCCTGATTTGCTGCATCGCGTCTTTAGCGGAATTAGAATGGTTTGTATCGATTATTATAGCGGGGTTTTTTAATCCCGATTTTTCATACATTTTGGAAAATTTTATAACGTCTTCGTAATGATAATTAGGTACATGAATGCCATTAGTGTCGACCGCGCCCCTTAAGATAGCGTGAGCGTAAGGATTGCCGTCCGTTTGAACCTGATATTGATGATATTTGAATTCGTTAGGGATTTGGATAGCGTAAATAGAATTAAGCAGCACTTGGAGACTGCCGTTCATCGGGTTTTTTACGCCCACAGGCAAATCTATGCCGCTTGAGACTAGTCTATGCTGTTGGTTTTCGGAAGACCGCGCTCCTATGGATACATAGGTCAAAAGGTCGTCGACATAAGCGTAATTATCCGGATAAAGCATTTCGTCTGCGGCTGTAAGCCCGGACTCTTTTATAGCATTGATATGCAATCTTCTTAGGGTTAAAATCCCTTCTTGAATGTCCGTATCGCTGTTAGGGTCGGGCTGATGGAACATTCCCTTATACCCTTCTCCGCGCGTTCTAGGTTTATTGGTATAAATTCTAGGTATTATAAATATTTTTTCGGCTACTTTTTCTTGAAGCCTGCCAAGCCTTTTTACGTATTCTAATACCGCGCTTTCGTTATCCGCGCTGCACGGCCCTATAATAAGCAGAAGTTTTGGGTTTCGTCCGCAAATAATGTCAATAGCTTCTTGATCGCGTTGAGACTTTAGCTTCTTTAAATCTTCTGGAAAAGGCAAATATTCTTTGATCTTTTCTGGGGAGTCTATCTCTTTTCTAATTCTAAACACTTGTCTAAACCTACCTTTATTTATAATCTAGCAAAATTTTTTACGCGTTTTCGGCGATGTAATATAATAATTTTTCGCTTTTTTCCCAGCCAAGGCAAGCGTCTGTTATGGATTTTCCGTATTCTTTGCCATTTACGTCTTGATTTCCGTCTTGGATATAGCTTTCAATCATAAAGCCTTTTACGTATTTGCCAAAGCTAGGGCTTAGCTTTTTGTTAGCCAAAACTTCTTTGACTATGCGTATTTGCTCAAAAGGGTTTTTGCCCGAGTTAGAATGGTTGGTGTCTATAATAATCGCGGGATTCTTAAGACCGCTTGCTTCGTACAAAGCGGTAAATCTCACGACGTCTTCGTAATGATAATTAGGAACGTTAATGCCGTTGGTATCTACCGCGCCCCTTAATATCGCGTGGGCGTAAGGATTGCCGTCCGTTTTTACCTGCCAAAAATTAAATTTAAATTCGTTAGGAATTTGGGCTGCGTGAATTGAATTTAATAAAACATGCATGCTTCCGTTCATAGGATTTTTCATCCCCGTAGGCATTCCTATTCCGCTTGCCACTAATCTATGCTGTTGGTTTTCTACCGATCTTGCTCCTACAGCTACATACGAAATCAAATCGTCTACGTAATAATGATTTTCTGGATAAAGCATTTCGTCTGCGCAAGACATTCCAAATTCTTGCAAAGCTTTAAGGTGCAGACGCCTTAAAGTAATTATGCCCTTTTGTATGTCCGTTTCTTTATGGGGATCGGGCTGGTGAAGCATTCCTTTATATCCTTCGCCGCGCGTTCTAGGCTTGTTGGTATAAATTCTCGGAACTATAAAGACTTTGTCTTTTATTTTTTCGGCGACCTTAGCCAATCTGCCGATATAATCCAAAACCGCTGTCTCGTTATCCGCGCTGCACGGCCCTATAATCACAAGAAGCTTGTCGCTTTCGCCGGTTAGAATCTTGATTATCTCTAAGTCTCTAGCATGTTTTATGGCTCTTAATTCTTCGGTAACCGGCAGCATTTCTTTGATTGTTTTAGGTTGATCGATGGTTTTGACTAACGTAAACATCTTGCAAAATACGCTCCGTTATGTATATTATGTAAAATTTATTTATTGCTGTCTTTCAAACCATTAATCATATCGTCGCGGTTTTGTTTTAAAATTTCTAACATATTTTTTAAGAAATCTTCGGTATCTTCAAACATCGTATATATTATCGCGGCAGCTTTGTTTATTGCGTCGTCGCAGGCTTGTCTTACGTTTTCGTAATGAGCGGCCGCCGCGGCTTCAGCCCTTTTCATTATTTCGGAGTTTTTTATAATCGCGTTAGAATGCATTTCGGCTTCTTTTATTATTTGCTTTGCCTTTCTTTCCGCTTCTAAAAGTATCTCTTCTTTGCTTGCGACAACGTAATTTGCGTCCTTAATCACCGAAGGATAAGCGCGTTTTATGGCGTCTATAAGGCTCAAGCATTTTTGAACGTTGATTTTTTTGGCAAAAATGCCTTTATCCGTGTCCGTAAGCTCGTTTTCCAGCTCTAAAATAAGATCATAAAAATCCATTTATTCCCCCGCGTAGCTCCAAATTAGTTTTTCGGCTTCTTTAGGAACCATAGTCGAAATATCGGCCTTTTGGACAATTAATTGTCTAATCAGGCTGCTGTGTATATGAGAATATTTGGGGTTGTTAATAAAAAATAAGCTTTCTATTTCAGGGTCTAAACTTTTATAAACAATCGCCAAAGATCTTTCATATTCAAAGTCGTTTACCGTCCGCAATCCCCGTATTAGAGTCTTGCAATTATGCTGCTTGCAAAAATCGGTCAACAAACCGTCAAAAGTATATACTTCGACATTTTTAAAAGATTTTGTAGAAGCTATCACTATATTTTTTCGCTGCTCAAGATCGAACATGCAATGTTTATGTTCGCTTTTTGCGATAGCTATAATGACTTTATCATATATAGCGGCCGCTCTTGAAACCACGTCGTAATGTCCTAATGTAAAAGGGTCAAATGTTCCCGCAAAAATTACGTTCATAAGTTCTCCGCAAATCTTAAGAATGTCAAAGATGTAGCGCCGTATTTTTTGGTATTTATAATATTATAATACTTTTTGTCGAACATCAAATCTTTATTTGTTAAATGCTCGATAATTATTTGAGCGTTTCTATTCATTATAGGATATTTTGCCAATGTTTGCAATATTTCGCTTTCGCAATCGCTCTGATACGGGGGATCGATATAAATGAAATCAAATTTTTGATTTTTGCTGTGCAAATACATAACGCATTCGACAGCGTCTAGATGAAGCACTTCGGCGGTCTCTTTAATTAAATCAAGATTGGACTTTATTAATCTAACAGATTGAATATTTTTATCGCAAAAAGTAACTTTAGCCCCCCTGCTTATCGCCTCTATTCCTATGCTGCCTGTGCCGGAAAATAAATCTAAAAATAAAGAATTTTCGATATCGTATTGAATAATATTAAAAAGCGCTTCTTTTACGCGGTCAGAAGTGGGCCTTACTCTTTGGTCTTTAGGCGATATTAATTTTCTGCCTTTGTGTTTTCCGCCTATTATACGCATTTTTGTCCTTAGCTGTTAAAAGATTTAATTTGCATTTTAATTTCTTGGTGCTGTTTTTTTAACTTTTCTCCGCTATAAACATATCCCGCTTCAAAAATCAAGGGAACGGCTAATATAACGATAAAAAACAAAGCGTTGACATTGCTTACAACCGTAAAACTTTCAATTAAATCCGCCGCCCCTAATAAATTAGAGAAAGCAAGATTATAAAAACAAATAATTAAGTTCAAAGTTTTATTCCTGAATATCAACGCAAAAAATAATATTATAATTTGCCATACGTAATATAATGACGAAAACAAAAAGCCTTTAGACCAATGATATTCCAATAATCTTTGGCTTTTTAAGACAGGCTCTTTGTGCTTTATTTTCATTAAATTGCGTTTATAAGCTTTGAAGCAACGCTCGCCTGTCATCCTGCCCAAAACAAAAACAATATAAAAAAACGCTAAGATTATGGCGATTGATAATATAACGCTCCAAAACTGGCTCTGCACTCCTATGACTGGCAAAGCTAACATATCAAAAGTTATTCCAGCGAAAATTAACGTCAATCCCCTTGTAAATACGTATAAAACCCCGTTATCTTTATTTTTCATTAAGTTTCTCCGTCCAGACCTATCCAAGTTTTTTTGATGCGTTTAGTTCCTGAACATAGTATATCATAACTAATTGTTTTATTCCATCTTGCGACGACATCAGCGCCTATGTTTTTTCCTAAAATTTCCGCTTTATCCTGATACGACACATTTGGAACATCCGTTATATCCACCGCGGTTAAATCCATACAAACCTTGCCTAAAATCTTGCATTTTTTGTTTTTTATTATTACGTAACCTTTATTGACTAATCTTGGATAGCCGTCTCCGTATCCTATAGAAATTATTGCTATTTTGGAAGGCCTTTTTGCTTGATAGCCTTTGTCGTAGCCTATATATTCTCCGGCTTCCAAAGTTTTAATTTGAAGTATATCGGCGTATATGCTCATAGCGGGTTTGATTAAGCCGCGTACTTTATTTCCGTCGAAAGCAGTTAATTCGGGGTTATTAATATAACCGTAAAGAATTATCCCCGCCCTTACCATATCCATATGATATTTTTTATCTTGAAAAATGGCCGCCGAATTAGCCGAATGTTTAGGATATTTTAAATCAGCAGTTAAATTTAAAAAATTATTATATTGCTCTTCTAAAAACGAAACATCCCAATCAGACGTAGCGTAATGAGTATATACGCTTTCTATTTGAATATTTTTTGATTCGTAAATTTTTTTTAAAATATTTTTTAAAGATTTTTGATCGGTTACGCCTAGTCGACGCATTCCGCTGTCTACTTTTATGTGTATTCTAATTTTGTTAGAATAATCTTTTACCGCGGATGATAATATGTTTAGTTCTTCTTCGCTGTGAATAGATAAGATAACATTATTTTTGATTAGTTCTTTTAGTATATAATCGTCTTCAAAGCCGCCCATCAATAAAATGTCGTTTTTGATATTGGCTTCCCTTAAAGCCAAAGCTTCGCAAGCGCGGGCGACGCCAAAACAGTCAGCGTCTTTTAACGCTCGGGCGGTTTGCACAAGACCGTGACCGTAAGCGTCCGCCTTGATTACGGCGCAAATTTTTGATTTTATATTGGATTTTACTACTTGAAAATTATGACGAATCGCGTCAAGGTTTATAATACAATGAGCCAATTTTCGATATCCTTTAGATTTTTCTTATAGTTATATATGAAAAATCTAAAGGAAAAAATGATTATTTTAAATAACAAAACCGCCGTCAACGTTAATTAC
>DATCKP010000062.1:0-9272 GCA_036562165.1 Clostridia bacterium
TCGAGCAAGCCATTGTCAATGAGAGTTAGGAACATGTCAGCGCGATAGAACATAGCGCCAGGGGTAACTTGGAAAGAAACTGCCTTTAGTTCTTTCTTGTCATTATCTATCCTTGTTCCTATATCAAGAGTGTAGCTATACATGTCTTTTTCAAGCTTCTCTCTTACTTTTTCATATCCTTTAATATTGTAAAGTTTTTCATAGAAGCTTACAAGGTCGGCAGAGTGAGGGCTGTTGACATATTTCTTGGTGTAGTCAACGTCCGTCAAGAACAAATCGGGACCTTCTTTGCTTCTAAATGCGCTGTCTAGAGCCGTCTCGTAGCTGCCGTCGTCGTTGTTAATAAATGTAATGTCAAATTCGTACTTGTCGTTAACCAATTCGAAATACTTTAATAGGTCAACTACTTCGTTAGACATCGACCAAACTACTACCGTTTGCTTTGTCGGGGTATCTTTGTTATCATCATCGCCGCCTTCAGGGCCTTTTTTAGGGCATCCATAAGCTACAAAGGCGAAGGAAAATACCATCAACAAAGCTAGCAGTAGAACGAGTAATCTTTTTTTCATATCTTCCTCCTATTTTATTTAAATGACTTGCGTCATTTATTGGCGAAAAATAGAAAAATGATATAAACGCAAAACTATAACGATTAAGTTGCTAATATATATATAGCATTATAATTTTGGCTTGTCAATAGGTTTTTAACAAAAATATATATATTTTTTGTGCTTTTTTTGCCTTGACATTAAATTATCCTTATATTATTATATAAAAAGCGATTAATTTATATAATTTTTTTTAAAAAATACTTGCAAAATTGTTCGATGTTTTTCTTTTTTTGACGTTTTACTTAATCGTTTTAGTAAAAGACAATTAAGGAGAAGCGATTAATGAGCATAAGAAGACAAACGGCAAGAGAATTTTTAGCTGATTATGGAAATTATTACGATATTTGCAAATCAAAATTCCCCAAAGATCTTTTAAAAGGCGGCATTGATCTAGAGTTTTATCGCGGCAAGGTTGTCGCCGTGAGCGGATTAAAATATCAATGCCCGGTAGTTATGCTGATCTTAAACGACAAGGGATTGGTCAATTATCTTGACGCTTATAAAGAATATGATAACTTATTCGTAATCAATAATAATGAAGTTGCTCATTATTTCGGCTCAAAAGAAAATAAGCTTTCCGATGATTTAATAAATAAAATCTTATGCTGTGCCGATAAGGCGCAAAATTATCCGGGTTATCTTAACGAAAAAGGCGAGCATATTTTTGATATTACCACCCCGCCGATTTCTCCGCACTTTGCAGTAAACCTTTTGCTAGGAAATAGAATAGGTTACGAATATCCTTTGCTTACCACTCCTAAAGCCGTTGTAGATTGGCTGGGAAGGGGCTCTTTTCGTTCGCACTCAATGACTCAAGTAACCGCGGCTAGATGGGATATGCGTCCCGAAGAAAACGGCAACCCCGTAAACAGACAATTCTATATAATAGAAGACGGCAAAAGGATCTTTTATTCGGCGGACGTCAATTCTATAGAAAGCGGATATTGCGTTCACAGCCAAAACCATACCATTATTACATACAAAACCAAATGCGGTCTTGAGATTACTAATACAATATTTATATTGCCTCAAGAAAAAGGGCTTCCCCAAGCCGTTGAAGCTCAAAAAATAACCGTAAAAAACACTGTAAATAAAGACAGAAATCTCAAGATCGTATTTACCGGCATGTTCGGCACGCCGGCAGAACAAGCTCTTGTTACCGACGTCGTATATTCCACCGTCATAATGGAATCCGAAATCGTATATAAAGACGGCAAATACGCGGCGTTTACTTCGCATTATTATCCCGATTATTTTAAAGAAGACAAAAGATTTGTTACTTTGTGCTGCGACGGCGAATATTTTGACGATTTTTGCGCGGATTACACCGCGTTTGTAGGAAAAGGTTCTTTAGAATATCCCCAAAACGCAAATTTCTTGCCTTGCAAACATAACACAAAAGGCCCCGGCTTTTTCGCGCTGGGCAAAGCGTTCTTGGTAAAATCAAACGAAACCGCGCAAATCGACGTTTATACAGGCGCCGTATCCATAAAGGGCAACGCAAGCGAACAAGAGATTAACAAAGCGTTTGATAAACAGGTCGGAAAATTGCTGGATGAAATCGTCAAGCCCGGCTTTATGGACAAAATGCTTGCTAAAGTCAAAGATTTTTATAAAAACTATTCTTCTTATATGCAAGCAAATACCGACGACCAAAATCTTAACGCGTACCTTAATAATAACCTGCCTTTCCAAACTCTTTATCAAACTTTTGTATCGCGCTCATTTGCTCAAACTCAAAAAGGCTTTAGAGAAATAGGCTTTAGAGAGATCCAAGACCTATACGCTTCTATGTATTATATGGCGGCTATGGGTCATACCGATTTAATTAAACAGTTGATTATAGAATGGGCAAACAACGTATACGAAATGGGCTACGCTAACCATAACTTCTTCTGGAAAGGCAAAGAGCCCGGCATTTGCTCGGACGATGGATTGTGGTTGGCTCCCGCCGTATATAGATATATTACGTTGACGGGCGATATAGACTTCTTGAACGAAAAATGCAAGATCTATGGAACTGACAAGACTCGTTCTATTTACGATACCTTAAAAGCGATAATCCAATACAGCGGCGAAATTTCTATAGGAAAAAACGGTTTCCCGCTTCTTGACAGAAGCGACTGGAACGACTGCCTAAAGCTGGACGATAATTGGCTTGACGGCCCTACTAAAGAAAAGCTTTATTATGAGCAATTGCAAAGAAACGGTCAGTCATACGGAGTTCCGTTTGAAAACGATTTGTGCGAAAGCGTAATGAACCTGTTTTTATTGATCATTACGGTTGATTACACGCTTCAACTTGCCCAAAAGATTAACGACAAAGAATACGCCGATTATCTAAAATCGCTATTAGAAAGACTCAAAAAAGGCGCGCATGAACGCGCTTGGAAAGGCGATTTCTTTGCGCGCGTTATGATAAACCGCTTTAAAAACGGCGAATACACCTATCTTGGCGCTCAAGGCGACGGTCTTTCCAGCGACCCTAACATAAACGGCACTTATTTCTTAAACTCTTTCAGCTGGTCTATATTGTCTCAAACCGCCACCGAAGAGCAAATTAAGACAATGCTTACGCCTTTGAAGAAATATTTATTGACAGAAGCCGGATTTAAGCTTAATACTCCCGCGGACTTAGAAAGACTGGCTTACGGAACGGCAAGCGGCCACTATTTCCCCGGAGACCGCGAAAACGGCGGCGTGTTTAAGCACGCTACAATGATGGCTACTTGCGCTATGCTTCAGGCGGCTAAAAAAGTCCAAAGCGAAGAGCTCGCAAACGAGCTAACCGAGCTTTGCGAATATATGCTAGAAAGAGTGCTGCCTTACAAGACGCTTAAAAATCCTTTCGTATTAAAAGGCAATCCTAGATTTTGCACTCAATACAATAACTCCAAAACAAACGAAAACATCGGTCCTATCGTTTCCGGCACGGCGTCATGGCTTACATTGACGATATTTGAAATGTTCGGGCTTAACGTCACAACCGAAGGCATAGACCTTAATCCCCTGCTTCTAAAGAGCATGGATAAGGCTAATATAAAACTCAAAATACGCGGCTGCGTATACGATATCGACATAAAAAAGAGCAAATCAGGATTTTGCCGCGTAACAGACAAAACTATTATCAAAGTTAACGGCAAAGAGCATAAGGGCGTTATACCCCTTAACCAAAAACAGAAAAACGTTAATGTAGAAATAATTATTTAAGGAGTAGATTAATGAGATACGGTTTTTTTGACGACGTCAACAAAGAATACGCCATTACTACCCCGCAAACTCCTTATCCGTGGATCAACTATTTAGGCACAAAGGATTTCTTCAGCCTTATTTCTAATACCGCCGGCGGTTATAGTTTTTATAAAGACGCAAGACTGCGCCGTATAACAAGGTATAGATATAATAATGTTCCTATCGACGACGGCGGCAACTATATATACATTAAAGATCGCGATACTATTTGGTCGCCCGGATGGAAGCCCGTTAAAACTGAGCTTGACAGCTACGAATGCCGTCACGGCTTAGGATATACCAAGATTGCTTCTTCCAAAAACGGTCTAGAAGCTAAAGTATTATACTTTGTGCCTTTGGACACCAGCGCGATGGTTCAACATTTGACCTTGACGAACAAGACACGTAAGACCAAAAAAGTAAAAATCTGGACTTTGGAAGAGTTCTGCTTGTGGAACGCGTACGACGATATGACAAACTTCCAGCGCAACTTTTCAACAGGCGAAGTAGAAATAGACGGCAACGTGATATACCATATAACCGAATATCGCGAACGCCGTAATCATTACGCTTATTACGCGTCAATAAGCGACATAAACGGCTTTGATACGGATAGAGACTCTTTTTTAGGTTTGTATAACGGTTTTAACGAACCGCAAGCCGTATTGCAAGGAAAAAGCTTTAATTCTGTCGCTTCGGGCTGGGCGCCTATAGCTTCGCATTACATTGAAGTCGAGTTAAAAGGCAACGAAAGCAAGGACTTTATATTTGTTTTAGGCTACGCCGAACTGCCCGAAGAGCAAAAATGGGTAGACGGCAAAGTTAATAAAACGCCCGCCTTGCAGACGATTGAAAAACTAAATACCGTAGAAAAAGTAACTCAAGAGCTCAATAAACTAAAAGAGTTTTGGGAAAATCTGCTCAACAAATTCCGCTTAGAAAGCCATGACCCCAAGCTCAACCGCATGGTAAACATTTGGAACCAATATCAAGTAATGGTTACCTTTAATATGTCGCGAAGCGCGTCTTATTTTGAAAGCGGTATAGGCAGGGGCATGGGCTTTAGGGACAGCTCTCAAGACCTTTTGGGCTTTGTGCATCAAATCCCTCACTTTGCGCGCCAGCGTATTATCGATCTTGCTTCTACCCAGCTGCCCGACGGCGGAGCCTATCATCAATATCAGCCTTTGACTAAACGCGGCAATCATGATATAGGCAGCAACTTTAACGACGACCCGCTTTGGCTGATTTTGGCGGTGTGCGCGTATTTGAGAGAAACCGACGATCATACGATCTTATACGAACTGGTACCTTATGACAATAATCCCGAACTTGCCACGCCTTTGCATGAACATTTAAGACGCGCGTTTAACAAAGTCGTGCTCAATTTAGGCGAGCATAATCTGCCTTTGATCGGAAGAGCGGATTGGAACGACTGTCTCAACCTAAACTGCTTCTCTAAAAATCCCGACGAAAGCTTCCAAACTACCGAAAACAAAGGCGGAGACAAGGCAGAAAGCGTGCTTATAGCTTGCATGACCGTTTATATAGGCAAAGATTATTTGAGACTTTGCAAAAAATACGGTCTAAAAGAAGACGCGAAATTTGTCGAAGCCGAAATCGCTAAAATGGAAAAAGCCGTTATAGAACACGGCTGGGACGGCGAATGGTTCTTAAGAGCTTACGATGCTTTTTCTAGACCCGTGGGCTCTAAACAAAACGAAGAAGGCAAAATCTTTATCGAAACCCAAGGTTTCGGCTCGATGGCGCTTATAGGACAAGATTTAGACTATCCTAGACGCGCGTTGGACAGCGCTTGGAAATACCTAGCTACCCAATATGGTTTTATGCTGGTTCAGCCCGCGTTTACAAAATATTATCTGCATTTGGGCGAAATATCTTCCTATCCGCCCGGATATAAAGAAAACGCCGCGATATTCTGCCATAACAATCCTTGGATAATGATGGGCGAAGCGGCAATCGGCAGGGGCGACAAGGCGTTTGAAGCGTATAAGCTCATATGCCCCGCTTATTTGGAAGACGTAAGCGATATACACAAAACCGAACCTTATGTTTATTCTCAAATGATTGCCGGCCGCGACGCAAAATACTTCGGTCAAGCTAAAAACTCTTGGCTTACAGGCACGGCGTCATGGAATTTTGTTGCCATAACGCAAAGCATTTTGGGAATAAGACCCGAATACGAAGGCTTAAAAATAGACCCTTGCATTCCTAAAGACTTTGAAGAATACAAGGTAACAAGACATTATCAAAACGCTGTTTACGAAATAACAGTTAAGAATCCCAACAAGATTTGCAAGGGAATAAAGAGCTTAATTGTGGACGGTCAAAAGATAGAAGGCAATATCGTTCCAAGCTTCAAAGACAATAAGGTTCACAAGATTACAGCCATACTAGGAGAATAACGCTCCTTCCCAAAAAGATTACATCCGAGCTAAAAACTTAAATGCTCTTTCCAAAAAAACCCTCATTCTCCACCCTAGGAAAAAGCCCTTAAAAATGTTTTAAGGGCTTTTTCCTTTTTAATTTTGTTCAATTAAATTTTTTTTACTAAATCTTTTCTTTTTAATATATCTTTTCTACTTTCTTTTGGTAATTGGCACGGCTGAAAATCTTCATAACTTCGACAATAGGAATTATAGCTATAGACATAGCAAAGACAATAACCCATTCTTTGAAAGTCAAAGGCACGCTCTTTATAAGCATCGCGATAGGCTCGACGTTAATTATCAAAACAGTAAACACTATCAAAGCGGCAATGCTTATAATCAGCCATCTGTTGCCGAAGAAGTTTTTGCCGAATATGGTTTCACGTTCTTTATGTATGTTTAGGCAATGGAAGAGCTGTATGAGCGAAAGCGTAGCAAACGCCATAGTGGTCGCAGTCTTCGAAGAGCTGCCAATGTGTCTTCCTATGAAATACGAGCCAAACGTCAATCCCGTCATAAACAAGGCCTGAAGCAAAATATTGGTTATCATTGAAGCGTCAAAGAAGCTCTCGTTTGGCCGCCTTGGCGGTACGGACATAATATAGGCTTCGGCGTTGTCGTTGCCCAGCGCTATAGCCGGAAAGGTGTCCGTTATGATATTGATAAACAATATCTGAACGGTATGTAAAATTACCATATCTTTTAACGGCCCGCCTTTCATCGTTTCTACTAATGTAATAATAGAAGTAATAAACAGCAGTAAAATTTCGCTTGCGTTGCACGAGAGCAAGAATCTAGTGGCTTTTTTGATATTGGCGTATATTCTTCTGCCTTCTTCTACCGCCGCCACTATGCTTGCGAAGTTATCGTCCGTCAAAATCATATCGGCCACGTCTTTGCTTACGTCCGTGCCGGTAATACCCATTCCTACGCCTATATTAGCGGTCTTAAGCGCGGGAGCGTCGTTTACCCCGTCGCCAGTCATAGCTACCACGTTGTTATTGGCTTGCAACGCCCTTACTATTCTTACCTTATGTTCGGGAGACACGCGGGCGTAAACTCTGTAGTAATTAACTCTTTCTTTGAGCTCTTCGTCGCTCATTTTATCTAGTTCTTCGCCTGTAACCGCGTATTTTTCGTTTTGGATAATGTCAAGCTCTTTAGCTATTGCCACAGCGGTGTCTTTATGGTCGCCCGTAATCATTACGACCTTAATGCCGGCTTTTTTGCAAATCTTAATAGACTCTTTAGCTTCGGGTCTGGGCGGGTCTTGCATACCGGTCAAGCCCAAAAAGATTAATCCGCGCTCCAGCTCGTCTTTGTTTTTTTCGTCAGGCAGCTCAGCTATAGGCTTAAAAGCCGCTGCCAAAATACGCAAAGCCGAGCTTGCCATTTCTTTGTTAGCCTTTAAGATATCGTCTATATGATTTTGGGTAATCGGCAATATCTGACCGTTTATTTGAATATGCGTGCATCTAGGCAATAATTGGTCTACAGCGCCCTTAGTAAAAGATACCAGTCCTTGTTCAGTCTTATTGACAGTTGTCATAAGTTTGCGTTCGGAGTCAAAAGGCAGATCAAATACTCTAGGATACGTATGATTAAGATCTTTTTGGATCAACCCGTTTTCTTGACCTAGTTTTAGCAAAGCGATTTCCGTTGGATCCCCTTTCTCGCCTTCTAGATCCGAATCGTTGCACAATATCAAACATTTTAAAAAATAATCTGCCGTGGGGCTTGCGGTCAATTGAACAGGCTGTATTTTTCCGTCAAAAAAGTTTTTCTTGACGCTCATTTTGTTTTGGGTAAGCGTGCCTGTTTTATCAGAACATATGTATTGGACGCAGCCTAAAGTTTCCACCGCGTTGAGTTTGCGGACTATAGAGTTCCGCTTGGCCATTTTTTGAACGCCCAAAGCCAAAACCAGCGTAACGACCGCCGGCAGACCTTCGGGAATAGCCGCTACGGCTATGCCTACTGACAAAAGGAAAAATTCGATAAAAGTATCTATAGTGATATTGTGTGAGTTTATGTAAGCCATTAATAAGTTAACGCTCAAAATAATCGCGCAAACAATCAATATTGCCACAGTCAAAACTCCGCTTATTTCGTTCATGCGTCTTTGAAGCGGAGTAGTCTCTTCCTTAGTTTCTTTTAATATATTGGCGATCTTGCCGATTTCGCTGTTCATGCCGGTAGCTGTTACTACCGCCAGCCCTGAGCCGTAAATAATTTTGTCGGTGGTAAACAGCATATTTTTTTGGTCGCCTAAAATTACGTTTTCGCTGTTTATCTTCTCAGAGTTCTTTTCAACAGGCACGGATTCGCCAGTAAGCGCGGCTTCTTCGGCCATAAGGCTGCTTGATTTTATAATTCTTGCGTCCGCCGCGATTACGTCGCCAGCTGCGACCTGAATAATATCTCCGGGAACTAAAGTATTAGAAGGAACCATTTTGACAGCGCCGTTTCTTATTACAGCGCAATACGGCGTCGCCATGCTTTTTAGTTTGGCTATCGCTTTTTCAGCTTTGCCTTCTTGAACCGTGCTCATTACAGCGTTCAAAAGCACGACGCCAAAAATAACAGCCATATCAATCCATTCGCCCAAAACGCCAGAAATCGTAGCGGCGACCATCAAAACTATAATCATGGTATTGATAAATTGCTTTAAAAACTTAACAAGCAATCCCGCTTTTTTGCCTTCTACTAAAACATTATAGCCGTATTTTTGAAGTCTTAACGCCGCTTCTTGATCGGTTAAGCCCGAAGTTGAAGTGCCTAATTCTTGCAATACTTCTTCAACTTCTTTGTTGTAATACGCCATTTTACCTCCTGACCAAATAATCTAATTTAGTCCCAGATAAAAGTCTCGTCAGCGTAAATCCCGATAAACCGAAAGTCAGTGACTTCGTGTTGACGGCTTATCGACCGTTAATAGTTTTTAACGGCGACTACTCCCTTTTATCTAAAAAGTCCTGAA
>DATCKP010000065.1:0-11048 GCA_036562165.1 Clostridia bacterium
TGACAAAGCTGATCAGGACAAGACGTTCCGTTTCTGCAGACTATTCCTTTAAGAGAGTTTATGATATAATCCAAATCCTTGCCCAAAACCAACTTAGTAATGCCTTGAAGATTTCCGCTGCAGCCGCCGGCAAATTTAAGATCCACTAATTTGTTGTCCTGAACGTCAAAAATAATTTGCCTTGCGCATGTTCCTTTGGTATAGTAAAGTTCCATTTTACCACCGTGTTGAAAATAAAAATCCTTAATCATTATAACACTTGAAAACTTTTTGTCAATATCAGAAAATTAGTAAAACGTTTGACAGTATTATTACGCCTTGTTAAAAATAAAGCTTAATTTTTGAAACCTGTATAATAATTAAGGCAAACGCTCTAAAGCGCCTAAACCAAATTTGGTTATCGAACGCTATTTTTTGAATCCATAGCTTGACGTTTTTTCATGCGCCGCCAATTATAAAATCCGTAAATATCGTTGATTAAGAATATAACAAAACACGCTATCATAGGCAAATACGATATGTTTTGCACAGCCGCCAAAACCCATAGGACAATAAGCACAATATCGTTTATCGCGTATCCTATAGCGTAAAAAGAGCTGCGCTTCAGCATAAGATACGCCGCGCTGAAGTTAGTCGCTATTGAAACTACGCTTGCTATTAGGTTAGAAGTTTTGAGCGCTTTGAGAACAAAATAAAAAACGGCGGTAACGCTTGCCGTTAGAATTAACATTATAGTTATATCTTTAGCCGTCATAGCGTTTACGGCCACTTCGGAAGATTCTTTGTATGGATTTTTGAACCATTCTATCGCGGTCATTACGGCTATAGGCAGGCTCATGCCAAAATACATAATCATTTCGCCGTAATAGCCAAAGTAATAAGAGATTATTCCATAAAAAATCGCAAAGGCCGCCGCGAGAATTTGTCCAAAAAAATGACCCTTGGATATAAAGATTAAAGACGTTACGCCCAGCAGCGAAGCAACAAGGGTAAGATAATCCTTTTGGGGCTCAATCAAAAACAAAACGCTTATAGTTATTATAGAAAAAAGCCATAAGCCGAGTTCAAATTTATTTAAATCTTTAAAAGGGTTAATTAATTTCATTTGGATTTTACGCGTCCTTAAAAAAGCCGCTTAATCTTTTGTATCTAAAAAGGGTTTTTTGATGTTTTATAAATTTAACATAAGAAATCTAATAAGTCAAGAAATGTTTTTTTTACGGTCAAGTTTTTGATTTGTCTTAAAATATCTATATTCTTAAGATCAATTTGCTTTGGTAATAAAAAAACTATAAATAAAAAAAACGACAAAACGCAATTTCGTTTTGTCGTTTTGGCGGAGAGAGAGGGATTCGAACCCTCGCACCGATTTCTCGATCTACTCCCTTAGCAGGGGAGCCCCTTAACCACTTGGGTATCTCTCCAAGCAATGTTTAAAAATTATAACATAGTATTGATTTTAAGTCAATTAAAGATTATTTTTTCGTTTAAACTTATTTTGCCAAATTATATAAATTCTCTTGTAAAGTATTTTGGCGTTTTTAGTTTGACATTAACATTATACATAATTTTTTATTTTTGAAACTTAAAAAACGGCCGTTTATAATTTTTTTATTTAAAAGCTTTTAACTTAAAAGCCGAAATGGCTTTTGATTTTTATACATTTTTTGGTATAATAAAAATATGAAAAGCTATAGAGAAGTATTAACTTTCCACGTTCCGTCAAGACGCGCGTTTATCAATATTACGCCCCAAGTGGAAGAAGCCGTTAGAAAAAGCGGAATTAAAGAAGGGCTCGTATTGGTAAACTCAATGCACATAACTTCTAGCGTGTTTATTAACGATGACGAAAGCGGATTGCACAGCGACTTTGAAAAGTGGCTTGAAAAGCTCGCGCCGGAAAAGCCCTACAGCCAATACGCCCACAACGGCTACGAAGACAACGCCGACGCTCATCTGAAAAGGACTATTATGGGCAGAGAAGTCGTGGTGGCGATAACCAACGGACGATTAGACTTTGGGCCGTGGGAACAGATTTTTTACGGCGAATTTGACGGAATGCGTTCTAAAAGAGTTTTGATAAAAATTATCGGCGAATAAACAACCTTAAGCCATTTTTAAGATAAAAAAAGAGTTTGTCAATTAGACAAACTCTTTTTTTGATGTTTGATATTAATCGGCATCGTCTGCTTTGATTTTTCTTTCTCTTATGCTTAATACTTTATGTAACTTGCTGTCGATCAACCGCACCATATTATCAAGCTCGTCGTCGCCAAACACCGTGTTTCTGCCTTGGGCGTATTCTTGATCGATCATTTCTTTCATTTTTAACACTAGTTTGTCGTGTTTTGAGATCTTGTTTTCGCCTTCTAGGTTATAATAGGCGTTGATCCAATACGCTATTCCGGCAAGACCCGAATGATTGTTGATCGAAACAATAGGCTTGCGGTTGAGAATTTTTTCGGTGTCAAATATATTATAAATTTCCTCGTCTTTCAGCAAGCCGTCGGCGTGTATGCCCGCTCTTGTGGCGTTAAAGCTTCTGCCTACAAAAGGCGTTCTGGGCGGGATAGCGTAATCAAGCTCGCGTTCGAAATATTCGGCTAGCTCGGTAATCACATGGAGATTCATCCCGTCCGTCGTTCCTCTTAACTGGCAATACTCTATTACCATAGCTTCCAAAGGGCAGTTTCCTGTTCTTTCGCCGATTCCCAAAACCGAACAGTTTACAGAGCTGCAGCCGTAAAGCCAAGCCGCGCTCGCGTTGGTAACGACGTGATAAAAATCGTTATGCCCGTGCCATTCAAGCTGCTCGCTGGGAACGCCGGCGTATTGCCTTAAGCCGTATATTATGCCGGGAACGGATCTAGGCAAAGCCGCGCCTGTGTATGTAACGCCGTAGCCCAGCGTGTCGCACGCCCTGATTTTGATAGGTATTTTGCTTTGCTGGGACAATTTCATAAGCTCTATGGCAAAAGGCACCACAAAGCCGTAAAAGTCCGCTCTCGTGATATCTTCAAAATGGCATCTAGGTATTATGCCGTGCTCTAAGGCGGCGGAAACAATTTCTAGGTATTTTTCCATCGCCTGTTTTCTGGTAAGCTTCATTTTCTTAAAAATGTGATAATCCGAACAGCTTACCAAGATGCCGGTCTCTTTGATGCCCATGCTTTTTACAAGCTCAAAGTCCTTTTTGTCCGCTCTTATCCAGCTTGTTACTTCGGGGTATTTTAGCCCAAGCTCCATGCATTCCCGCGCGGCTCTTTTGTCCTTTTCGGAATACAAAAAAAACTCGCATTGCCTTATTATGCCCTTTTTGCCGCCAAGTTTTGCCAAAAGCTTATAAATATGGACGATCTGCTCTACGGTAAAAGGCGCGGTGGACTGTTGGCCGTCTCTAAAGGTGGTGTCCGTAATCCAAATACTTTTGGGCATATCCATCGGCACAGTCCGATGGTTGAATATTATCTTAGGCACTTCGGTATACGGGAAAATCTCCCTAAAAAGATTAGGCTCTTCCACGTCTTGCAAGCTGTGGTGATAATATTCGCGCTCTAAAAGGTTAGTCTTTTTGTTAAAAATAGTCTTAGACTTTTGTTGCTTATTCCCCATGTCCTGCCTCTAATCTATCTTTTCTAAAAAACTATTCTCAAATCATACTATTCTACCTTTTCTAAAAACTCTTGCAGTCTTTGCAGGCCTTTTTGAATTTCTTCCTTAGAAGTAGCGTAAGACAATCTTATAAACTCGGGAGCGCCGAAAGATTCGCACGGAACGACCGCCACTTTGGCGTATTGAAGCATAAGCTCGGCCGCTCTTTGAGCGCTGTTAATTACTTGACCGTCTATGGATTTTCCGAAAATTTTGCTGATATTAACCATTACGTAAAACGCGCCTTTAGGCTCAGGACACCATAAATACGGCGAAGAATTGACAAAGTCCACTATTAGCTTGCGGCGTTCGTCGAAAGTCTTCAACATCTTTTCCAAAAACTCGCTGCTTTCTGCGTTAAGCGCTCTTACGGTGGCGTATTGCGATATGCTGCAAGCGTTGGAAGTGCTGTGGCTTTGCATTTTGTCTATAGCTTGAACTATTTCTTTGTCCGCCGCCAAGTATCCTACGCGCCAGCCCGTCATGGAATAAGTCTTGGATACGCCGTTGACTACTATCGTCTGCTTGTATAATTTAGGCGAATACGACGCGATAGAATAATGCTTATATCCGTCGTAAATAAGCTTTTCGTATATTTCGTCGCTTATTACATAAATATCGGTATTTTCCAAAACTTCAGCCAAAGCCCAAAGCTCTTCCTTGGTATACACCACGCCCGAAGGGTTAGAAGGAGAGTTTATGATTATAGCCTTGGTTTTAGGGGTAATAGCTTTTTTGAGCTTTTCGGGGGTCAATTTGAATCCGTCTTCTTGTGTATCCACAATTACGGGCGTTCCGTCGCACATTTTGACCAGCTCGGGATAGGTAAGCCAATAAGGCGCGGGAATAATAACTTCGTCCCCTTGATCTACCAAAGCCAGCATCGCATTATATAAAGAATGTTTCGCGCCGTTGCTTACAATTATTTGGGAAGGTTCATATTTTAAGCCGTTGTCTCTTAAAAACTTCTGGCAGATGGCTTCCTTTAATTGAGGCATTCCGCTGTTTGCGGTATATTTAGTAAAACCTTTATCCAAAGCTTCTTTTGCCGCTTCAATGATGTATTCGGGCGTGTTAAAATCAGGCTCGCCCGCGCCAAAGCCCACTACGTCAATGCCTTCGGCTTTCATCTTTTTTGCCATAGCCGTAATGGCAAGGGTCAATGACGATGAAATTTGGGCGGTTCTTTTCGCTAAAGCCATAAAGGCCCTCCTGTTGATTTAATCTAATGAAGTGATTATATAACAAAATATTTTTCTATGTAAACAAAAAGACTATATATTGCCTATTACATTTAAGGCAATATGTTATAAATATAGCTTATATCAAGCTATAGCGATATAAAGAATATGTATAAAATGGAAATTGTTAAGAAAGGCTATTTTTGGTTTTCTTCTTGAAGTCTTCGCATTTGGTCTGCCAGTCTGAGCTGTTCTACCATATAATCCAGCTCGCCGTTTAGGAAGTTATCAAGGTCGTATAAGGTAAGACCTATTCTATGGTCTGTTACTCTGCCTTGGGGAAAGTTGTAGGTGCGTATTCTTTCGCTGCGGTCGCCCGTGCCTACTTGACCGCGGCGGGTTCTTGCGTATTCTTCGTCCGCTTGCGATTGATAAAAGTCATAAAGGCGGGACTTGAGCACTCTCATAGCTTTTTCGCGGTTTTTAATTTGAGAGCGTTCGTCTTCGCAGGTTACCACTATGCCGGTAGGGATATGCGTTATTCTAATAGCCGAGTCGGTTTTGTTAACGTGCTGACCGCCCGCGCCGCCGCTGCGATAGGTGTCTATCTTCAAATCTTTTTCGTTAATTTCTACCACAATGTCTTCGGGCTCGGGCAAAACCGCCACGGTTACAGTGGACGTATGAATGCGGCCTTGGGCTTCGGTCTCGGGAACGCGTTGAACTCTATGCACTCCGCTTTCAAATTTCATCTTAGAATAAACATTCTCTCCCGAAAGCGAAAACACCGCTTCTTTTACGCCGCCCTTTTCGGTCATATTTAAAGAGATATCTTCCACTTTCCAATGCTGCTTTGCGGCATACATCTTATACATACGCATAAGATCGGCGCCGAATAATCCTGCTTCTTCGCCGCCCGCGCCCGCTCTTATTTCCACTATGACGTTACGCTCGTCGTTTTTGTCAGGCGGAAGCAGCATTATCTTAAGCTCTTCTTCCAACTTTTGAATGCTTTCTTCTGTTTCATCCAACTGTAATTGGGCAAGCTCTTTTAGCTCATGGTCTTTGGTGGTATTTAGTATTTCTTTGGCTTCGGCTCTTGCTTCCAAAGCCTTTTTGTATTCAATAAATTTATTAACTATAGGCTCAAGCCTAGCCTGTTCTTTGGCCGCGGCTTTCCATTTTTCTATGTCGCTTATAAGATTTGCGTCAGCTAAGGCTTGAGTCAGTTGTTCGTATTTGTTTTTTACTTCTTCTAGTCTTTCAAGCAGCATAATTTTCGACCTTTCTAAAAGTTATTATACGCTCTACGCCGTCTAAATCGTTTATGATTTCTATATTGTCGTAATAATTATTATATTGCGTTTCTATAATTTCTTTGATTATTCTGGGTTGACCCAGCCCGGCTTCCATCATCACAACGCCGCCCGGCGTTAAATATTTATGGGCTTGATCGATAATTCTCCGTATGATTTCCAATCCGTCCTGACCGCCGTCCAACGCCTTTTTGGGCTCGCGTTTTACCTCTATAGGCAGCTCGGCCAGCTCGGAAGTCTTGACATAAGGCGGATTGGTTACGATGATGTCAAACTGCCCCGAAATGTTTTCAAACAAATCGCTCTCTACCGCCGTTATGTTTTGGTAAGGCTTGAAGTTTACAACGGCTGTGTTGAGAGCGGCTTTGCTTATGTCGGACGCGGTTATTTTAGCGGATTTTACTTCGTTAGCCAAAACTACCGCGATGCATCCGCTTCCGGTGCAAAGATCCAAAATTTTAGGCTCTTTGATCGCTTCCAGTTCTTTAGCTTTTTTAGAGCAAAGCTGAGCCAAAACTTCGGTCTCAAATCTGGGTATTAAAACGTTTTTGTTTACCTTAATAGTATAGCCGCAAAAATCCACGTCGCCTAAAAGATATTGCAAAGGCTCGCGCGTATTAACTCTTTGGTTTAAAATCTTTTTTGCGGCGTAATATTGACTGCGTTTTATTAACTCGACAGTCTTCAGACTCACTCTTTTGGTCTTTAATATATGGCAAAAAATCCAATCCGCTTCGGACGCGTCTAAACCAGCCGCGGATAAGCTGTAGACAAATTCTTGATAGGCTTGCTTAAAATCGACTTCGTCCCAATCTACGCAAGGGATGCTCGGGTCTTGGTCCATTTTTTCAACCGCGCTGAAAGCTTTGATCGCGACTTCTATCATAGAGTCATCGGGCTCTTTGGTAGTAAGGTATTGCAAAGCAAGACCGGGGGACTTTAGGATTTTGACAAACCAGTTATCAGGCAAAACCGCAAGACCCCTTAAAATCTCGTAAGAAATTCCGGCTATTAACGGCAGAAGCAGCAGTCTAATAAGCAGCTTGCCGTACCAAGCGGTCAAAAACTTTAGACCAGGGTTAAGCCCCGCCCAATAGCTAAACAACGAATTGGATATAGTAAACAGGATTATGGACACGACCATAACCAAAAACAAAAATGTCGTGCCGCACCTGTCGTGTATTCTAGAGCATTTTTTTACGTTTTCGACAGTAAGCTCCAAATCTTTCTCGTAGCAATTAATCGTCTTATGCTCGGCGCCATGATACATAAAGGTGCGTTTGATATCTTTGACAAAAGACACCGAAACCAAATACGCCGTAAAAATCAAAAGCCTCGCAACGCTTTCTACCGCGCTTGACAAAGCCGCGCTCTTTATGTTCCACCACTTATACGCAAGATAATTTACGCCGTCGCTTATTAAGCTGGGCAAAAACATAAACAAAACGATCGAAAACGCCAATCCCAAAAACACGGCGAAAAAAGCGGCGCTTTCGGAAAGCTCGCTTTGACCGTCTTCTTCGCTGTAAACTTCGGCGCTCTTTAACAAGGTTTTGACGCCTATTATCATTGTTTGGAAAAACATTACGGCGCCGCGGATAACAGGAATCTTATTGATCAGGCTCTTGTTTTTTTTGAGCCTTTCAGTTCTAAGAAGAAGATTGCCTTCATGGTCGCGGACAGCCAGCGCCATGGAATTAAGCCCGCGCATCATTACGCCTTCCATTACCGCCTGTCCGCCGATTAAAGTCTTTTTTACCTTTTTATTTTTCATTATAAAACCCTACAAAAAAAGCGCCAAAATCCTTACATAAAAGCGTTAATAAGGATTAGACGCTTCCTTGCAAAATAAAAAGACTAACCGTTGAGATTGAATCTCTTCTTGAACTTGTCGATACGTCCGCCTGTTTCGGCTATTTTTTGTTTGCCGGTATAAAAAGGATGGCATTTTGAGCAAACTTCTACTTTAATGGTATCGCCTTTTACCGTAGAGCCGCTTATAAACTTTTCGCCGCAGGCGCATTCTATTGTAACCATATGATAATCAGGATGAATGTTCTTTTTCATTTACGCGCTCCTAAAAGTCTTTAAAATATCGTCATACTATTATAATGCACAGCCTGCTTTAAAGTCAAGCAAAAGTTTTTGTTAGAAATAAAATATAAATTTTTATATTTTTTAGACATTTTTTGCCGTTTTGTCTAATATCAGGTCAATTTTTGTTTTTATTTTGCTAAAGCGCTAAAATCGTTGTCATAAAATTATTTCAAATTATAATATTTAATGTTATACTAATATGGCTATTAATCAAAAGAGAGGTAGTCTTTGTGAAAGCTTGGATAATAGACAAGCCCGGCTCGATGTCTTTGCAGGAAATTACCGAAAACGAAACGCTTGACAATACAGCCAAAGTCAAGCTTACGCTTATAAGCTTATCTATCTTTGACGCTAAAATTTATAACGGCGAATTGGCGGGCGTTAATTATCCTTGCATTCCGGGAAGACATGCGGTAGGCTTGATCAGCGAAATCCAAGACAACGTAGCGGGACTAAAAAGGGGACAAAGAGTTTTTATCGACCCTAACCTTCCCTGCAACAACTGCTACGCCTGCAAAACGGACAGGCCTTGGAAATGCGACAAGATGAAAGTTATGGGGCTTACCACCGAAGGCTTGTTAAGGGACTTTGTTTCCGTGCCCGTATCCAATCTTTACCAGATACCTTCTCAAATGACCGATTCCGAAGCTCAGTTTATAGAACATACTTCTATCGCTGTAAAAGCTTTTAACGAGCTTAAGCCCGCCGAAGGCGAGCATATAGTCATAATAGGGGCAAGCATTATGGGCATAATTATGGCCCAGCTTGCGTTGTATTATCAAGCCGTGCCTATTTTATTGGATCACCGTCAAGAAAGATTGGACATAGCGGCCAATCTAGGCATTTATTACACGATAAACACCGCCGCTATGGACGCCTACGAGAGAATAAAACAAATCACTGGCGGCAGGTTTTGCGAAAGCTCTATATATCTCGCTAACGCCAATGACAATATCCAAAACGCCTTTAATTACGCTTCCGCCGGCGGAAAGGTCGCTATAGTAGGCGGCAATACGGACGCCGAAAAGTTATTAAACGGCAGTTTAAACGGCATTTTAACTAAACAACTATCCGTAATAGGCATAAGCAACGGTCAAAAACAAATTCCCGCCGCCATAAACGTTTTGGCAAAAAAAGCGGTAGACGTTTCCGCTTTTACCGCCAAAGAATTCAAGTTTGAAGACGCCGAACAGGGTCTAAAAGAATTTATAAGCGACCCATCTAAATATCATAAGATTTTAATAAAGGTCTAATTCATAACAAGCCTTCCAAACTTTAGATAAAATAATCTTTTAATTCTATTACGTCCCCCGCTCCCGCTATCAGCAACAAATCGCCCTGCTTTAAGATTTGTTTTAAGTAGTCCGCGCAGGACTTAAAGTCGTCAAAGTGCAGAGTCTCTTTGCCTTCTTTAGTCAATTCCTGGCTCATCTTAAGACTAGTTACGTTAGGGTCCATTGGCTCTCTTGCCGCGTAAACTGGAAGCAGGATAAGTTTATCCGATTTTGACAGCGATTTTTTAAAATCTTCCCATAAGCTTTGCGTCCGCGAATACGTGTGCGGTTGAAAAACAGTAATGACGTTGCCGCTTTGGGCTTTAGCAGCCGCTATAGCTGCGTCCAGCTCGTGAGGGTGATGAGCGTAATCGGCTATGATCTTGGCGCTGTTATATTCGCCCAAAAATTGATACCTTCTGTCTACGCCTGCAAACGCTGACAGAGAGCTTGAGATTCGCCTAGGGCTGATATTGAATATATTCGCCGCGGCGGCCGCCGCCAAGGCGTTATAAACATTGTGCCTGCCGGGGACTTTTAATTTGACGCGGCATAATTTAAGATCGCGTTTACAAATATCAAAAGAGTAATAACCGTTTTCGTCCGCTTTTAGATTTTGGGCGTTATAGTCAAATTGATCGCCTATTCCGTATGTAACATATCTTCGCGTAGTCAACGCAGCGCATTTGACCGCGCGTTCGTCTTCCCCGTTGACCACGATTACGCCGTTTCTTTTTGTGTTTGCCGCAAACTCGCAAAAAGCGTCTTGAATGTCTTCGATGTCTTTATAATAATCTGTATGGTCTTCGTCTATATTCAAAATAACGCTTATATAAGGCTTTAAATATAAAAAATTCCGTTTATATTCGCAGGCTTCGGTCACGAAGTATACACTCTTGCCTATCCTAAAGTTTCCGCCTATTAAATCAAACTCGCCGCCCAAATGAACGGTAGGATCGTATTTATACAAGATCTGGGCTATCATAGCCGTGGTAGTGGTCTTGCCGTGCATTCCGCTTACCGCTATCCCGAACGGATACTCGGACATAATGCTGCCAAGAAGCTGGGCCCTTTTTACGCAAGGAACGTTTTGAGCTTTTGCCGCTTTAAGCTCGGGATTGTCCGAAGCTATGGCGGCGTTATAGACCACCAAATCTATGCCCGAAAAATCGGTTTTGGTATGACCGATATTTACTTGTATGCCCAAATCGGTTAATTTTTTTATCGTTTCGCTGAAATGAATATCAGATCCGCTCACCTTATGCCCGCGTTCGTGGCAAATTACGGCAAGCGCCGACATGCTTATTCCGCCTATGCCCAAAAAATAGATATTCATGATTAAATGTGTATGATTGTATATAGATATATATGATTAGCCTAAACTTTTAGTTCTCTTTAGATTTTGTTAAAATAAAAAGTTTTAAAAAAGTATTGAATTATTGCAAAAAGAGTAGTATTATATTGTTATGGAAATAGACATGTTCCTATTTAATTTTTGGCAAGGATGGTGACTAAGGGGTGAACATTAC
>DATCKP010000068.1:0-36915 GCA_036562165.1 Clostridia bacterium
GTCAAGGGGCTTTTCCTAGATATACTTCGGGTTTATACCGCCTAAAAAACGATGTTTTGCTCGTAGTCAATAGGGGTTTAGGCGACAGCGTATTCCCTTGGCGAATCAACAATCCGCCCCATATGATCTTGATAACCTTAAAAACGCAAGAATAAAAAAACGCGGCTTTTGGTTAAAGCCGCGTTTATATTTTTTTATAACACAATGTTAACTATTCTGCCCGGTATGACGATAACTTTTTTAGGCGTTTGACCTTGAATATATTTTGCGACTTGGGGGTTTTCAAACACGATCTGCTTAATTTGTTCTTGAGTCGCGTTTGCCGGGGTATTTACAGTCGCTCTTACCTTGCCGTTTATTTGGACGGCGATTTCGACTTCGTCTCTTACTAATTTAGTTTTGTCGTATTCAGGGAAACGCTGGCTGAAAATGGACGGCTTGTTGCCGAGCGTTTCAAACCACTCTTCGCAAGCGTGCGGGGCTAAAGGCGCGAGCAGTTTTACCATTTGGACGATTACGCCTTTGGCAAAGCCGCAGTCCGCGTCGTTCAAGGAGTCGTATTTGTATATAGCGTTTACAAGCTCCATAATTCTAGCGATAGCGGTATTAAACGAGAAAGTTTCGTAGTCCGAAGCGACTTCTTTTATAGCGTTGTGCAAAACGTAGTCCAATTCTTTTTCGTTTTGACCGTAAACTTTAGGCTCTTGATCACATTTTGCGTATTTTTGCACTATACGGTCTACTCTGTCCGCAAAACGCACCATGGCCTTAATGCCTTCGTCGTTCCACGGGCCGCCGTCTATATAATTAAATCCAAAAGCAAGATATAGCCTTAAAATATCCGAGCCGTAATTTTTGATATAATCGTCGGGGTTTATGGTGTTGCCGCGGCTTTTGGACATACGCTGACCGTCCGGGCCTAATATAACGCCTTGATGGACAAGCGAAGCGAACGGTTCGTCGAAGTTTAGATAGCCCATATCGCGCAGCGCTTTTACTATAAATCTAGAATACAGCAGATGTCCTACCGCGTGCTCAGCGCCGCCTACGTATTTGTCTACGGGCATAATCTTATTGGTATATTCGGGATCGAATGCGGCTTGGTCGTTGTTAGCGTTGGGATAACGCAAGAAATACCAAGAAGAGCATACGAAGGTGTCTAAAGTGTCGGGATCGCGTTTTGCGTCGCCGCCGCAAACAGGACATTTTACGTTGATATACTTTTCGTGCTTTCTAAGCGGCGATTGACCGTCCGGTGTAAAGTTGACGTCGTAAGGCAGTTCTACGGGAAGCTGGTCTTCGGGAACGGGAACAGTTCCGCATTTAGGGCAATGAATAATAGGTATAGGGCAGCCCCAGAATCTTTGCCTGCTTACCGACCAGTCGCGCAAACGGTAATTTATTTTTTGTTCGCCTTTGCCTATGCTGTTTAGATATTCGACTATTTTTTGTTGAGCTTCTTCGCTTGTAAGTCCGTCAAACCTGCCGCTGTTGGTCATCACGCCGTATTGGGTAAAGGGCAGGTCGTCCGGAGAGCCGTCCGCGCTCTTTATTACGCGGGTAATAGGCAGATTATATTTTTGAGCGAACGCGTAGTCTCTTTCGTCGTGCGCGGGCACGCCCATTACAGCGCCCGTGCCGTAAGTGTATAATACGTAATCAGCGATAAAGACAGGCACGCGTTTGTTGTCAAGCGGGCTTATAGCGTAAGCTCCGGTAAACACGCCTGTTTTTTCTTTCGCGGTAGACAGCCTGTCTATTTCGCTTGTTAGCATTGTTTGCTTTTGATATTCTTCTACCGCTTGCTTTTGCTCGGGCGTAGTAATTAAATTGACCAAAGGATGTTCGGGAGCGAGCACCACAAAGCTTATGCCGGGCAAGGTATCGGGACGAGTAGTAAATACTCTAAAGGTATGACCAGTTTCGGTCGCAAACTCTATTTCCGCGCCTACGCTTTTGCCGATCCAGTTTTTTTGCATTATCTTAGTTTTTTCGGGCCAGTCAATTTTGTCAAGGTCGGCCAAAAGCTCTTCGGCGTACTTGGTTATTCTAAAGAACCATTGGGTCATATTGCGTCTTTCGACTTGGGAGTGGCATCTTTCGCATTCGCCGTTTTGAACCTGTTCGTTGGCGATAACCGTGTTGCACGAAGGACACCAGTTTACAGGGGCGTCCTTTTGATAAGCCAGTCCGTGTTTATATAATTGCAAAAACAGCCACTGCGTCCAACGATAATAAGACGGGTCTGAAGTTTTGATTTCGGCTGACCAGTCTATCATAAGACCCATTTCTTTTATCTGGCGTTCCATCGTGGCGATGTTTTTATAGGTGCTGTCTTTAGGGTGAATGCCTGTTTTTATAGCGAAGTTTTCGGCGGGAAGCCCGAAGGAGTCAAAGCCCATAGGCTGAAAAACTTCATAGCCTTGCATTTTCTTAAATCTCGCGTAAGAGTCCGCAAGACCGAAGTTATACCAATGACCTATATGCAGGTTGGCTCCCGAAGGGTAAGAAAACATTTCGAGCACGTAATACTTTTTGTCGATTTTTTCGGGATTAAATTTGTGAAGATTGTTTTCTTCCCAATACTTTTGCCACTTCTTTTCTATCTCTCTATGATTCATACTTTAACTCCATAAAGCGTATTTTAGGCGATTTTTAATGAAGTTATATCGTAAGAGATGCAAAACGCTTTTTTTGCCGTAGTCACGTTGTAAATATTTTGAACGTTTTTGATCATCAATCTGGTCGCGTAGCTGCCGTCTGCCGTAATATCCATTTGGGCATACCAAGCTGTAAGAGCGGGGCCGGATTCGTAAGTCGAGCTTTTGTATATCTTGACTTCATAAACGCCAAGCCTGTTTTCATTATCTATCTGCTTAACGTCTTTAGCAAAAGGCAAAAATTCGTCTGTAATGGGGATGCTCTTTAGGTCGTTTTGGACATGGATATTGATCGAGTTAGCCATAAGCAAGCCTTTGCTGTCAGCCGCGTCCGTCCAGTTATATACTCTTGCCAGATTAGCGCTGTAGCCTGCGACAAAAGAGTCTTTGTCAATCGAGCGGATCAAAAGCAATAATTGCTCGTTGTCGTATCCGCTTTTTATTTTTTTCGCCTTGTAGGTTATAGTGTTTTTTTGATCATTTAATTTATAGTTAAAAGTATAGGTTTGATAATCAAAGGCATATTCCAAAGAAATATTTGCCGAAGGCATATCGAATTCTTTAGTTACCTTTAAGGGCTGATACAGCTTGCCTTTTTCCATGCTGAACACTACCGTAGAAGTCATAGTGTCGACAGCGCCCAGCTTGGTTATGCCTGTCAAAGGCAAAGCGTTTTTGAAGTTGTCGTATTCTTTGTCTAAAATGTTTTTAAGCTCTTCTTCTGAAAGATATGTTATTTCCAGCGACGCGGTGAGTTTCCAAGTATGTTTTTGGGCGTCGTCTTGTTCGATAGTATATTGCAGTTTTCCGTCGGCGATTTCTATTCTTTCTTCTTGGTCTAAAGAGTCTTTTATGATTTTGTCTTTATGTTCCGACGGTATGCTGCCTGCGTCTTGCAAGTAATAATAAAAGGAAACGTCGTATTCCGAGTTTTCGTATGTTTTATGCCAAGGCTGAGTAAAGTTTATATAAGCCGCAGGGGCGGCGCAGCCCCATAGCATAATCATAACCAAAATAAAAGAGAGCAAAAATTTAACTTTTTTCATAGGAGTTCCTTCCGCAGTATTATCAACTAATTATAACACGAAATTAATATTTATTAAAAGCCGCTAAAGCCTTTTATTAAACATTTTCATTACAAAATTAAGTTATAGTTGTTATTTTCGGATAATTTGATAGAATTAAGGTATGGATATTAAAATATTTCCCAATTATATACAAGCTTATAATTATTTATTAAATCGCTTGAAAAATCGCCCGAAAAGACGAGCTTGTTTAGATATCAGGCATATAATTTTAACTCCCGACAGATACACGCTCCAGCTGGAACGCGAATTGATGAAAGACCTAGGCGAAAACGGAGCTTTCGATGTTTCAGTAATGACTTTTGACAGGCTTTTATACAACGAAGGAGCTCCTTCTAAATATCTTTCGCAATACGGCGGCGCTATGCTTATTAGAAAGATTATAGACGAAAACAAACTTGCCGCCGCATCCGAGCGTTTTTTGTGCTTTAACCGCGCGCTTTTAAAAGGCGACTTTCCCGTCAATATGTATCAAACAATAATGCAGCTAAAAAGCTGTATGATTTCGCCCAATATAAGCGTTCGGACAAACAACGCCCATCTAAACAACAAGATAAGCGATATAAAATACATATATCAAAAATACGAGCAGTTTTTGGAAGAAAACAATCTGCAAGACGCGGGAAGCAAACTAAATCTATTAAAGAAGCAAGCTCCGCATTCGGAATATATAAAAAACGCTTATTTTTACGTTTTCGGCTTTGACAGCCTTACCCCCCAAGCCGCCGATTTATTAGATACATTGCACAAATGCTCTAAAGGCGTGTTTTTGAGCGTAATTAACGACGGGCTTAATTTGTATCCATATATAGATATAGAAGCGTTAGAGCCGGATATTCAAGATTTATCCGATTTTGAAAAGCATTTGTATCTAAACTTAACTAAACGCAATTTGACTCAATACCAAAAACCCGCGCCTATTAATATCTTTTCCGCGAGCAGTCCTGATTCTATGATAAAAGAAGCCTGCCGCATTATAAAAAAACACATAAGAAACGGCGGCAGGTTATATGAGATCGCGGTCATAGGCGACATAAACGAAAAAGACCTTGCGATATTTGACGAAGCCGAAATTATTTATAATTACGACCATAAAGTTTTGCTGACCGTTCATCCTTTTGTCGCGTTTATAAAAGACTGCATAGACGCCGTAAGAACGCATTATAATAACGGCGTTTCTGACATAGCTAAAAATTACTTCAGCGGCATAGAGTATTCGGACGCGTGCTTGTTTGAAAATTATTGTCTAAAATTTAATATAACTAAAAACATCTTCGAGCCTTTTGTTTTAGGAGAGCAGGACGAAATCAAGACCGCCGAACGCGTAAGGCAGAGATTAGCCGGCATTTTAGAGCCTTTTGAATCCGCTTTAAAACAAAGCGTTACCGCGGACGATTACGTAAAAGCGATAAAAGACTTTATCCTAAACAACGCCTTGGAAGATAAATTGTCGAAATATAACTCAAAATTGGCTACCCAAGATTTTGCCCCTTACGCCGCTCAATGCTGGGACAAGTTTAACGCCGTCTTGGACGAGCTTAAGATATTGTCCCAATACAAAATGAGCCTAGAAGACTTCAGAGCGGTATTTTTCGCGGGGCTGGAAGCTGTAGAGATATCGGTCATCCCGCCCAAAATTGACGCGGTTACCATAACGGACATCGAAGGCGTAAGATGCGGAAGGTTTAAAAAGATAATATACCTAAACTGCGTAGACGGCAGTTTCCCGCCTTTAGAAAAAGATTTGGGGCTGCTTTCGGACGACGATTTGGACTCTTTAGGCGAATACGAAATAAAGATCGAACCCAAGATAAAACAAATCAACAAAAGACGCAAATTTAACCTTATCCAAACTTTTTATCACGCGAAAGAGCTGTATTTTTTGTATTCCAAAAACCAAAGCGGCCAAGAGCGTTCGGAAGCGAGTTTGTTGACCGCGCTAAAGACGCTTTTTCCCATTCATCGCGAATACAGCGAAGAAGAACAAATTATTTTGCAAAGTTTAGACGCAATTCCTTCTAACAAGTTAGACGACGCCGCGGATTTTTATTATAGCCAAGCTTTTGGCAAAAAGCAGGTTTTGCGGTTATACAAGAAAGCTGTCGCGGAAAGGATGGAAATTTTAGGTTTAGGCGTTTCGGCGGCGGCAAGGTCGCTGGACGCGCGGCTTGATATAGAGCGTCCGCAAATCAACATAAAAACGCGGCTTGGCGGCACTTTTTACGCGACTCACCTAGAGAATTATTTCAGCTGTCCTTATATATTTTTGATGCGGCATATCTTAAGGCTGGCGGATCGCCCCGCAGGCGATATAAACTCTTTGGACGTCGGCAATATCTTGCACGAGATTTTGGAAAAGTTTGCGGCGTTTAAACCCGCGGACTTGGAAGAGTGCGAGCGGATAACCGTTCAAATACTAGACCAAATAATTTCGGAAAACATCAAGCTTCAAAAAAACCCGCATTTTGCGGAGTTCTTGAAAAAGGAAGCCATAAACACGACAAAAGCCGTTTTCGAGCAAAATCAAAAATCAGATTTTGAAACGCTTTATACCGAAAAGAAGTTTGGAAAAGGCGAAGAGCTTCCGCCCCTGCCCATAGAGACCCGATACGGAACGATTTATATAGGCGGAAAAATCGATAGAATTGACGTTTATAAGGATTATATTAAAATTATCGATTACAAAAGCGGCGGGATAAAATCCAGCCCTAAAGAGATATATTGCGGCGTCAACCTGCAGTTAATGCTGTATATGAAAGCGTGCTGCCAAGGCTTAGGAAAAAAACCTTTCGCATCCTTGTATTTTCCTATAAATAACGATTTTATAAATGAAGACAAAATAAGATACCGCAATATCGGATTGGTCGCCGAGGAAGCCGAGATTTTATTGGCTGCGGACAAAACGCTTTTAAAGGCCCAAAAAAGCGACGTTTTGCCGGTAAAGGTAAAGTCTATAACTACCGAATATGTAGAGCTTGATTCTAGGCAAAACAGCGTATTAACCAGCGAAGAATTTGAGAATGTCTTAAGATATACCGAAGAGCTGACCAAAAACGCCGTGGAAGAAATTTTCGACGGATATTTTTCGCCCTGTCCTTTGGAGCGTGTATGCGATTGGTGCGATTATCGGGGCATATGCTGCAGACCTTATCAAAATACGCGGGCTTTTGACCAAATCAAGATTACCTATAAAACATTGGCTAAACTAGGCAAAAGAGAATAAAGCGGAGAGAGAATATTATGTCATATAAATGGACTCCAGCTCAAAAAAAGGTTATAGAATCGGACTGCGATAAAATTTTGGTCTCCGCGTCCAGCGGCAGCGGCAAGACCACCGTTATGATAGAGCGTATAGTCAATCTTATATTAAGCCGCAAAGCAAGCGCGGATAATATCTTGGTAACCACTTTTACAAACGCCGCCGCTGAAGATATGAAAACAAAATTAATAAGCAGGCTGACGGAAGCTTTGCAGACAAGCTCAGATAAAAACTATTTGCTTGATCAGCTGCAGATAGCAGAGACCGCGCAGATTTGCACGCTGCATTCTTTTTGCGCGGACTTGATAAGAAAATATTATTACGCAGTCGGCGTGGATTCGGCTTTTACCGTTATTCAGGACTTGGAAGCGTCTTTGAAAAAGTCCAAAGCCATAAAAAAGGTATTTGAGGAATATTTGGAATCGGGCGATGAAGTATTTATAATGCTTTATGACATTTTCTCAAGAAAAAGAAAAGCGGATAACTTAGCCAAAATTATAAACCAAATTTATGAATTTTATAGGGCGCTGCCCAAGACACAAAACTGGCTGCAAACGCCCGGGGACGAGCAGGCGGCGGACGAGTATATACAGGAATTTAGAAAGCTTGCGGACGATTATTACATAAATAAGGCGAATAAGATTATAGAATACGCGAAAAAAATAGGCTACGAGCCCGCTGTAAAAGCCGCTGAATGCGTGTTAGACGGCATAATAAGCGGGCAATTTCCGAACAGATTACCCAGCCAAAAGAAATCGGAAGATTACGATACTTCGACAATCGATTTTATAGAATACAGCTCAAGTTTTTGCTCAAAAGCCAAAAAATTTTATAACGAATTTTTTGAGAAAATATCTCAAGCCGATTGCGACCAAGAGTTAGCCAATAAGCTTTTGGAAGTTACGAATAAATTCGCCCAAAAATACGACGAACTAAAAAAGGAAGACTTTGAGCTTGATTTTTCGGATCTAGAGCATTACGCTTTTGAGATACTAAACAATCCTGAAGTAAAAGAAGAGATTAAGCAAAAGTATAAATACATCTTTGTGGATGAATACCAAGACATCAATCCTATGCAGGAAGCCATAATCAACCTGTTTGAAGGGTCTAAGATGTTTTTTGTGGGCGACGTAAAGCAAAGCATTTATCGCTTTAGGCTGTGTGATCCCGATATATTTATAAAAAAATACCGCGATTATAAAAGCGGCGGCAATCCCCAAAATATAGCAGTAGACCTAAATGACAACTTCAGATCGAGTGAGTCCATATTAGAATTTAATAACGAAATTTTTTCTAGAATAATGACGCGCGATTTAGGCGGAGTGGATTACGACCAAGAAGCGCGGTTTGTATCCAACAATCCCGACGTGGAATCGCCTTATCCAGCTGTCAATATAGTTATAGGGCAAATACCTGACCAAGAAAAGATAGAACCGGACGCAATCTACAGCGTAAAAAATCATATCAACAAGACTGTTATTACGCCCCAAAAAGCCGAAGCGGATATCATTATAAACGAAATAGCCAAGATAAAGCAAAACGGCAGGATACTTAAAGACGGCAAACTTCAGCCGCCCAATTATGACGACATCGTTATATTATTAAGGTCTTTGAGCAATTCGCTTGAGATAATACAAGAGATAGCCAAGGTTTATCCTGTCGTAAGCGGAGTGGAAACCGAGATTTTGAGCCGTCCCGAAATTTTGATGCTGGTAGATTACATAAAAGTTTTGGATAACTATTACCAAGACATAGCTCTGACCGGGGCGTTAAAAAGCCTTTTTGGCGGATTAGACGAAACCGAATTAATCAAGGTAAGAGAGCGATATCCTAAAACAGACTTTTATTATCAAGCGGTTTTGAATTACAAAGATCAAATTGACGACGAAATTTCTAATAAGCTGAAAGCGTTTTTTGACAATATAGAGCAAGATAAAAAATACGCTTTTTGCCATAACCTGCGCGAGCTTCTATTATATATTATTACCAAATATAATTACGAAGAGTATTTATTGTCTAATTTTGAGCAAGCCGGCTACGATTATGTCGAGCTGTTTTTGCAGTTAGCTTCGCAGTATGAAAATATTCAGGAGTTTTTGGATTATATAGACTACGGACAGATTTCGCCCGCAGTAGAAATATCGGCAAATTCCCAGTCCAAAGCCATAAGAATTATGACCATACACCAATCCAAAGGCTTGGAATTTCCCGTAGTTTTTGTGTGCGGATTGGGCGCTAACTTTAAGCATAACACGGACGAAGTTTTGTTGGATCAAAGGATAAAGCTCGGGCTCAGGGTTTACGATTATCAAAACCGCGTAAAATCCGATTCCAAAACTAGAACGGCTATAAGCTTGTATAACAAAAGAAAAGAAATCGAAGAAGAAATGCGTATTTTATACGTAGCGTTAACAAGAGCGAAATATCATTTGACGCTTACGGGCGTAATAAAACAGGATTATAAATTGATAGGGCTTGAGCCTTTTGAAATACTTAACGCAAAGAATTATTTGGATTGGATTTTGGCGGTTGTTGCAAGGGATAAAAATAATTTGATATTAGGCGCGTCTAGAGCAGAGCAGTTAAATATAAAGCCTTGTTATAAACTTGAAATTATTCCTATAGAAAGCGTCCAAAACTACGCGAATTTTGCGAAACCAAAAATTGTTTTAAGCGACGAAGTTTTGGAACAAAAGATAAAAGAAAATATACAATTTGTTTACAAAACAGACGGCTTGAATCAAAAATACGCCGTCACAGAGCTTAACGCCCAAGAAGAGCGGACGGCGTTTATATTTAAAGACAAAGAGCTGGAATCGGGCGGCGTTGATCGCGGAAACGCCTATCACGCGATAATGAAATATATAGACCTAGGCTGTCAAAGCGTTCAAGACGTAATCGACCAAATCGAGCTGTTGAAGCAAAAAAACTTATTGACAGAGGATTACGCCCAATTGATAGACCCTGAAAAAATCTTAAAGGCGCTGAAGTCGGATATTATATCGCTTGCTAGAAAGAATGTATTTTACAGAGAGCGGGAGTTTTTGTATTACGCGGACGCTCAAGCGTTAAATTTAAAAGGCGGCGGCAAGGTATTAGTTCAAGGCGTAATAGACTTGCTTATCTTTGCTCCCGAAGGGGCGATAATAGTAGATTACAAGACTACCAAAGGCGACGACGAACGCTTGATTGCGTTTTATCGAAACCAATTAGACATTTACGCCAAAGCCGTAGAAGACATCTTGGGCGAAACCGTTTTGCAAAAGATAATATACTCCTTTGAAGCTGATAAAGAAATAATTTTATAAAATTTTTATTTGACAAAAACAAGCTTATAAATGATAATAGTTTATAATAAAATTCTATATTTATTGATTTTTATTTATGGGATGGGTCGATCAGTTTTATAAGTGGTTAGAAAGCTTTTTGGGCGCTAACGCTGTTGTCAAGCTTTTCTTTATTTTGGCTGATATCCTTGTGCTTGTTTTTTGCCTTGCCATAATTTTGTTTTTCGCCAACAATAACGCGCTTGCCTATCGCGCCGCCGCAAAAGAAGTATTGCGCGCTATAAAAAAGGGCGCTAACGAAGCCGAAATTAACGAAAAAATGAAAAGCATGCCCTATATAGCAAGGTCTTTGTGGCATAGATTTAGAAAAGAACGCAAAGGCAAACCCAGCGATTATTTGACGATCACCCAGTGCCTTGCCATTCCCAATAAATCTTCTTGGACTTATTGCATGGCGGCGATAGTGGCTTTAATCGGAATTATGTTTGGCGCTATAGTATACGCTTTCTCTCAAAGCGTAAGCGGGATCAGGCACGCCTGCACTTTGGTATTTCTCGGATGTTTTTTGGCGGCGGCGTTGATTGTCATAGAAAAAATTTCGTATAACTCCACGCTTTATACTCATGAAAGATTGGTATGGGCGCTTAATAAAAAATCCAAAGAGTTTGCCATTCCTTCGGGCGTGACCGTTCCCGAAGACAAAAGAATAATAGAAGAGCCGTCTTTTATCTCTCAAGCCGATTATACCGTTACTCCTATAATTACCGAAGGCCCTAAAATTCCTAAGCCTTTATTGAGCGCGGCAAAACCTATGGACGCCGAAACCCAAAACTTGCTGCTAAAAATAGACGCGGCGTTAAGGGCTAAAGCTCCCGTCAATACCTTAAGACAGCTTGCCGCCGCTTTGCAGCGTTTAAAATCCAAACCCGAAAACTCGTCGCCCGAAAATCAGCAAAAGATTAATAAAGCTATGTCCCTTTTGCTAAAGGCTATTTCCGAATCTTATAAATAAGCTTATTCTATTTTTTTGCCTTGTTTTTAGCCTGAGTTTATAAAGCCTAAATCTTTTTTTATAATTTGTAACCGCGGTCTTTTTTGTAAACATTTTAAAAAACTCTTTTTTTAAGCTTTAGAATACCTTGTCAAATCCAACAGCTTTCCTTGATTAAAAGCTTTTAACACTACTTCCGCTGTAACTAATGTGTTTTTGGGAATTATTACGTTGCCGTTTATATCCGTAATCGGTTTGGTTGTGAGCCTTCCCAGCAAAAACACATAGTCGGCTATTATTTTAGCGTAAGTTTTAGGCTCGTTTGCGTTATACTCTTTTTGGGCTTGATTTAAATTATAAGCGCTATTGATTAAATTTGTATTCCGCTCTAACTTGTCAAACATGCCGTTTTGCATTAGGGGCAGTTTGAAGAATATGTTATTAGCCTCGTTGGATTGTTTTAATTCAGAAACGTCGTTTGAATTATGATTTTCAGGAATATTATCCTTGATTTGATTAATATCCTCATTCTCATTAACGGCTTTAAAAGCGGAAGATTGAGAAAGCAAGTTTGCTTGATTTAATTCTTCGCTAGATTGATTAACGTCAAGCGATTCTATAAGCCCGCTGTTAAAATCGTCTTGCTCTAAAGGCAATTCTTGGCTTAAAGATATGTCTTTTGGCTCAGAAGATTCGATTAGATTGTTTTTGGTATCGAAAGCTTGATTTAAATTATCTAAAGTCTTTTTCTCTAAACTTGATCCGCTTAAAACGCTTTGGGGCTGATTTCCCCCGATGTTGACGTCTATACGTTCCAAAGAAGCGTTGATTAAGTTTGTTTGACTGCCTTTAGAGTCAAAAACATTATCCGCGGTTTGCTCGGTTAATTTGCCTTGAGACTGACTAGATTGTTCTGAAATTTCTATTTTTGTAATGTTTTCTTGGATTGTATTATTTTGAGCGTTTTTTATTAAAGATGGCTCTTGAAAATTAAGATTTTGTAGATTTGGCTTAGTTTCGCTTAAAGAATCTAAATTTTTAAAATTGGCGGCTTCTTTTATCTTTATATTTTGATTATCGCTGGAAATATTTTGATTGGACGCTTGTTCGCTTGTATTAGCGACCGCGGTTTTTTTAGATTTTCTCGGAGTCAGTTTTTTTTTACTTGAAGTTTTTGGGTAATATCCGTAATCAAAAGGCGGTTGCCTGTAGTAATGATGTTGGCGGGATATATCATCTCGCTTTCGTTCATTAAGATGTAAGAGACTTTGAAATTATCTAATACGATATCTTTAAGGATACCAAGTTTTACGCCTTGTTCGTTATAAATTTCCGCGCCCAAAAACTGATAGATGTTGCTCTTAAAAGTTTCGCTGTCTAAAACAGGGCCGTCGCCCACTACCGCGTCCGGACCTATGGCTTTTATGTCCGAAACTTTTATTACGTATTCTTTGGCGGTAGAAAACTTGTCCGACAAAACGAGCATTTGAACGTGCGTAAGCGCGCTGTTAAAGACGGCGTTTTTGATGTAATGCATTTTGCCGTTGTGAATATTGATTAAAGGCTTATTGATAATGTCGCGTAAGCTTTCCATTGGCTCTCCCGTAATTTTCAAATTTATACCATAGTTAATTATAAATATAGCGTTTGCTCCGATAAATTATGACTTTTGTAAATAAATAAAATATTTTGACGATAAATATTGCAATCAAACAATGATTTCTTTATTTGACATAATACAGAAATGCATTTATTATTTTATAAAAGGTTATTTATATGATACTTATAGAAACACATTTGCATAACAGAGAAGCGAGCCCTTGCGCAGCGCTTCGTGCTTCAGAGATACCAAAGATTTATAAAGACGCGGGTTACCAAGGAATAGTAGTTACAAATCATTTTTCCGCATACGCGTTGGGATTGTTAAACGGCGGCACTCCCAAAGACAAGGCAAAAGCCTTTTTGGATGGCTCAAAGCTGTTAATCGAAGCGGCAAAACAAGTGGGATTAAAGGCTTTTTTAGGCGCGGAAGTGACTTTGGCGCGCTATCAATGGCAGGATTATTTGATTTACGGCGATATTGAGCAAGGACTTTTGGAAAATCCGATGCTTTATACATACACTCAAGCTCAATTAGTTGAAACCGCCGAAAAATACGGCTGGGCGGTTTTTCAAGCCCATCCTTTTAGGACGGGCTGCACTTTAGGCTTGGCAAAATATATGCACGGCATAGAAGCTTACAACGGCAATCATAATTCCCGAGATGTTTTCGAGCGCTCTTTAAGTTTTTGCGAAAACAACAATCTTAAAATGATCGCCGGCGGGGATTTTCACGATTTAGGACAAGAAGGCAAGGCGGGCATTTTTATCCCCGAAGATATTGACACAGAAAAGAAACTTGCCGAATATTTAAAAAATAACCAGCCCGAACTTTTTACCATAAATAAGTATTAAGATTTCTCATAAATTGGCGATATATTAATGAAGGAGGTATAGGCTTATTTAGATTAAGCCGAAAACGCTGGCTTGTTTTTTGACGTTTTGCTTATAATGGCGTCTTTGGTCGCGCTCATTATCCCCGGATACGTTTTGAGAAAGGTTAAGATACTGCGCGACAACGCGGTAGAAGTCTTGGTATTTTTGCTTATATATGTCTGCATGCCTATGCTTACCTTAAACTCATTTTTGTCCCAAGGCGGCGCTCCTGCTATGGATACCGCGGTATTGATGGGGATGAGTTTTTTATTTTCTTTGTTAGGGCATTTGTTGGTATTTTTGGCGGCGAAGGTCATATTTTTAAAATGGAAAGATCAAGAAAACGCTTCAGCTTATATAGCGGCTTCTGTGTTTACCAACGGTGGATTTTTGGGCATACCTTTCGTAAAAATGTTAATACCCGATCCCCAGGCGGTATTGTTCGCTGTTATCTACAATGTGGTTTTTAATATGCTGCTTTGGACGCTGGGGATTTATATTTTGACTGGGGACAAATCGTTTATCAGTCTAAAAAAAGCTTTTGTCAACCCGTCCATACTGCCTTTGTTTATAGCGTTGCCGTTGTATTTTATTCCTTCTATTAATATAATAAGCGGAACGCCTATAGCCAATTCTATCGCTCTTCTTTCTGATATGTCCGCCCCTTTGTCTATGATAGTGGTAGGAATAAGGCTTGCGGATATGGGAATAGCTAAAGCGTTTAGGGGCGCGGGAAATTACCTTGCTAGTTTTGTCAAACTCTTTATTTCGCCGAGCATAGTGTTGGCGGCGGCTTTCGCCTTAAAGCAGATTCCTTTTTTGGCGTCATACGGCTCTTTGTTTTTAGCCGTGCCCGTAATCTTAATGGCTATGCCGGCCGCGGCTTCTATAGTCGTGTTCGCGGAAAAAACAAATAGAGCAAGATTGGAAGCGGCGCGGGTATTTTTGACTACAACTATATTGTCTATAATATCCATACCTTTGATGATTTTGGCTGTCCAGGCGGCTGGACTGATTTGAGCGTATAAAGAAAAACTAAAAATTTTTAATAATATTTTTCAAAACGACTTAATAGATTAGAATTATTAAGACTTTATTAAAATTTGATAATATTATTGTTTTGCCATTTTCTATATGATATACTTTTATTGTGTTAAAATTCAGTAGGAGATTGATATGGCATTTTTCAAAAATCAATTACTTAAGGTTATAGAATGGGCTGACGACTCTAGCGATACCATCGCTTACAAATATCCTATTCCCCCCAAGACCCAGATTATGATGGGTTCGCAGCTTATCGTTAGAGAGTCCCAAGTTGCTATTCTAGTCTCCAGCGGCAAAATCGCCGACGTTTTTGAGCCGGGCAGATACAAACTTGACACAGGCAATATGCCTATTTTGACTCAACTTAGGTCTTGGAAATACGGCTTTAATTCTCCGTTTGTTTGCGACGTATATTTTATAAATACAAAACAATTTATAAATCAAAAATGGGGCACTGGCAGCCCTGTAATGATGCGCGACCAAGATTTCGGCGTGGTGCAATTCAGGGGCTACGGCATTTTCTCTTTCAAAGTAACCGAACCTGTTGTGTTTTTGAGAGAGCTTTTGGGCTCTAACGCGCTGTTTAAGACTGACGCGCTTTTGGAACACCTAAAACGCACTATCGTAAGCGGTATTTCGGAAGCTGTCGCCGCGTCCAATATTCCCGCTTTGGACTTGGCGATGAAGTATAAAGCCATAGGCGAAAAGGCCGAAGAAATAGTCAAAGAAAACTTTATCAAGATGGGCATATCTTTGGTCAATCTTGTGGTAGAGAACCTGTCTTTGACCGAAGAAAGCGTAAAAGCTCTAAACGAAAGAACGAGAATGAATATATTAGGCAGCCCGCAAGAATACACTCAATACGCCGCTGCCGACGCTATGAAAACTATCGCCGAAAACGCGCATAAAGGCGGCGGAATGAATATGGCTGGCGCGGCTATGCAAATGGGCGCGGGTTGGACTATAGGCAACACGTTCGGCTCGGCTATATCGGGCGCGGGAGCGAAAAGCGCCGCAGGCCCTGTTCCTGCAGGTTTTGCAGGCCCTACTATGCCTTGCCCGCAATGCGGAGCGACGATCAGCGCCGCGTCCAAGTTTTGTTCGGAGTGCGGGGCGAAAATAGTTTCTTCGCCCGCAGGCAAGTTCTGCCCGGCGTGCGGCAAGCAAAACAAACCCCAAGCTAATTTCTGCGCGGAGTGCGGAACAAAATTATAAGCGATGGATAAATTTTCCAATCTTGTCGACGAGATATTAAGAGCAAGACAATCTCAACAAAAGAACTCCCAAGAAAGGGTAGTCCAATATCAAGACCAGCCCCAAAATAAGACGTATGACACATACGGGGGCGAAGTCAAATTAGTTTTAGACGTCGAGCAGGATAAATGCCCTAATTGCGGAGCTTCTTTGGTATTTGACCCTAAACTCCAAAGACTTCGCTGCGATTATTGCAATAACGCTTTTGAGATAAAATCTCAAAAGAGCAGCGAAATAATCTTGGATTTTTCTTTGGATAAATACGTAAAATGGCACGAAGAAACCAAAGTCAGCCATTGCGACAGCTGCGGCGCGGAATTTGTTTTTGACAAAAACGAGTTCGCTAAAACTTGTCCCTTTTGCGACTCTCCCAGCGTAACCCGCATAGAAGACCTGGAAGGCATAAGACCTAACGCTGTCGTGCCTTTTAAGCTCACGCAGGCCGATGCCAAAGAGTGTTACCAAAAATGGATAAAACGCCGAATTTTTGCTCCTTCGTCTTTTAGAAAAAATCATTCTATCCAAGAATTCAAAGGCGTTTATTCTCCAAGCTGGACATACGACACCAAGACGGTTTCTACGTATAAAGGCGTGGTGGGCGACTATTATTATGTAACGGTAGGAACGGGCAAAAACAGCTATACCGTTCGCAAAGTCCGCTATAGAAACGTCTCGGGCAGACACGAGGCCGTGTTTGACGACATAAACATTAACTCCAGCCGCCAAATAAGCGACAAGGACTTTAACAAACTTAAACCCTTTAACACCAACGACAGCGTAGAGTACAAACGTCAATACTTGGCAGGATACACCGCCGAGCACTATTATAAATCTCTCAATCAAGGCTGGGCGGAAGCTCTTAACGTTATTAACAATAAAATAAGGGCGTCTATTATAGCGTCCTTAAAATGCGACGTGGTAAGGCATCTTGACATTACTACCAAATACCTTAATAAGACCTTTAAATATGTTCTGCTGCCTATTTATATTGCTCATCATTTGTATAAGAAAAAACAATATTATACATACATAAACGGCAGCACGGGCAAGACGGTAGGAAAAGCTCCGATTTCTGTGCCTAAAATAACAGGATTTATACTAGGATTGCTGGGCGGTTTTGCGTTGATAGCATTTTTATTAAGCTTCTTGCAAATAATATAGGGGTCTAAAAAATAACTTAAATACCAAAACGCCTTTAAATTTCTTTACAATTCGGTAATGTGTGATATAATTTAGTAAAATTTATAAAGGAGTTATATTAGAAATGACCATAACTAAGGATATGACTATATATGAAGTTTTGCAGCTTGACAGCAATGTCGCGCCCATCTTTTACGGTTTCGGCTTGCATTGCTTAGGATGCCCTATTTCCAGCGGAGAGACTTTAGAACAAGCCGCTGCGGCTCACGGCTTTGACGTGGATCTTTTGGTAGAAGAGCTTAATAACTATTTTGAAGATAAAGAAATGGAAGCGGACAACGAATAATCAGAAGCGGACAGCGAATAATTAAATAAAATATGTAAGACCCGATTGAATAATCGGGTCTTTTTATGCCTTACTTAAAGAAACGGCAAAGATTGAAGCAGCAGCATCTGTTTTGGCAGCATTTGTTTTGGCAGCAGCTGTCTTTATGATCGTGTTTTTCGCATTTATCGAACTTCTTGTCGCAGTCGAAGTCCTTTTCTTTCTTTTCAAAGCACCAGCATTCTAATTTTTGAGGCTTAGGAGGGCAAGGTTTGGGTCTGCAAGGGTCGAATTTTTCATAATCATAGCCTTTGTCATAACCCTTGTCATAGCCTTTGCCGCAATCATAGCCGTCATAGCCGTCATAGCCATAGCCCTTGCCGTCTTTTTTATCAGAATCATAGCCTTTGTAGTCTTTGAAATCATATTCAAAATCGTAACTCATATTTTTTACTCCTTTGTTTAGTTGTTTATTTATGTAAGCAAAAAATATGAGTTATGTATGTTAAGGGCTATTGCGGCTGATTATTTTCTTGAGACGTTTGAAAAGCGTCCGAATTGTCTAAAAGCTCGTTATATGTATTGATTATAGGCTGCTGGTTTATATTAAGCGATTGCGTATTAGACAAAGGCTGTTGGTTTATGGCGTTTGTTCCCAATACTCTTGCGGGAAACAACAGATCCGCTTCGCAAGAGCAAGGGTTTAAAGATAAGTAAAAATCCTCGGTCGACGGTGACAAAAACACAGGCACGCACTCGCACCTGAATAGATAATTGCCGTCAGGCAGGTTAAAAACCGCCGTTCCGAAAACGTCAGTCCGCCTATATAATATGCGTCCGCTGTCGCAAAAGGTGCATGATACTATCGCGCCCCTTACCGGAACGTTGGTGGACGATATAAACACGTAGCATCTTACTTGGTTTCGCCGCGAACTTCTTTTTCGACAGCGGCGGCAACAACAGCCGCAATGACAGCAGTTACTCATATTTCATTATTATGCTTATTGGGGTTTTTGTGTGTTTGATTTTTTCAAAGAAAAATTTTATAATAAACAAGTCAAAACAATCTTAAGTTCCCAAGACTAAAAAAATTCTTGACAGAGATTTATGTATGTGCTAAAGTATATAGAGCACCCTTGGGGTGTTATTTTTAACATTGCCAAAAATAAAAAATCTTAATATAAAGTAGGAAAACCATGCAGGAAAAAATTACATTAGCATGCACAGAATGCAAGCAGCGCAATTACGACACGTTTAAAAACAAAAAGAACACGCCTAACCGTCTTGAATTGAGAAAATACTGCAGATTTTGCCGCAAGCATACCCTGCATAAAGAAACAAAATAATAATTTTTAAGGGGATAGTCAATGGCAGACGAAAAGAAAAAAGGCAGAATAGGCAGATGGTTTAAGGAATTGGGCAGCGAGCTCAAAAAAGTTGTTTGGGCTAAGCCTGTCGCTGTTTTGAAACAGACAGGCGCGGTTTTTGCCGTTGTCGGATTTTTCCTTCTTGCCGTCTGGCTTATCGACTTTGGCTTGATGCAACTATATCATTTATTGATAAGCAATTTGGTATAGGGATATGAAAGATAAAGAAGATATTACCCAAATGGAACCAAAATGGTATATCGTGTATACGTATACCGGTTATGAGAACATAGTCAAAGACAGCTTAGAAAAATTGATAGAAAAAAACCATCTTCAAGACAGGATTTTGGATATCCAAATCCCGATGGAAGATGTCATAGAAGAAAAAAATGGCAAGCGCAAAGTCGTTTCTCGCAAGAAGTTCCCCTGCTATGTTATGCTTAAGATGCGCTATACCAACGACATGTGGCATCTTATAACCGGAACGCGCGGCGTTATCAGCTTTGTCGGACCCCAAGGCAGACCTATGCCGCTTAGCGACGAAGAAATTCGCCGTATGCGTTTGGAAAAGGTTACTGTCAATGTAGACTTTAAAGTCGGAGACAAGATTAAGATTGTCGAAGGGCCTTTGGCGGATTTTATCGGCGATATAGTGGAAATAGACTTGAATAACTCCAAATGCAGAGTCAACGTCAATATGTTTGAGCGTATCACGCCGGTAGAATTAGACATAAGCCAAATCGCCAAACTTGATTAGGATATATTTTTTTAATTGGGAGGCTAATGCATTTAGCCGTTAGCACCACGATTAAAAAATATATTATAAACTAATATATTTTTTAAGGAGTAAATTATGGCAAAAAAAGTTTCGGCTGTAGTTAAGCTGCAGTTGCCGGCAGGAAAAGCGACTCCCGGACCGCCTGTAGGTTCTTCGCTAGGCCCGCACGGCATTAACATTCCCGCGTTTACCAAAGAGTTTAACGAAAAGACGGCGTCTCAAGCAGGAATGATCATTCCTGTAGTAATTACCATTTATTCTGACCGTTCTTTTTCCTTCATTATCAAAACTCCGCCTGTGGCTGTTTTGATAAAGAAATACGCTAAGATCGAAAAAGGCTCTGCCATTCCTAACCGCGACAAAGTCGCAAAATTGACCAAAGAACAAGTAATCGAAATCGCCAAGACCAAAATGCCTGACCTTAACGCCAGCACGCTGGAAGCGGCAATCAGCATGGTAAAAGGCACGGCAAGAAGCATGGGCGTTACGGTGGAAGAATAAGGAGGCAGGCTGATGAAAAGAAGCAAGAGATATTTGGAAAGCGCTAAAACTATAGACAAAAGCAAAGCTTACGATATAAGAGAAGGCTTCGAAGCTGTTTTGCAAAGCGCAAACGCAAAATTTGACGAATCCATCGAGCTCCATGTAAGACTTGGCGTAGATCCCAAACAAGCAGACCAACAAGTTCGCGGCATTACAAGCCTTCCTAACGGAACGGGCAGAAAGGTTAGAGTATTGGTAATCGCAAAAGGCGTCAAAGCGACCGAAGCCGAAAAAGCCGGCGCGGATTACGTAGGCGCCGAAGAAATGATCGCTAAGATCCAAGGCGGCTGGCTGGACTTTGACGTATGTATAGCTACGCCTGACATGATGGGTCAAATGGGCCGCGTCGCTAAGATTTTAGGTCCTAAAGGCTTGATGCCTAACCCTAAATCCGGAACGGTTACTCAAGACATTGAAAGGGTAGTTAAGGACACCAAGCTAGGACGCATGGTAGAATATCGTATCGATAAGACCGCCAATATCCATTGCATTATAGGCAAAAAGTCTTTTGGCGTAGAAAAGCTTATCGAAAACTTTAACACCCTTATGGACGCTATAATCAAAGCAAAACCCGCTGCGGCAAAGGGAACGTATATTAAGAACGTTTCCATCGCGTCCACGATGGGTCCCGGAATTAAATTGAACTTCAGAGTATAATATTTAAAACTTAATAATATAAAAAAACAAGCTAATAAGTCTAAAGACAGCAAGCGAATATTCTTAAAAAAGAATATTCTTAAATCTGTTTTAGAGCTTGCCGAGGGCGATTTAGCGTTGTTAATGAGATTAATTATGACCTCAATAACAGCTCTTTTCGCTTTTGGCAAAAGAGCTGTTTTTATTTAATAAAAAGGAGGTATCCAATGGCAAAAGCCTTAGACGCAAAAAAGGCCAAGGTTGCCCAGATAAAAGAGCTTATATCTAACGCCAAATCTGTTGTGCTTGTCGATTACAAAGGCTTAAACGTAGCTCAAGACACCGAGATGCGCAAAGAGTTAAGACAAGCCGGCGTTACTTATAAAGTTCTTAAAAACACCTTGACGTTGCGCGCTTTCGAAGAACTGGGCGTAACCGGTCTAGAAAAGATGTTCGAAGGCCCTACAGCCGTAGCGTTTGCGAAGGACGAAGTCTCGGCCGCCAAGATTATCAAGCAAAATATGGACAAATTTAAGAAGATGGACATTAAAGGCGGCTACATGGACGGAAAAGTTTTGACTCCTGAAGAAGTTAAAGCGTTGTCCGTCATACCTTCGAGAGAAGAACTCGTCGCAAAATTGCTTGGCATGTTGCTGGCCCCTGTAAGAAAACTTGCTGTTGTGCTTGACCAAGCCGCAAAGCAAAAAGCTAACTAATTTTAAATCAAAAAAATAAAAAAATTTAAGGAGAGAAAACCATGGCAGATTTGAATAAAATTGTCGAATCCATAAAAGAACTAACAGTCGTAGAACTTAACGAACTAGTAAAAATGTTAGAAACCGAATTCGGCGTATCCGCAGCGGCGTTCGCAGCAGCTCCCGTAGCCGGCGCGGCAGCAGCGGCTCCCGCTGAAGAAGAAAAGACCGAATTCACCGTTGAATTGAAAGACGTTGGCGCTAACAAGATCGCCGTTATCAAGGTTGTTCGCGAAATCACCGGTTTGGGTCTTGCTGAAGCTAAGGCTTTGGTTGACAAAGCTCCCAGCGTTGTTAAAGAAGGCGTTGCTAAGGACGCGGCCGAAGAAATGGTTAAGAAGTTCAAGGAAGCAGGCGCTACAGCTGTTTTGAAATAATTAACAAATTAATCATAAAAAGCCGATGGACAATCCCATCGGCTTTTCTTTTATATTTCGATTTCAAGCTTGATGTCAAATTTTATTTGAATATCGTGTAGAAAATCTTTAATAGTCCTGCCGTTTGACATGTACGCATTGTATTTTTTGGTGTGGAATTTATAGAAATACGGCACAATGTTAAACAAGTCCGCGCCTTTGTCCGCCGCCGTGTAATAGGCGTCTAAAACTCTTTTTTTGATATATTCTTCTACTTCTTTTACTAACTTCTTAGAAAGCATTCTGGTGTCGTTTTTGCCCACTATCAAAGGTATTTGGTCTCTCATAACTTCCGCGAGAGCCATTTTGGCGTTTATGCCGAAGGTTATTTGGGGCTGGTCGTCAAACTTGCTTTTTATCTTATTGTTCTTGCTTATTACTTGAATAGTTATTTTGCTGTCTCCAAAATAGTATCCACCTAAGCCTTCCATCATAAAATGATGGAATTGCGCTTTTTTGTCTACCCAATTATAGCCTTCGGTTTGCTCTTTGTTTAGCTCTAGCACTTGTTTGCCTTTTACGAACACGGCTGTTTTTCCGTGCATTTTTAGCTGCGGAGCTTGACCTTTTTTTGATTCCTTATCAGAGCTTTGGGTTCCGCTTGATTCTGAGCCTTTGGAGCCGCCTTGCGTGTATACGCTGTTTTCTTTGTCTATTTTTGCGCTTTGAGAGCCTTGCTCCTCTCCGCCGCTGCTGTTGCCGCCCGAACCGCCTTTAGATTCCTTTTCTTCTGTTTCTTCTATGCCTACGACTATGGTTTGAGCGGTGTTAGACAGGCCGTAAATTCCTTTAGCGAAATGCCTTAATTCAATAGCGGTTCGATCGAAACCTTTTTCGCTTATCTTCAAAAAATCCGACCAGTCAATATTTGATTTCCGCTCTAATTGGTTGAGTCCTTTTAAGGTCTCAAGCGCGCTTTTTTCGCCTACAATCACTATGGCGCTCCAGCTTATAACGTTTTTACGCAAAAAGTAGTCTAAGGCTTCCATAATATTATCTTTAGCAAGTTCAGCGCCAAAGACTAGCATTGTGCATGTATTTTCAATACCTAAATGCCCGGTCTTAATGATCAACGCCTCTACAATCGAGCCTATGGTGGGGCCTCTTTCGGATATGATTTCTTTAGGCGAAGGCTGGTCTTTGGTCGGCGTAAATATTTGGGCGCTTACTTCGTATCCGTCTTCGATCTTGTCTACGCCTATAGACGTTACCAGCATTCTAAGTCTCACTTGACCTTCGCTGTGGACTTGCTGTTGATAGAACATCGCTACAAAAATCATGGCGAATAAAATCATTCTTTGCTTTAGCATCTTAAAAGACAGCTTGATATTTTTCATGACTTGCTTTCCTCTGCGACGCTTAGTTTATAGTCAGGATTATTTTGCTGCTGCTGTTGTTGCTGTTGTTGTTTTCGATCTTTTTTGGTGGCTAAAATTGTTAAAATAGGTACCATAATAGGCAAGACTATGTGAATAGGTATAAACACAAAATATTTAAAATCGCTTGTTATTAAGTTTTCAAAAAACAACGTATTTTGCGTCATAAATCTATAGAAAAGCCAAATTGTCAATATCACGATTCCGGACAATACGTATTTATGGACGACCGAATCGCTCAAGCCCAAAGTCTCTTGAACGAAATTATAGTAGACCCAAGTGTTAATCAAAACGCGCAGCAATATGGCTATCATCCACATAGCCGCGAAAACAAAGTCAAACCTTGCAAGGCTTTCAGTGCCTAAAAGGAAGAGCGCTATATCGCTTAAGGCGTGGCCTTGCTTTTGGAATACAGCGATGTCTTCGTAAAAGCTGTAATAAGCCATAGCGAATACTATTGACAAAACGGACGAAACGATAACAGGAATCGCGATATTTAGCCCGAAGCCTTTCTCAACTTTTATTCTTCCCATTAAGCACATAACGCAAAAATAATCGCCGGCCAATAAAATATGGTCGTTAAAGCCGTTTAAGGCGGGTTTAAATCCGGATTCCATAATCGGCAATATATTGGAAAAGTCAGAAGACACGGCTACTAAAACCATGGTAGTTATAATTATCAGCGCGATTCCAGTGCCGAGCAGTTCGTTTATACGCGCAATTGTTCTTAAGCCCCTATACGCGCAAAATACCGACACGACGATTATGGCCAAAGCCGGCGGCCGCCAAGATACCGGATACAACACGTCGGCCGCGTAAAGGTTGTAATTGTCGATCATATTTGCGACTCTTATAAGAAGATAAAACGCCAAAAGTCCGGTGATAATTTTAGCGGCAACCTTGCCCAAAGTTTTCTCCAGCATTTCGGTAAAAGTCATATCAGGATTATATTGAATCGCTATGTAAAACAACACAATATGAAAAATATCCAAAACCACAAATAAAGCGACCGAAATCCATACGTCCCTAAACGCTATTTGAACGATTCTGCTAGGAATAAAGATAACTTTATGGATAATGGAGGAAAAAAACATAATATATATCAATTGATGCATTGAGACATCTTTAGTCGCTTTTCTCATTTTTAACCTTTAATCTCCTTTTGTTTATATTAGGGAAAGAGTAAGGACGCATCGCGTTTTTGGTAACGTCCGTCATTATCAACGCGTCGCCCAAATCTTCGTAAACTTTAGGCGCGTATGGAGCAAGATAAGGAGTTCCATAGCTGTCCAAAGACGCCATATACGCCAATATCAAAAACTCAAGCAAAATAATTCCCAAAAAACCGCCCATTCCGCCGGCTATGGTAAACATTAATCTTAACAAATGGAATATGCCTACTTGGTTAGGTATCATATATAAAGAAATCGCGCTTATAGAAACAAACATAACGGTAGGCGAGCTCAAAAGCCCCGCCTTTACCGCGGTGTCGCCTAACACAAGCGCGCCCACAATGCTCATTGCCATGCCTACATATCGTGGCATTCTTAAGCTTGCTTCGTGTATTATCTCAAACAAGAGTATGACAAACAGCATTTCATGCATAGGCGAAAAAGGCACGCCTTGGCTGGAATTTAGAATGGTTACCAAGTAGTCTATAGGCATTGCCATATAATGAAAAACTCTTAGCGCTACATAAATACCCGGCAATTGCACGCCCAAAAGAATGCCCAAAAGCCTTAAAAATCTCAAAAAAGTGCCTCTAGTTGTCTTTGTGTAATAATCGCCGCTTTCTTGGATGTCTTCAAAGAATATAAATGGAATAGTCAAAACTATAGGCGAGCCGTTGACTATTATGGCAACTCTGCCTTCTAGTATTTTGGACATTACGATATCAGGCTTTTCGGCGACGCCTAATGTACGGAATAAAGAGTTAGGTTTTTCGCTCAAAAATTGCGCTATGTAGTTTGAGTCCACTATTCCGTCTATGTCGATTTCCTTTAGACGCTGGCTGATTTTTTGGACTATCTTTTCGTCGGCGACGCCTTTTATGTAACACAGAGCTACTTCGGTGTTGGAATATCTGCCTATGGTATGTTTTTCAAAAACAAACGCCGGAGTATGCAGCCGCCGTCTTAACATCGAAATATTGGTTTTTATGTCTTCCGTAAAACCTTCGCGCGGGCCTAAAAGCAGCGCCGAAGTAGGCGGCTCGGCGATAGCGCGCGTAGTCCATTGCGCGCAGCCTATGGTAAGAGCTTGCTCAAAGCCGTCAATCAATAACACGCCGTTTCCGTCTAAAACGCTCCTTATGGCTTCTTCCGTAGTCTTTATTTCATCTACCCCGAACGTGTTAATGACTTGTAGTTTTAGGTATTCAGGAACGTTTTTTACGGATTTATCGACGTCCATCAGCCTTTTTAAAACATCGCGTATAGTATCGCTTTCTACGGCGCCTTCTAAAAAAATAAAACAGCACTCGACGCCGCTTTTTAGGCTAATGTCGCGGTGCTTTATGTCGGCGTTATTATTAAATAATTCAAGCAGTTTATTCTTGTTGGTTTTTAAGTCTTTAGTAAAATCCATAGACTTTCCTATAGATAAATAATGACAACTTTAGAATTTGCAAATAATTTCCATTTATTCTAAATATAGACTCCAAATATAAAAAATCCCATTTTTGATTTTTATTTATAGACGTATCGCTAAACTATGTATTTGACTTTTTTATTATTGCTGATATAATAATTTTGTTGTGTTCCCGTAGCTCAGCTGGATAGAGCACCGCCCTCCTAAGGCGGGTGTCGGACGTTCAAGTCGTCTCGGGAACGCCATATAAAAGCCTGCCGATTATTAAGGCAGGCTTTTTATTTTTATATAGAAATCTATAATGAGCATATATTCACAAATTGAAAAGTATCAATTTGGATTGTTTTTTGGCGGATTTCATTTATAATATTAGTTAGATTATTAAAAAACGGAGCGAAAGATGAATAGAAAATTTATATGGGGCGTTGCGACTTCTGCGTATCAAATAGAAGGAGCTTACAAAGAAGACGGCAAAGGCCTTTCTATTTGGGACGTTTTCACAAAAGAGCCGGGCAAGATTTTTCAAAACCATAACGGCGACGCGGCGTGCGACCATTATCACAAATTCGAAAGCGACATAGAGCTTTTGAAAGAGTTAGGCGTTGACTCATATAGATTTTCAATAAGCTGGCCTAGAATTTTGCCCGAAGGCGTAGGCAGAATAAACCAAAAAGGCTTGGATTTTTATAAAAGATTAGTCAATTTGCTATTAGAAGCGGGCATTACGCCGTTTGTAACGCTGTATCATTGGGACTTGCCTTACGAACTGCACCTAAAAGGCGGATTTTTAAACGATGACTTTTCTGATTGGTTCGGCGAATACGCTGAAGCCGTCGTAAAAACATTTAAGGATAAGATAAGCCTTTTTGCCACCTTCAACGAGCCCCAGTGCGTTATCGGCTTGGGATACGGAACGGGCATATTCGCCCCCGGCTATAAATTGCCCAAGAGCGAAATCTTAAGGGCGGTTCATAATTTGCTGCTTGCTCACGCTAAAGCAGTCAACGTAATAAAAAGCCATAATCCATCGGCTCAAGCGGGCTTGGTAACTTGCGGAGCGGCATTTTATCCCGTAGATAACAAGCCCGAGAACATAAAAATACTGCCCTTGGCTTATCAAAGCCAATACGACGAGCTTTCGATATTGCTTTATACCGATCCTATCTTTTTTGGAAAATATCCTGAACAATGTTATAAGGACTACCCCCAATTTTACGAAAACATAAAACCCCAAGACCTAAAGCTCATTTCCACGCCCGTAGATTATTTGGGCATAAACAACTACGAAGGAGTGCCGGTAGAAGCCGACGGGGAAAATAGTTTTAAAATGCCGATTAGACAATACGGCTATCCGCAGACCAGTTTTGAGTGGGCGGTAGAAGAAGACTGCATTTATTGGATAAGCCGCTTTTTATACGAAAGATACCGCAAGCCCGTGTATATAACCGAAAACGGCATGGCAAACAACGACTGGGTTCAACTAGACGGACGCGTCAGCGACCCGCAGCGTATCGATTATTTAAAACGCTATATAGGCAAAGTATTGCAAGCCGTAAAAGACGGGGTAGACATAAGGGGATATTTTGTTTGGAGCCTTTTGGATAACTTCGAATGGGCAAGCGGATATTCAAAACGCTTTGGTCTTGTGCATATAGATTATAAGACGCAAAAACGCTCTCCTAAAGAGTCGTTTTTTTGGTATAGAGATTTTATAAAAAACAATAAATTTTAATTTACAAATTATACAAATAATCGGCATTTTGGGCGAATAAGTTTTTTTCTTTATGGGTTTCTGATATAATTAATATAATTTTAACTATAAAAATTACTTGGGACTAGGGGAAATGAAAAAAGTAAGCCAAAAGTATTTGCTAAAACCCAAAGAGATTTTTGCTGAAGGTCTTTGTTTTTATAAGGTTTTTTTGATATTTGTTTTTGGTTGTCTTTTCGGAACGTATTGGGAACAAGTTCTTAAACTTATTTCGGACGGCGTTTGGATAACCCAGCAAGGCGTGCTTTACGGGCCTTTTAACCCCGTTTATGGATTCGGCGCGGCGGGGCTTATTGTTTTGCTCGTAAGAAAAAAGAGAAAATGGTATTGGTCGTTTTTGCTGGGCGCGGTAGTCTGCGGATTTTTTGAATATTTGCTTCACGAGCTTGAATATATATTTACCGGCAACGTGTCGTGGAATTATACATATCTAAAACTGCGTATCCCGTCCATAGCGACAAGGGGAGCTACCGCCGGCACAAGCGTTTTGCATATAGCGGTCTGGGGCGCGCTTGGATTGTTTTTGGAACGCATCATTTATCCTTTTATGTCTAAGATTATAGAAAAAATCCCGCCCCTGCAGGGCAAGATGTTTTGCAACGCCCTTGCGGTATTCCTAGCTATAGATATGGCTTTGACGGGAGCCGTTTTGGTAAGACAAGGCGAGCGTCTAAAAGGCAATGAGCCTGTGACCGTAGTCGGCGAATGGATAGACGAATATTATCCCGACGAATACATTTACGAAATATTCCCCGACAAAGCTCCAAAAGACCAAGATAAAAAAAATAATCAGGAGTAATATAGTAAGGGCAATATAGTATGGAAAACCCCAATATTAGTCTGGAAGAAAAAATATATAGCAAAATCTGCAAACGGCAAAACTCTTATTTGAAAAGAGTTTTGCTTATGGTTTTTACCATTTTAGGATTTGTATTTTTCGCGGCGGGAATAACGTTTTTTGGTTCGAGATATATAAATAATGATTTTACCATAGTAGGCATTGTATTTTTGGCTTTAAGCGGGCTTTTTGTGGCAATAGGCTTAATTTGCTTTTACGCAAAATCGAATTATGATTACCAAAAACTTATGGAGCGTTTTTACGAAAATGGAATTTTAAACTATTACGAAATCAGCGCGCTGTTATTTGTGCAAAACGAAAAAATCAATCGATTGCAAAACGAAGTAGAAGAGCTTAAGAAAAAATTAAAAAAACAATAATAATTATTAACAGATTTGCTATTGAAAATTTTGTAATCAAAAAAAAGAGATGTTTTTTAAACATCTCTTTTTTATTTTGGTTTATTGTTTTATCGCGGTATTAGAAAGCCCTAAAAGAGCGTTTAAGCTTTTGCGTTTATTAAGGTATAAACGTATTGCCAAGGGCGTTTAAATAAAAAATCGCTAACAACAAGCAGTTTGTTATTAGCGAAGTTTAAGTCGGTTTTTTATATTTAAATCGGCTTTAGGCTCTTATCTTCTTCTTCCCCTTGACAAAAAGATAATTGCAAAAAATCTTAGCAAGCTCAAAATCGCTGTAACAAGCGAAGCTATATAAGTCCACGCCGCCGCGTCTAATACTTGTTTTGCCTGCTCGGTTTCGGCTCGCGTTAATATGCCGCTGGAAGAGAGCAAAGCGGCCGCGCGTTTGGACGCGTTAAATTCCGTAGGCAAGGTCACAAGGCTGAACAAAACCGAAGAGCCGTAAAATATAAGCCCTGCGTAAATTACTATATCGCCTATGGGGTTGCCGGGAACGGCCAAACCAAAAATAAGACCGAATAATACCAAAGGCCACATAATCCGCGAAGTAATGTTTATAATAGGCACCAAAGCGTTGCGAAGTTTTACGGGAAAATAATTCTCCGCGTATTGCAAAGCATGTCCTACTTCGTGGGCCGCTACTCCCAGCGCAGCCACGCTGGACGAGTTAAACACTCCGCGGGAAAGCCTTATCGCTTTATTTTCATGGTCATAGTGGTCGGTAAGAGTCCCGGGGATTTCTTGGATCTGGATATTATAAAGCCCGGCGCGGTTTAGTACCGCTCTTGCCATTTCATAGGCAGTGACGCCCGAAGCGGAATTAACCCTTGAATATGTGGAATACGCCGAAGATACTTTAAATTGGGCGTATATAGCCAAAAGCAGCCCGGGTATCAAAACTATGCCTGTGATGTAATATAACATAATGGTACACCTCTTTAGTCTCTATTATATCATATAGTAAAAAACATATTCTTCGCTGGAATATTACAATTTAATAACATTATTTGATTTCTATTTCAAAAAAGTTATCTATTTTATTATCCCTATAAACCGCCTTAAATAAAGATGCTTTGTTGTTTTTGTCTATCAGCAAAAAGCTGTGCGGATATTGCTGGTAGTAATTGTTGGGCATAATGTCGACATAATCAGCAAAAAACTCTTCCAGCTTTTTTTCGGATAAAATCGCGTTTAAAGAATCGGTAAGATAATGTTTGGCTTCGGCAAAATCTTTGCATTTTACCGCTTCAAAAACCGCAATGGGCATAAGCCTTATGTCGTTTGTCCTGTTAGGCTCTTTGTTGACATATACATAATACTCGTCTATTTTTTCCAGGCTGACCCCGTCAAACACGCAAACCTTGCCCCTTAAGGCTATATCTCTGTTTAAGGTAAGCGTGCTTATCTTTTTGCCTTCTTGGTGGATTAAATCAAAAAATCCTTCTATTTTTACTTCGTAATTATCGGCTTTGCCCTTTAGCACCAGCAAATATTTTTCTTTAAATATATCGTCTTTTTTCTCGCCCATAACAGCGGCGACAAGATTGTTGTTAAGAATTTCTGCTTTTAAGGTTAAATTTTTTAGTCCTTGCGGCAAAGTATAATAAAAAACATGTTTGCCGTATTCTATCGAAATTCTGTCAGCGCCGTCGTTAATAAGGCTGACAATGTAATATTTGACCGTTTTTTTGGAAGAGCTCTTAGGGGGTTCGGGTTTAGCGGTATCTAAAGAAGCATTTTGGCTGTTGTCAGGAATATTTTCATTATTATTTCCGCTGCCGTTGCCGATTTTGCGGTTTAGGCTTGCTAAATTAGCGTCGGATTCGGCTATTTTAAAATTGTTTTTTGACGAATTTTCAAGGACTTTTACGCTTTGCAGAATTTTTTTTATCGGCGGCTCAAAGCTTTCTTTATATTTAGGGGCGATAAGCCTTATTTCGTATCGTCTTGCGGGCAAAAAAATAATAGTCCCGTATTCGGGCGGCAAAGTCATTTCGGAGTTAATTTTCAACGAAAAAGCGTAGGGTTTAAAAGCCGAATCAAGCGGCATTACCATAAAGTAAAGCAGTGCGTTTTCTTCAGTGGTAAAGAGAATGGGGTTTGCGGCGTTGCCCAAAAACACGCCGTTTACGGTAACGAGCATATTATCGTTTCCGATTATATACAAATGACTATTCATATTGTAATTTTATGCCTATGTAAGACTTAATTATGTATAACACTTAGGTTTTGTGTCCATAATTTAAACGTCAAAATTTATATTTCGGAGTGGTGTTTATATGGAATGGACAGTAGAAGAAACCAAAAGGTTGTTTGAATTGTGCGCCCAAGCGCGAAAGGAAGGAAAGGGATTAAAGACCGCTTTTGAAACGGTAGCAAAAGAAGTCGGCCGCAAACCTAACAGCGTAAGAAACTATTATTACGCTCATCTAAAAACATTAAGCCTTATGCCCGAGATGTCCCAAAAACTTGGCATCAAAGTTTTGCCTTCTAAGACGACTTCGTTTAAGACTTTTACTGAAGAAGAAATAGTCGAATTAGTAAGGCATATTTTGATAGAACAAGCCAAAGGCAAGAGCGTAAGAAGCATTACTACCGAAATGGCTAACGGCGACAAGAGCTTGATGCTCAGGCTTCAAAACAAATACCGCAGCGTAGTATTTAGACAAAGAAAAAAGACCGAAAGCATTATGAAACAGCTCCGCGCCGAAAAAATAACGTTCTTTAACCCTTACACAAAGAGCATAGTAACCGACGGCGTGGAAGAGCCTATGGACGATTACGCGTTGTTCAGCAATCTTAAGACAATTACGGCTTCTTTGGACGACGAGCAGGTCAAAGACCTTTTTAAAGGCTTGGCAAGATTAGTCCAAATGGCTACGTCAAACGCAAGCGACGATAACGCGGACATTAAGGTTTTGGAGCTAAAAAAGAAAGAAGAAGAGTTAAAGAGACTTTCCGAAGAAAACAAGACGCTCAAAGAAACTATCGAGCAGCTTAAGATGGAGCTTACCGAACGCAAGTTAGACAGCAATCTAGAGCAATTAAGAGAAATCAACAAGACCTTTTTGACCAAGGCCGACAACGACAAGATCAAAAGCTTGGGAGAATACGTTTCGGAATTAGGCAAAATTTTAGCGAAGACAAAATAAAAAAGACAGTTTTTTAAGCTGTCTTTTTTTTGAAGGAAGATATAAACTCGCTGACTGCAAACGAAGCGGGCACGTCTTTTAAGACCGCCATTCCTATGCCCCTGGACGGCAATGGCGGGTCTGTTTTTATTTCGAGCAAAACGCCTTCTTCCAATTCTTTTTGGATATATTCTTTTACCACGCAGGCGATGCCCAAACCGTTGATTGCGAACTCTTTCAAAAGGTCAAGATTGCCAAGTTCTATATCCGGCGTTACGTTTACGCCGTGTTCTTTTAAGAAGTTAAGCACATGCTTGCGGGAGTTGCTGTTTTTGTCCAGCATCATAAGCGTATGGTCGGTCAAGACCGACAAGCTTTGAGTCTGTTCTGCAAGCGGCTTATGCTTTTGGTTAGTAACAAAGCAATCGGTGACGCGTCCTATTTCGGTTATTTCTAACGCAGGGTCGCTGACCGGCATATTCACAAAAGCGACGTCTATAAGCCCGGTTTTCAAAAGATCTACCGCGCCGGTAGACGTGCAGTTGGTAAGCTGAATCTTGATTTGCGGGTGTTTTTCGTGAAATTCGTTGATTTTTTCCATAAGGTGATATTTGATTAAGCTGTCGCCCGCGCCGATGTGCAGCACGCCGATAGCTAAGTTTTTCATTTGCCTGAACTTGTTTTCGGCGGATCTTATCAAATCTATGGCTTTTTCCACATACCCAAACATCATCTCGCCCTCGTTTTCGGTGAGCTTCATTCCTTTGGGCGTGCGGACAAAAAGCCTTCCCCCAAGCAGATTTTCTAATTGCTTGATGGATTGGCTTACAGCGGGCTGAGTTATGTATAACTCTTTAGCCGCTTTTGTAAGGTTTCCGGTCTTTCCTACCGTATAAAACACTTTGTATAATTCAAGGTCTATTGTCATAATTATACCTTATGATATTGGAATTTCACTTAAACAATTCTTATATTTATTATAACTCAAAATATCAGCCTTGGCAATGCCTATTTTAAAAATATAATTAAGGTTTTAGCGCTTTATATCGATAAAACACATATATTTTTATTGACTAACATTTTCAAAATTGCTAATATTGCGATAAATAAAATTATATTTGGAGCTTTTGACTAATGAAATTCGACATAGAACTAGTAGGCAAGATCGGCTCGATGGCGCTTATTAACGAAGAAAAAAACGATTTGGATTACAACAAGTTTGCGCGAATCGGCAGAGAACTCAAGCCCGGAATTATATGGGTCTCCAGCGGCGCTACCGAAATAGGCAGACTAGATTTTATCAAAAGAATGGGACGCGAACTAGACGGCAACGAGGAAGACAACAAGACGGACTACGCCGCCCAAGGACAAGCGATCTTAATGCAGACTTACAGAATGTTTGTAAATCCTAATTATAACTTAAGACAGGTTTTGGTAGAGCATCAGCATTTTAATAACGACGAAAAAAGAGAGCATATAAGAAACCTTCTATATAGATGCGTGGCTCAAAACGCAATCCCTATAATAAACTACAACGACGCGGTATCCTGCGAAGAAAATCGCCGTATGGAAATTGCGGCTTTGAGAAAAAACGGTAACCACGTCGTAGAGTTAGTGGATAACGACGAGACGGCAAGCCTGATAGCTTGTTTGGTAAAGACCAAAGTTTTGCTGATACTGACCAGCGTAGACGGAATTTACAAAGACCCCAAAGACCCTTCTACTTTGATAGAAGAAATAAGCGGAAAGGACGTTTACGAAGTTTTAGACCATATAGAAGAATGCAAAAAGATGTGCCATGGAACAAGCAGAAAAGGCTCGGGCGGCGCCGCGACTAAGCTTGAATATATAAAAGAGCCTGTCAAAATAGGCACGCACGTTTATATAGCCAACGCAAAATATAGCATAAAAGATATATTAGAAGGCAAGGCAAGAAGAACATTTATCGGTGTAAGATAATATTTTACAACGCCTTTATAAAAAAATTTGATTTTTTGCACCCTAAATTTAGGGTGTTTTTTTGCCTAATAAAAGGCTATTTGTTTGACGAAAAAGGGAATAGGCAGTATAATAAAACTCTACCAATATGGTAGGGTATTTAATTTTTGTAGGAGCGTTATGAAAAAAACAATTCTCGTAATAGAAGATCTCCACGTCAATATAAAAGACAGAGAGATTCTAAAAGGCGTAAATCTAGAAATCAAAGGCGGAGAGATACACGCTTTGATGGGCCCTAACGGCAACGGAAAATCAACTTTGGCATCCGTTCTTATGGGCAGCCCGTATTTTGAAGTGACTAAGGGCAGGATAATTTACGACGGGACGGATATAACCAATATGCCCGTAGACGAGCGCGCAAGACGCGGAATATTCTTGGGAATGCAGTATCCCAGCGAAATAAGCGGCGTTACTAATATGCAATTTTTGTATACCGCTTATAACTCCGTCTATTCGGACAAAAAAATGTCTTTAGGCTCGCTTAGAAAAAACGTAATGGCGGCGGCTTCCAAGCTTGAGATGGGCAAGGATATGCCTAACCGCTATCTAAATGTAGGCTTCTCTGGCGGCGAAAAAAAACGCAACGAAATACTGCAGATGCTTTTGCTTAGACCGCGTTTTGTTATCTTAGACGAAATCGATTCAGGTCTGGACATAGACGCGCTGCAAACAGTAGGCAAAAATATTATGGATTACGCCGCAGAGATGGGCGAAAACGCGGCGTTTTTGGTTATCACGCACTACCAAAGATTGTTAAATTACGTTAAGCCTGATTTCGTACACGTCTTATACGAAGGCAAGATTGCCGCTTCCGGCGGCGCCGAACTTTCATTGAAACTTGAGAGCGAAGGTTACGAATGGTTGAGACAGCAAAGCGTTTGATTTACGCAAAAGAATATAAAACTATAGAAATAACCCAAGACGGCGTTTACCGCCTGCATTTTAGGGGCGTAAAAGATAAAGTTAACATAATCGTAGGCAAAAACATAAAAGCGTATATTTCGCACAGGTTTTGTCCCCGCTCGCCTTACGTTGAGATAGATTATAAGGTTCAAGAAGGGGCGAGCGTAGTTTTGAGCGCGTTTTCGGACAGCAAGACGCTCAAGGTAACCCATCGCGTAGAACTTGCCCCTGCTTGCGAATTTGAAGCTTATTACGGTTTTACTGGCAAAGACGTTTTGGACGATTGGAATATAGAATTATACAAGGACGCTTCGGCTGAATTGACCGAGGTAAGTTTTTGCAAGGATTCGGATAAGCATATTCACAATATCACTACTCGCCAAAAAGAAGGCGGCAGCCAAGTCAAGTTCAGGGGACGCGGTGTAGCCGTTATGGACTCTATGTGCAAGTTTATAACAAAAGGCGTTATCGACAAGGGCAGCGCCGGCGCGGATTGTTCGCACAAAAGCAGAATTTTGACATTGTCGGACAACGCAAAAGCCGAAGTAGACCCTAGCTTGATAATAGACGAATACGACGTTCAAGCCGGACACTCCGGAACCGTAGGCAGAATAGGCAAGGACGAAATGTTTTATATGATGTCCAGGGGCTTAAGCGAACAAGAAGTCATTAACCTTATATCCTACGGCTTTTTGGTCTCTAGGATAGAAGGCTTTTTGGTAAGACCGGACAGACTTAGATTTTATAAAGCGATTAATAAACAGGAAACGCTATGAAAGACTATAAACAAGACTTCGCCCTTTTGGCTAAGGGCGAATGGGTATATTTGAATAACGCAGCTCAAACCTTGACGCCCAAGCCCGTAATAGAAGAAATGACAAGGTATTATCTAGAAAACGGCGCTAATATTCACAGGGGCGTGGATTCGTTGGGTTTTGAAGCGACGCGTCTATATGACCTTGCAAGAGAAAAGGTAGCTCGTTTTTTGGGGGCGTCCGATAAAGGCGCGGTTATATTCACCCGCGGCGCTACGTCAGCGATTAACTTGATTGCCCGCTCTTTTGGGCAAACCTTGCAAGAAGGCGACGAAATAGTTGTTTCGGAAGCCGAGCATCATTCTAATTTCGTGCCTTATCAGCAGCTTGCTAAAGAAAAAAATCTTAAGCTGGTGTTTGTACCGCTGGACGAAAACGGCTCGGTTACTCCCGAAAATTTAAAAAGCGTTGTAACCCCAAGGACTAAAATAGTCGCTGTCTCGCATATGACCAACGTTTTGGGGTCTTTAAACGATATCAAAGCATTGGCAAAAGTCGCGCACTCGGCGGGAGCGGTTATCGCCGTGGACGGAGCTCAAGGCGCGGTTCACTGTCCCGCCGAAGTGGACAAAAACGATATAGATTTTTATTGCTTGGGCGCTCATAAAATGTTAGGCCCCACAGGAATAGGCGCGCTGTATGCCAAAAAAAGCTTGTTAGAGATCATGCCGCCGGTAGAAACGGGCGGAGATATGGTGGACATGGTCACAAAAGAATATACCACCTATTTGGATATCCCCAACAAATTCGAGCCAGGCACGCCCATGATAGCCGAAGCTATAGGCTGGGGCAAGGCTGTGGATTATTTTATGGACATAGGCTACAAAACTATCAACGAAAGAGTAGCGCGTTTGAGAAAATTAATGGTCGAGCGGATGAAAGCCGAGGTGCCCGGCGCGATTATTTACAACGAAAACGTCGAGCATTCGCCTATGGTGACTTTTAATATCGAAGGCGTGCATTCGCACGATACCGCTACGGTATTGGACAACGAAAAGGTATGCGTCCGCGCGGGCCACCATTGCGCTCAGCTTATACACAGGTGGCTGGGCATTAC
>DATCKP010000071.1:0-16741 GCA_036562165.1 Clostridia bacterium
GCTGCAAGATTTTAGCATTATTCAAACGCTGTTTTTTCTAAACTCAAAAGATTCGGCTTCCTTTTCTGTTAAAATCCTTAATTTTTAATATTAAGATATTTTTTATAAATATGTTTTAAAATTTTTCGTTAAACTTATAAATAGTATTTTATTAAAATATTTGACTATATTTATGCGTTCTGTTATTATTTACTTGACACATCAAAATACTATTGGAATTGAGGTTAGGATATGCCCAAGGTAGCTGTTTTGATGGGAAGCAAATCTGATTTTTCTATCGTTCAACCTACTCTTGAAACTCTCAAACGTTTCAAAATCGATTACGAAGTCAGAGTAATTTCCGCTCACAGAACCCCAGATATAGCAAGAGATTTCTCCATCAACGCCATTTCCAACGGCTTTGAAGCAATTATTTGCTTCGCAGGCAAGGCGGCGCATTTGGCAGGCATGGTTGCCGCTTATACGACTTTGCCCGTTATCGCCGTTCCGGTATTGTCTACGGCTTTCGAAGGCTTGGATAGTCTGTTGTCCAGCGTCCAAATGCCGGCAGGAGTGCCCGTAGCTACAGTGGCGGTAAACGGGGGCGAAAACGCAGGAATTTTGGCGGCGCAAATCTTGGGCATAAAGTATCCCGAAATTGCCAATATGCTGGTCGACTTTAAAGCCAAGCTAAAGGAAAAGGTTATAAACGACGACCTTATTGTAAACTCTGAAATAAACTAACTTTGCGACCCTAAAAAAAGGGTCTTTTTTATGTTTAAAATAAGGCAAAAAAGGAGAAATCATGGAACTCAAGCTTATTTATGAAGGCAAAGCCAAGAAGGTTTTCGCTACCCAAAATCCCGACGTCGTAATGGTAGAATACAAAGACGACGCCACCGCCTTTAACGGAATCAAAAAAGGCACTATTATCGGCAAGGGCGCTGTCAACAACAGAGTAAGCAATCATTTGTTTAAGCTTTTGGAAAAGCATGGCGTTCCTACCCATTACGAACAAGAGTTAAGCGGCACTCAAACCTTGGTCAAAAAAGTCGAAATCGTTCCTTTGGAAGTAATTATTCGCAACATCGCCGCAGGCTCGTTGTGCAAAAGATTGGGCTTAGCCGAAGGAACAAAGTTGAAATCCACGGTTTTAGAATATTGCTACAAAAACGACGATCTTGGCGACCCTATGATTAACGAATATCATATCAAGGCTTTGGGGCTGGCCAGCGACGAAGAACTTAAGACAATAGCGGAATACTCTTTTAAAGTAAATCAAGTTCTTACGGATTACTTAAAAGATTTGAATATAGAACTAATTGACTTTAAGTTGGAGTTTGGCAGATACAAAGGTCAAATTATTCTTGCGGACGAGATTTCCCCTGACACATGCAGATTTTGGGACTCCAAAACCGGCAAAAAATTGGATAAAGACAGATTTAGATTTGATTTGGGCGGCGTAGAGCAAGCTTATCAAGAAATTCTAAACAGATTAATGGGAACGCAGGGGTAAGGTATGTCGATTACGTATAAAGACGCCGGAGTGGACGTAACCCGCGGATACAAAGCCGTAGAGCTTATGAAAAAGTACGTTCAATCCACCTATGACCAAAACGTGCTGGGCGACATAGGGGGATTCGGCGGATTGTATTCGCTAAAAAACGAAGACTTAAGCGATCCTGTGTTAGTCAGCGGAACGGACGGCGTAGGCACAAAGCTGAAATACGCGTTTATATTAAATAAGCACGATACCGTCGGCATAGACCTTGTTGCTATGTGCGCTAACGACGTAGTCTGCCAAGGAGCAAAACCGCTGTTTTTCTTGGACTATCTTGCCTGCGGGCGTCTAGAGCCCGAAACCGCCGCGTTAATAGTCAAGGGCGTTGCGGAAGGCTGCAAGCAAGCCGGCTGCGCTTTGATAGGCGGCGAAACAGCGGAAATGCCGGGGTTTTATAAACAAGGCGAATACGACCTTGCCGGATTTTGCGCAGGAATAGTCAACAAAAAAGACATAATAACCGGCTCCGAAATCCAAGCGGGCGACAAGCTGATAGGTCTAGGCTCTAGCGGCGTTCACAGCAACGGCTATTCTCTGGTAAGAAAATTGTTTGGCGAAGATCCCAAAGAATTAGAAAAAGTTTATCCCGAGCTCCAAGCTTCCTTAGGCGAAGTGTTGCTTGAGCCTACTCGGATTTACGTTAAGACCGTTTTAGAGCTTATAAAGCGATATAAAATTAAAGGCGTCGCTCATATAACGGGCGGCGGGTTTATTGAGAATATTCCGAGAATGTTTCCCCAAGGCATAGGCGCCGAAATTGATATTAACTCTTTTGAGATTCTGCCAATTTTTAAGCTGTTATGGGAAAAAAGCGGAATGACCAAAGAGCAAATTTTCAACACGTTTAATATGGGCATAGGAATGGTATTGTGCGTCTCCGCGGACATTTCCGACGACGTAGTAAAAACCGCAATAGATTTAGGCGAAAAGGCTTATATAATCGGATCGACTATTAAAGGCGAAGGTATCAGGTTATGAAAAAACGCTTATGCGTGTTCGCTTCGGGCAGCGGGACTAATATGCAGGCTGTAATGGACGAGATAGACAAGGGCAGCATAAACGGCGAAATAGTCCTGTTGGTAGCTTCCGCGTCCAATATAGGCGCGATAGAGCGGGCTCAAAAAAAAGGCATACCTGTCAGAGTCTTTTCCAAAAAAGATTTCGCAACGCCTCAAGAGCGGGATAAAGCGATAGTTCAAGTTCTTAAAGAATTTGATGTAGATTATATAATTTTAGCGGGCTATCTAGCGATTTTAACCAAAGAAATAATATCCCAATATCCCAACAGAATAATCAATATCCATCCTTCTTTGCTTCCAAAATTCGGCGGAAAAGGAATGTATGGAATTAATGTTCATAAAGCGGTCATACAAGCCAAAGAAAAATATTCGGGCGCTACCGTGCATTTTGTGGACGAAGGCGCAGATACCGGTCCGATTATTTTACAAAGACGCATAAGAGTAAGACCCGACGACGACGAATATACTTTGCAGCAAAAAATTTTGACCAAAATAGAGCATAAGCTTTTGCCTTACGTCGTCAAGCTTTTGTGCGAAGACAGAATTAAGGTAATCAATAACAAAGTCGTTATAGATTATGTAGACGATAATTTTCTTCGGGGAGCGTTAATATGAAAAAAAGAGCGTTAATTTCTGTAAGCGACAAGACGGGCATAGTTAATTTTGCGTCCGAGCTTGTCAAACTTGGTTATGATATCATTTCTACCGGCGGCACTCAAAAAGAGCTGGAAAACAACGGCATACCCGTTATCAACATAAGCCAAATAACAGGTTTTCCTGAGTGCTTGGACGGAAGGGTTAAGACCTTGCATCCTTTTGTTCACGCCGGATTGCTTGCCAAAAGAGACCGAAAAGAGCATATGGAACAGCTTGAAAAGCTCAATATCAATACTATCGACATAGTGGCGGTAAACCTTTATCCGTTTAAAAAGACTATAGAAAAATCCGGAGTTACTTTAGAAGAAGCCATAGAAAATATTGACATAGGCGGCCCTACTATGCTAAGAAGCGCCGCCAAAAACGCGAAAGACGTTTTGGTATTGTGTGATCCAGCCGATTACGACGAAGCGATAGAAAGACTCAAAAACGGTTCGGACGATTACGAATACAGATTGAAATTAATGTATAAAGTTTATAGACATACCGCGGTTTACGATACATATATAGCCAACTATCTAGCCGATTTATTGAACATTAAGTATCCCGACCAAATCACAATGGTTTATGAAAAAGTTCAAAATATGCGTTACGGCGAAAACCCGCATCAAACCGCCGCGTTTTACAAAGACGACGCAAAAGTTTCGGGCTCTTTGACCGACGCCGTTCAATTGCACGGCAAAGAATTGTCTTTTAATAACATCAACGACGCGGACGGCGCTATAGCGCTGCTTAAAGATTTAGGCGAAGACCAGCCCGCCGTAGTCGCTGTCAAGCATACCAATCCGTGCGGCGCGGCTATAAGACCTACTTTGGCGGAAGCGTTCAAAGCCGCTTACGAAGCCGACCCAGTGTCTATATTCGGCGGAATAGTGGCGTTAAACAGAGAAGTGGATTTGGAGACGGCTTTGCAGATGTCCCAAATTTTCTTGGAAGTAATTATCGCGCCGTCGTTTTCAAAAGAAGCTTTAGAAGTCTTGACCAAAAAGAAAAATCTAAGACTTCTTGCGCTTCCCGACGTAGCTAAGCCTTGCCCTAAGGCGTTAGATATGAAAAAGGTTTTGGGCGGGCTTTTAGTGCAAGACATAGATAACGAGCTTTTGGTCGAAGACGATTTGGAAGTGGTAACCAAAACCGCGCCTACAAAAGAACAGCTTGAAGAGCTAAAATTCGCTTGGAAAATAGTAAAACATTGCAAATCCAACGCCATAGCCGTTACTTCCAATAAAACGACGCTAGGCTGCGGAATAGGCCAAGTCAACAGAATTTGGGCGGTAAAACAAGCCATCGAACACGCCGGCGGTTACGAAAAAACAAAAGGCGCCGTGTTGGCAAGCGACGCGTTCTTCCCGTTCTCCGACAGCATAGAAGAAGCTCACAAAGCGGGAATATCCGCTGTTATCCAGCCCGGCGGCTCTGCTAGAGATCAAGAGAGCATAGACGCCTGCGACCGCTACGGCATAGCTATGGTATTTACCAAAATGCGTCATTTCAAACACTAATACTTAAGGAGAGATAATGGCTGACAAATACAATGTTTTGGTAATAGGCGGCGGCGGACGCGAGCACGCTATAGTTTGGTCGCTCAGCAAAAGCCCTTTAGTAAACAAATTATATTGTTTGCCTGGCAACGCGGGGATAGCGGAGTTGGCGGAATGCGAAGACATTGCCGCTACTGATATAGACGGAATTTTGGCTTTTTTAGAAAGGCATAAAGATATTAATTACGTAGTCGTCGCTCCCGACGATCCGCTGGCTATGGGGCTGGTGGATATACTTAACGAAAAAGGCTATATGACTTTCGGCCCTACCAAAGCGGCGGCTATGATAGAAAGCTCTAAGGCTTTCGCAAAAGGCCTTATGAAAAAATATAATATCCCCACTGCCGATTACCAAGTATTTGACAACTACGACGACGCCTTGAATTATCTAAAAACCGCAAAATACCCTTTGGTCGTCAAAGCCGACGGGCTTGCTTTAGGCAAGGGCGTGACGATTTGCCAAGACTATGAGACCGCTAAAATTGCCTTGACCGATATGATGATAAACAAAAAATTCGGTTCCTCGGGCGATAAGGCGGTAATCGAAGAATTTTTGCAAGGCTTTGAAGTAAGCGTGTTAGCCTTTACGGACGGCGAGACTTTAATTCCGATGCCGCCCAGCCAAGACCACAAAAGAGCTTTTGACCAAGATCAAGGCCCTAATACGGGCGGAATGGGAACTTTCGCCCCCAGCCCCAAATTTACCAAAGAAATGCAAGAAAAAGCTTATCGCGAGATTTTTTTGCCGACAATAAAGGCTCTTAAGGCGGAAGGCAGGTCTTTTAGCGGGGTGATCTTTTTCGGGCTTATTGTCAACGGCGCTGACATAAAAGTTTTAGAATACAACGCAAGATTCGGCGATCCCGAAACCCAAAGCGTGTTGCCGCTTTTGAAAACTGACTTGTTTGAAATCTTTTTGGCGGTAAACCAAAAAAAGCTTAACCAAATTAATATCGAATGGAGCGATAAAAGCGCGGTTTGCGTGGTAATGGCTTCGGGGGGTTATCCGGGCGGATATCAAAAAGGCTATCCTATAGAGATAGGCGAGCTGGACGAAAATATTATAGTTTTTCACGCCGGAACGGCCGTAAAAGACAGCCGGCTTGTTACTAACGGAGGCAGAGTTCTCGGGGTTACGGCGGTCGCTCAAGACTTAAAGACCGCAAGAGAACTTGCTTACAAAAACGTTCAAAAAATCAAATTCCAAGACGCTCATTTTAGAAAGGATATAGGGATAAAATTATGAAAGAAAAAATTTATCGCGTTTTTATTGAGAAAAAACAAGGATTTGACGTCGCTTCCCAAGAGCTGAAAAAAGAGCTCAACCAACAGCTAAAACTTAACCTTCAAGACGTTAAGATTTTTTTGCGTTATGACATTGCATGCATCCAAAAAAGCGATTTCAAAAAAGCCGTGGAAACGGTATTATCCGAAGCCGCGACAGACAACGTTTATTACGAAAAATTGCCTAAGCTCAAAGATTACAAAATCTTTGCGGCGGAATTTTTGCCCGGGCAATACGATCAAAGAGCGGACAATGCCGCTCAATGCATTCAATTATTGACGCAAAAGCAAAGACCCGAAATAAGATGCGCCGCAATATACGCTTTTAAAGGCGCGGAAGATAACGAGATCAATAAAATTCAGAATTATTTAATCAATCCAGTAGAGTCAAGGCTTTGCGATTTGCGAAAGCCTAAAACGCTGCAAGATCTTAGTTCGGATATTAAGCCTATACAAACCATAAACGGCTTTATCAATATGGACAAAGAAGCTCTAAAAGAGTTTCACGCTAAATTCGGCTTTGCTATGACAGTGGAAGACTTGGAAGTAGTCCGCGACCATTTCAAAGCCGAAAACCGCGATCCCAACGAAGCCGAGCTAAAAGTCATAGACACCTATTGGTCGGATCACTGCAGACACACCACGTTTTTAACGCAAATTACCGACATAAAGATAAACAGCTCTAATCCGCACTTGCAAAAAGCTTTGGAAAAATATCAAGAGCTGTTTAACAAGCTTTACGCCGGCCGCAAAGACAAATACCAATGCCTTATGGACATTGCCACGATAGCGGTAAAAGAGTTGAAAGCCCAAGGCAAACTTGATAATTTAGAAGAGTCGGACGAAATCAACGCCTGCTCAATTAAGGTCAAAGCCCAAGTCGACGGCAAGGAAGAAGAATGGATTGTAATGTTCAAAAACGAAACTCACAACCATCCTACCGAAATCGAGCCTTTCGGCGGGGCGGCTACCTGTTTGGGCGGAGCGATTAGAGACCCGTTAAGCGGCAGGGTATACGTTTATCAAGCTATGAGAATCACGGGCGCGGCAGATCCGACCGTTTCTATAGAAAACACATTGCAAGGCAAGCTTCCTCAAAGAGTTTTGACCAAAACGGCGGCGGCGGGGTATTCTTCTTATGGCAACCAGATAGGTCTAAACGCCGGTTTGGTAAAAGAAATCTATCATCCTAACTATGTCGCAAAAAGAATGGAAGCCGGATTCGTGGCAGGAGCCGCTCCTTCCAGCTGCATAGTAAGGCAAAAGCCCGAGCCGGGCGACATAGTCGTTTTGCTAGGCGGCAAGACTGGCCGCGACGGCATAGGCGGCGCTACAGGTTCTTCCAAAGCGCATACCGCCAATGTAGCTGATACGGCGGGAGCGGAAGTTCAAAAAGGCAACGCCTTATTGGAAAGATATATTCAAAGGTTATTTAGAAATCCCGAAGTCACCAAAATAATCAAAAAATGCAACGACTTTGGCGCAGGCGGCGTTTCTGTCGCCATAGGCGAGCTTGCTCCCGGTCTCGCGATTTATTTAGACCGCGTTCCGCTAAAGTATCCGGGGCTTAATCCTTTAGAAATCGCTATCTCCGAGTCTCAAGAACGCATGGCGTTAGTAATAGCCAAAGACGATTTTGAGACCTTAAAACGCTTCGCAGATATGGAAAACTTGGACGTAACCGCAGTCGCCGAAGTCAACGACACTAATAGAATGACTATGTATTACAACGGTCAAAAGGTAATAGATATAGACCGCGGTCTTTTGAATACCAACGGGGCAAGACAATACGCGGCGGCGGAAATTGAAGATAATTCTAAAGATATATTCTACGATAGAAAAGATATAGACGAATACTTAAAAAACAACGATTACAAGACGGCGGTATTAAGAAAACTGTCCGATCTTAATATTTGCTCTCAAAAAGGTCTTATCGAGATGTTTGACGCGTCTATAGGCGCGGGCAATACTATAATGCCGCTCGGCGGACGCAAGCAGCTTACTTGCGCGGATTATATGGTATGCAAACTTCCCGTAAAAGAAGACCAAAAGACAACTACCGCTACAGTCGCTTCTTGGGGATACAATCCCGATATGATGTCAACAAGTCCTTTTATGGGCGCTGTTTATTCTATAGTATTGAGCGTAATGCGGGCGGTTAGCGGGGGAGCCGATCCTGACACTATCAAGCTTACTTTGCAAGAGTATTTCTTAAGACTGGGCAAAGACCCTAAACGCTGGGGCGTTCCGACCGCGGCAATGCTGGGAGCTTTATACGCTCAACTAGGGCTTAAGATGGGCGCGATAGGCGGCAAAGACTCTATGAGCGGCACTTTTGAAAACATCGACGTTCCGCCCACGCTTATATCTTTCGCTTTGGGACTTACGGATTCTAGATATAAAGTCGTTAATGTCTTAAAACAACCTGGTCAAGAAATTGTTTGGGTCAAACTAAAAAGAGACGAATTTGGAATGCCTGATTTTGATTATATAAACAAATTAATAAGAGTATTGTATGAAAACATTAAATCAGGCAATATAGAATACGCTCAAGTAGTCGAAAACGGCGGCGCTGCTATAGCCGCTATAAAATCCGCGTTGTCCAACGATTTAGGCGTAAGATTTTATAACGCAAAACCCGAAATGTTTGATAAGTTCGCGGGAGATTGCTTAATTTCGGCTCAAGACCTGTCCTTCTTAGACGGCTTTGAATACGAAAAATTAGGAACAACCGTCCAAGGAGATACCATTATTAATAACGAAGCTATAGCTTTGGATGAAATTATTCAAAGCTTTACTTCGACTCTAAATAGCGTGTTCCCTGACGAAGCTAAAGACGCCGGCGAAGTCCAAACTATTAACAGCGTAATCAAAGACTATCCTAAACATTGCAAATATACTTTCGCCCGTCCCAAAGTCTTTATCCCTGTCATATTAGGCTCAAACGGCGAATACGACCTAGAACGCGCGTTTAGAGAAAGCGGAGCGGAAGTAGAGCCTTACGTATTAAAATACCGCTCGCCCGAAGAAATAGCTCAATCTATTACGGATATGGCTAAGGTCATAAAAGACTGTCAAATACTGGCATTCCCCGGGGGAATTTCCAGCGTAGAAGAGACGGGCGGAGCGGGCAGGTTTATAGCGGCGGTATTTGGCGCTCCCGCTTTAGCCGACGCCGTAAACGATTTGCTAGAACGCGGCGGACTGATAATAGGCGTCGGAAGCGGTTTCCAAGCCCTGCTTAAATTAGGTCTTTTGCCTTACGGCAGAATGACCAAAAACAAAAACAATATGACTTTAACCGTAAACAACATAAACCGCCATGTGTCGACTATCGCTAAAATCAGAATATGCTCGACTAACTCTCCTTGGCTTGCGGGCGTCAAAACAGGAGAAATCTTCGGCTCGCCTATATCCAGCGCCGAAGGAAAATTTGTCGCAGATATTAAAGATATAGGAACATTAAAACAAAACGGTCAAATTTTCAGCCAATACGTCGACGACTTTGGCGACGCAAGCTCGCAATATCCTTACAATCCTACCGGCTCAATGCAGGCTGTGGAAGGATTGATAAGCCCCGACGGCAAAGTTTTAGGCAAATTAGGACACATAGAGCGCTGCAGGCATGGCTATAAAAACATAGACTTGCCTATGGATTTAAAAATATTTGAATCCGGAGTCCAATATTTCAAATAATCTGATAATTTTAGAACTTGTTGAAAAAATCTTGTTAATATGCTATGATATAAAAACCGAAATGAATAATTTCGGTTTTTATGTTAATTAGGAACGCTTTATGTCCCTGAATCTAGCGGATATCTTAATAGGAATATTGTCGGGCGTAAGTCTGATAGTTTTGGCGGGCTCGGCTTTTGTGCTGACTATTACCATAAAGCATCAGCGCCGCTTGAAATATTCCATTACCATAATACCGCTTAAGACTAATAAATTCTTTTATTGGCTTTTGGATCTCTTTTTGGCGTTTGTTTTGGGCGTTCTTGTTTACGCCTTTATAACGCCCCAAGACAACATTTTGACCAAAGAATTATACAGCGTTTGGAAACTCAAAACCGGCGAGGTTAGGATAGTTTTAGCTCTTTTGATGTTTATTGATTTATGTTGTCTTGCGGTGTCAGCCATGCTTACTTACGCAAAAAGCGCTGTAGTCAACGACGGGATTTACACGGCGATTTATTTTTTGGATTGGAACCACCTTTATGACTTTTATTTTGAAAAGAAAGGCAATTCTGTCATAGTGTCCAATAATCGCAACGGGGCGCTGACGCTGTCGGGAACAAGTTCGCCTTTGAAGTTTAAGCCCGCCGATCGTGAAAAGTTGATATTTTTGCTTAATAAAAACAAAAATAAATTCGCTTCCAAAAATTAGTTTGTTTTTTAGCTTACCGCGTTCAATTTTTATCTAAATGTTATATAATAGAAGATGTATATATAAAGTTTAGGAGCAATAATGATCGAACAAGACAACAAAAGAGGAATAAAAACAGTATTAAGAAAATTGATTAAAGGAAAAAATATGGCGCAAACCGCAAACTCTGTTGTTGTCAAAAAAGGCCCCGGCGTCGCCATAATGGACGCTCAAGACGAAATTCCTTTTGCTTGGAAAGGGAATATCTTCGCCCCTAAAAAAGGCAAGAAATCCACTTATAGATTAATCAAAAAAATAATCGCTCAAATTACCCCTAAATCTTCCAAAAAAGATTAAGCAAACTGATAGGGCATAGCTTTTATAAGCGTAATTATTATATCCGACGTATCCTTATTTTTTTTATTGCTTACGGCTATCAAATAATCTTTTTCTATCCAAAACGCCGATATCCTTTCCGAAATTTCTAAATTTAAGACTTTGGCGCCGCTGTTTTTTATTATTATTAGATATTGCTTATCATTCCGCTTGCCGATCGCGGCAGTCATTTGACCGAAGTTTTTATATAAGCCTTCGAAATCATGGTTTAAGTTTTTTAATTGTGAGATATATTTATCGCTTATTATATAAAAACTAGGGCTATCCGAGTCCAAATACGCCGCGGCGTAATCTTGGCAAGGCAAAATTTTTCCGCTTATTACATTGTCTTTTTGGATATGCATTATAGATCCAAACTTGCCGTTTTCAAAAAAGCAATAAGCCGCGGCGTTATTTTGATTTTCTTTGGCGAAAATCAACAAAGTTTTTTCGCCTTGCGGTTTTGCGTCTAGCAGTCGATATGAGTAAAACGGGTTTTCGAAATTATGATAGACATACTCTTTGCCGCTAATATCTATCATAACGGGATAAGAATTATTTATAGCCACGGCGTTGATCCATATGTTTACGGCGTCTTGGGTTATAACGCTTCCGATATATTTCAAATCCGCGCTTCTTAAAAACCTTTGAAAATTCTGCTGATTTAAATTAAGATCTAGTTGTTCTATAAAAATGCCGCGATTGTTATAATAATGCTCTAAATTTTGTCCTATGACGTATAATTTGTTTTTGTAATGTATTAAATCCAACGCGTCTTCGTCAAAAATCTTGCTCCCCAAAGTTTTGTAAAACGCTTGACCGTTGTTAATATCGACTTTATATAAGACTACGGTTTTAGTATCAAGCCCGCATTCCCCCAAAACATAAAGATAATCGTCTATTAATATCGATTTTATATAACTATTCTGTTTGTCCGCCGCGGCGAATGTCCAGATGTTTTTTATCTCGCCGCTAAGATCTAATCTTCCTAAAAAAAGTTTTTGTCCGGATTTTGCTGAAGTAAAATTTATGTCGTAAGAATTGGACTCGCCTAAGATGTAAATATACCCGCCGCGGCAAAAAACGTCTTTTACGTAATCGTCTTTAGACCCGCCTGCTGTGGTTTGCCATATAACCGAAGGGTAAGGATAGAATACAGGCGCGCCATAAGCGGGAAAACGCGTTTGAGCAGACGGCTTATGACAGCCGCCTAAAATAAATATAAATAAAACAACAATCAAAAAACGCGAATTTTTAAGAAACTTTAGCATATCTAAAAATTTATTTTTTAAGAGCTTCGGATAATATTTCAAGAACTCTTTGTCTGCCGTCAGCGTATTTTACGCTTTGCATCTTTTGAATATATTTTAAGCGGTTATTGTCCAAATCAATAATATTCTCATACAAGCTTTGCGGCGTTAGGTCTTCTTGAAGAAGCATTTTAGCTACGCCTAAATCGCTGAAATATTTAGCGTTTTGGATTTGGTCGCCCCTAGACTGCGTTTTGGGCAGGGGAATAAGCAGCATAGGTTTTTTTAAGGCCAATAATTCGTTTATGGCGGTAGAGCCTGCGCGGCTTACCACGATATCGCTTGCGGCGTATATGTCATTGATATTAGAGCAAAACTCAAGCTGATGATAGCCTTTATAATTATATCTAGAGTCTATATTGCCTTTGCCTGTGATATGTATAATGTCGTATTTTAAAATTAATTTGTCTAAGGTTTGTCTTAAGACTTCGTTAATTTTTTTAGAGCCCAGCGACCCGCCCATAACCAATAATACTTTTCGCTGACCAATATTCAGCTGGCCGAAGATTTTTTGCTCGTTGCCGTAGTAAATTTGGCTTCTTAAAGGCATTCCGGTGTAAACGCCTTTTTTGATTTTAGGATTTTCAAAGGTCAATAAGACTTTATCCGCTTTAGGCAGGCATAGTCTATTGCCCAGCCCCAAGCTCATATCGGATTCGTGAATAAAAATTTTAGTTTTTTTGGGCGCGGCCCAAACTACTGGAACCGAAGCGTATCCTCCTTTGGAAAAAATAACGTCCGGATCTATTTCTTTCATAAGCTTGCGGGCTTGGAAAAAACCCTGAGTCAGCTTAAAAGGTATCGCGAGATTTTTTAATGATAGGGAGCGTATCAGTTTTGCGCATACGATTTCGTGATAAATCACGCCCGGAACGTTGGACATCAGGGTTTTTTCCATTCCGCCCACCGAGCCTATGTAATGTATTTCGTCGAAAATTTTTTTGAGTCCGTCTATCAAAGCCAAATGCGGCATTATATGTCCTGCCGTTCCGCCCCCGCATAAGACTATTTTTGATTTTCGCATATTAATATTTTATGCTAGGCTTTTAGAATTATTGTAAAAATTGCCATTATTTAACTCTGATTAAAACGTCGGGGTTGCTAAATGGTATTTCGTATAGTAAAATAATGTTTAATGTTTAATATTTTTTAAGGAGAAACGAAATGATAAAAAAATGCGTAATTCTCTGCGGGGGGTTGGGGACGAGATTTTTGCCTATCACCAAAGCTGTTCCTAAAGAAATGCTGCCTATAATAGACAGACCCGTGGTAGATTACATAGTAGACGAAGCGGTAAACTCTGGCATAAAAGACATATTAATTATAATAAGTCCTAACAAGGATTGCATAAAGGAGTATTATAATCCCAATCCTGAGCTTTACCAAAAATTAATAGAGACTGGAAAGCCCGATTACGCGGAAATTATAGACGCCATTTCAAAAAAGGCCAATATCTCTTTTGACGTACAATATATTCCCAAAGGCAGCGGAGACGCGCTGCTTATCGCCCAAGACTTTATAAAGGGCGAGCCTTTCGCTTTGATGCTCGGAGACGATGTAATATATAACGCTCAAAACCCGGTAATAAACCAGCTTGCTAAAGTCTACGAAAAATACCAAAAAAGCGTTTTGGGCGTTCAAAGAAGACAGCCGCCCGAAATCTTCCGCTACGGCGTTATAGACGTAAAAGAGCAGCTAGAAGATAACGTATACAGCATGAAAGGCGTTTTGGAAAAGCCTTCTTCCGCTGAGGAGTTAAGAAGCGATCTTGCGACTTTGGGCAGATACATATTGACTCCGGAGATTTTTGACGTCCTAAAGGTTACGCCTTTGGGCATTAACAACGAGCTTCAGCTTACCGACGGAATAAACATTTTGGCGAAGCAAAGCGGCGCGTTAGCTTACGTGTTTGAAGGAAGAAGATACGATATGGGCAACAAACTTGGAAGCCTTGAAGCTATTACCGAATACGCTTTAAGAGATAACGAACTAGGCAAGGCGTATAAAGAATATTTGAAGAAGTTAGTTAATGAATTAGATTAAACAATTATCTTTTTATAAAAAATCAGGACGATTTTGTTCGCCCTGATTTTTTTTTATTAAGCCGGGGTTGACAATTAAAATATATGTTATTACAATTAAAGCAAAGATTAATAAGATTATGATTGATTAACGCAGGGGTAAATTATTTTAAGGTGAATTAAAATGAAAATACTTATGCATATGTGCTGCGCTCCGTGCGCGGCATATCCGGTCGAAAAACTTAGAGAAGAAAATCACGAAATATATGGCTTGTTCTTCAATCCCAATATTCATCCCATAGAAGAATATCAAAAAAGAAAAGAGACCTTAGAGCAATTTTCCAAAATAGTCAATATACCTGTCGAGTTTGTAGACGGCTTTATGCAGTCCGAATGGGAAATGTTCCAAGGAACGTCCGAAGAGCGCTGCGAGATGTGTTACAGCATAAGGCTTCAATTGGCCGCAAAATACGCATTAGACAACGGATTTGACGCCTACACCACTTCGTTGCTTGTAAGCCCTTATCAAAAACATGATTTGATAAAAGAACTAGGGCAAAAAATAGGAGAAAGCGTAGGCGTTCCTTTTTATTACGAAGATTTTAGGACAGGCTATGGGGCGGGACAGCAAAAAGCAAAAGAGCTTGGCTTGTATCGCCAAAAATATTGCGGATGCATAATCTCGTATAACGATACGATTTTAAACAAAAAATCAAAACAAACAAGATAAAGAAAAGCCGCATAAAAATTATGCGGCTTTTTTTTGAACTTTAATTAGACGAATATTTCCAAAAATCTAGAATTGCCCGTAATTTTGAAAGGTATTTTAGCGGGGGCAAAGAACATATCGCCTTTTTTAAACGGTATTTTATGTATTCCGTCGGTAATTTCCCCTTCTCCGTCCAAAAACATTATTCCGCAGAAGCTGTCGTCTATCTGTCTTTTGAAAACCGAGCTGTTTTTGGTTTCGCGGACTTTAAAATATCTGTCCATATACAATTGGCGTATAGCCTTGTCTTCGGGTTCGACTTTTACGCCCGAGTAAGGGCCTAATATCGCCACGTCCAAAGCTTTTTTAAGATCTTCTTCCGAACAAGGTCTGCCGAAATCGTATAATGTGTAATTTGCGTTAGAATTCTTTTGGACTTCTACTAAGGTTATTCCTTCGCCGATACAATGAACGGTTCCCGCGGGGACGTAAAATAAATCGCCGGGTTTTACAGGATAAAATTGCATTAAATCCAGCAATACGCCGTCTTCAATGCTTTTTATAACTTGTTCTTTAGTTAGTTTATCTTTAAATCCTAAATAAACTCCAGCGTTTTCTTCAGTTTCTTGGATATACCAAATCTTATCTTTTCCAAATTGTTTTTCGTATTCGTGAGCGTAATCGTCGTTAGGATGAACTTGTATGGGCGTTTTTTCTGCCGTGTTAACCAGCTTTACTAGCAAAGGAAACATCGGAAATTGCGCAGAGCTCCTTCCAGTAACTGCGTCGCCCCATTGATCCACAAATTCCTTTAATGTTTTTCCGTCATAATTTCCGCCTTCGATCAAGCTTAGTCCGTCGGGATGAAGCGACAATTCCCATGTTTCAGCTATCCTTTGAGCGTTGGATTGTTTGTTCCAGCTTTCGGCAAGCTTTTTGCCTCCCCATGGATAATCTTTTACTGCCGGAACAAGTTTTAATAATTCAATGTGCATAGCAAATCCTTCCTTTTGTTATTTTTATTTAAATTGCTTAAAAGCAAACTTTAATCATCGTCGCTATAGTAATCCAATAGATCGTCATCGTCGTCAAGATATTGGTCTTCTTTATAATAATCGTTGACCCCGAAATCAAAGCTTTCAAACTCGTTGTCGTCTAAGCTTATATCGTCCAGCAATTCGTCGTTGTCAAAGTCTTCGTCTTTTTGCTTTACGACTTTAAACAAGCTTACAAAATCCGAAATCAAAATCAAGCTCAAAGGGAAAATAACTAAAACTATAATCCCTATCGGATCGCTTATAAAGCTTAAGACATTGACGACTACGGGATGTCCAAAATCCACAATGCCTATAACCTTATCTTTTTGAACATCCCAAGAGTCTTCCGAAGCGTTGGCGTCGCCTTTTGTCTTAAACCCTATAAGGTCTTTAGTTTGGGGGTCTTGTATTATTTGAATAACCCTGTGAGTAATGATGATTTCCTTTTCGCCTACGAGATGATAATAAGAGATAACGTCGGAAACTTGAATTTTTTCGACGGGAATTTTTTTGACTAAAACGATTTGATGTTTTGAGATAGTTGGTTCCATGCTTTCGGTCATAACTTTTAAAATCGCGTAATTTCCTATTACTGGGACTTTGTTGTTAATCTTGCTGTTAATTATGAAAAAACAAAGAGTTAAAAGAAAACACATCAAAAGGACATACCATATAATCGAAAGGGCGTTGAGTATCCTTTTGATGGGTGATTTTGACTCTATGTTTTTCATGACTCTACATAAAAAAATAAGGCTGACGCAAACTAGCTGAAAAATTTTTTTAAAAAAGTTATGACCGATTATCTTTTTTGAAAGGTTCTAGTTTGGTGGGCGATGAGGGACTCGAACCCCCGACCTTCACCACGTCAAGATGACACTCTCC
>DATCKP010000073.1:0-5839 GCA_036562165.1 Clostridia bacterium
ATAATATCCCATGGCATATAATTACGCTAATGCATTAATGCATTAAAGCGTTAAAATATATTCTAAGGATGAATATGCCGTATAAAAAGAGTATATTGCCTATCGGCGTTCAGGATTATTTGCCTGAAGAATGTTTTATAAAAAGCCTTTTGGAGCAAAAAATCGCTGATACCTTAAAAAGCGGCGGATACAAAAAAATAGAGCCGCCCACTTTTGAATATTTGGAAACCTTTAATTACAGCGAATCCGCCCGTCTTGAAAAAGTCTTTAAATTTATGGACTTTGACGGCAAAATTTTAGCCTTAAGGTCGGATCCTACCTTGCAGATTTCACGGATTGCCGCGACCAAACTGCCCAAAGGCGTTCATAGACTGTTTTATATTCTTAATTCTTATGAGTTTTCCAACGTCCAGACTCAAACGTCCCGAACAAGAGAGTTTGCTCAAGCGGGCGTAGAGTTAATCGGGGCAAAAGGCAGCGCCGCCGACGCCGAGGTTTTGGCGACGGCTATAGAATGTCTTTTGGCTTGCGGATTGGACAATTTCAAAATAGACATCGGCCAAGTGGATTATTTTTTGGGCATTATGAACTCTTGGGGGCTTAACGACGCGGTTATAGAAAAAATAAGAGAACGCATAAACTGCAAAGACCTTGTAGGCGTAAAAACTATATTGCAAAGTGTAAATTTGCCCGAAAAGGCTATGCAAGATATCTTGACGATTCCTAAGCTTTTCGGGGGGATCGAAGTCTTAAAACACGCCCAAGAGATTTCCAACAACCCGCAATCTGATAGCGCTATAAAAAACATTCAAGAAATATTTGATTCGCTATCGGCATACGGCTACACAAAATATATTTCAATTGATTTAGGCATGCTCCCGCACTTAAGCTACTACTCAGGCATTATATTCAGAGGTATGACCGACAGCGTGGGAGCGGCTATATTGGAAGGCGGCCGATACGACAATTTAAGCGTCTATTTTGGCGCGGATATCCCTTCGGTAGGCTTTTCTATCGGAATCAAAAGGCTTATGACTGCCATAGAAAAGACCAAAGGATTTGAGTCTCCCAAAGCTTCGGATTACGCTTATATGGTTTTGGACGGCTGCGAAACGCAAGCGTTTAAAATCGTAAAAGATCTAAAATCAAAAGGGCTTTGGACAGAGCGGGCATTTGTTACGAACGAAAACGAGCTTATAAAATACTGCCAAGATAAAAACATAAAAAAATATATTATTATTTCAAAAGACGGCATAAAGGAAGGGGCTATATGACAAAGCTGACAATAGCGCTGCCTAAAGGCAGGCTTGCCCAAAAAGCTCTTGAGTTAATCGAACAATGCGGCATTACTTTAAGCGACGCTTTGGACGATAGAAAATTGATTATATACGACAAAAACAACGAATATAGATTTTTATACGTAAAACCTGCCGACGTGCCGACCTATGTCGAACGCGGGACGGCGGATATTGGTATAGCAGGCAAAGACACCATTATGGAAGAAGGCAAGGACATATACGAGTTGTTAGATTTAAAAATAGGCAAATGCCGCTTGTGCGTGGCGGGCAAAAGCCCTGAAATTATAAAAAACGCTAGAGTTTTGAGAGTGGCGACCAAATATCCCAACATCGCAAGGCAATATTTTGAAAGCAAATTTATTTTCCCGGACATAATAGAGCTCAAAGGCTCTGTAGAGCTTGCCCCCATCACAGATTTAAGCGACGTTATTTTGGACATAGTCGAAAGCGGCGCGACATTAAGATCCAACGGATTGCATGTTTTAGAAGAAGTAGCGGATATTTCCGCAAGACTTATCGCCAACAAGGTGAGCTTTAAAACAAAATATGATATTATAAATCCGATATTAAAATCATTGGAGAGATTGGTAGGTTGAGTATGATTAAGATTGTTGCGGATTATGAAAACGAATTAAAAGAACTCAAAAAAGAACGCGAGCTGATTCTGGGCGGAGAGATCGCGCAAAAAGTCCGAGAAATCGTCGAAGACGTAAGGCAAAACGGCGATCAAGCGCTTTTTAAATATACCAAACAATTCGACGGCGTGGACATAAACGAATCCAATGTCGAAGTAACCGAATCCGAAATAGCAGAAGCGTATGAAAATATAAACGACGAAACGCTGCAGTCTCTTAGGCTGGCTATACAAAATATATCAAAATACCATGACGATTTGATGAAAAAGGCGTTAAAAGGCGAATATCTCAACAAATGCGGGTATATGGTAAGACCCGTGGAAAAAGCGGGCATATATGTTCCGGGAGGAACGGCGGCATATCCTTCTTCCGTGCTTATGACGGCTATTCCCGCCGTTTGCGCCGGCGTCCGCCAGATCATAATGGTAACGCCCGCCAAAGAAAAAATTAATCCTTTGACGCTGGTAGCGGCGGCCGAATGCGGCGTGGACAGGATATTTAAAGTCGGCGGGGCTCAAAGCATAGCCGCTTTGGCATACGGCACTCAATCCATTCCCAAAGTAGACGTAATCGCCGGACCGGGCAATATTTACGTTACCTTGGCGAAAAAGGAAGTTTTCGGCGCGGTCGGCATAGATATGCTGGCTGGCCCGTCAGAGATTTTGATTATCGCAGACAAAACGGCAAGGGCGGATTACGTAGCTTGCGATATGCTTTCTCAAGCGGAACACGATACTAAAGCCGCAAGCTATTTGATAACAGACTCCAAAGAGCTTGCCGAGCAAGTCCAAATAGAGATAGAAAACAGGCTGAAACAATTAGAAAGGGAAAGTATAGCAAGACAATCAATAGAGACCAACGGACGCATATTTATAGTCGACAGCTTAATTAAAGGCGTTATGATAGCCAACGAAATAGCGCCCGAACACCTAGAATTATTGGTAGAATCTCCCGAACAAATTTTGCCTTTTATCTCTAACGCGGGCGCGGTGTTTATTGGGGAATACTCTCCCGAGCCTTTGGGAGACTATCTGGCAGGCCCTAGCCATGTTTTGCCCACTACGGGAACGGCTAAATTTTTCTCTCCTTTGAGCGCTGAGACGTTTATTAGAAAGATAAGCTTAATAAAATATAATAAAAAACAGCTTAAAAAAGTTAAAGACGACATAATCAACATAAGCGGCATAGAAGGACTGCAGGCTCACGGCAATTCTATAAAAATCAGATTTCAAGACGGAGAATAAATATGAAAAGGCAAGGAGAGCTAAAGAGAACGACCAAAGAAACCGACGTATACGTAAGCCTTAACCTAGACGGCGAAGGCAGATGCGATATAGAAACAGGCGTAGGTTTTTTTGACCATATGCTTGAGCTGTTTGCCGTTCACGGCAATTTTGATTTGACTGTAAAATGCAAAGGCGACTTAAACGTCGACGCTCATCATACCGTAGAAGACGTAGGCATAGTCTTGGGAAAATTAATTGACCAAATACTAGGCGACAAAAAGGGCATTAACAGATACGGCGAAAAAACCATTCCTATGGACGAAGCCTTGGTAAGAGCGGTGATAGACATAAGCGGGCGTCCTTTCTTAGCTTGCGATTTGGACGTTCAGGGCAGGATAGGCAATTTTGAAGCTGAGCTTGCCGAAGAGTTTTTCAGGGCGTTGTCGTCTTGCGGTTTTACCTTGCACGTAAACAAACTTGCGGGTAAAAACATTCATCATATCATCGAAGCGTCGTTTAAGGCGGTCGCAAGGGCTTTAAGCGAAGCCGTAAAAATCGTATCCGACAAAATTCCTTCTTCCAAAGGCGTCCTTTAATACGCCTTTTGTAAATTAAGACGCTAAAACTGGAGAATCTCTAATGATTATTTTCCCCGCTATAGACATTTTGGACAATCAATGCGTTAGATTATATAAAGGCGACCCTAAGCAAAAGACCGTTTACGGCGACCCTCTAGAAAAAGCGTTCAAATTTAAGGAAGACGGCGCGCAATATTTGCATATAGTAGATTTGAACGCGGCGTTCGACGCCCAAAATAAAACAAATTTTGATACTATAAAAAAAATTGCGTCTTCGGTAGGCTTGCCCGTTCAGCTCGGCGGGGGCATAAGAAGCTTAGACGATATAGCCTATAGAATAGAAGTTTTGGGAGCCGAAAGAGTGATTTTAGGAACCATAGCGTATTCTTCGCCATATATTTTGAAAGAAGCTCTCAAGCGTTTTCCGGACAAAATCGTAGTAAGCATAGACGCAAAAGACGGGTATTTGGCGATAAAAGGCTGGCAAGAGATAACCCCAAAAGACGTCTTATCAATGGGCAAAGAGTTGGCTGATATGGGCGTTAAGACCGTTTTGTTTACGGATATATCAAGAGACGGAGTTATGAGCGGGATAAATATCCAAAAGACCGTAGAAATCCAAAAATATTGCGGTCTTGACGTAATAGCCAGCGGCGGCGCTAAAGATTTGGACGATATAGAACGGTTAGCCAAAGCCAATGTTTACGGCGTTATTTTGGGAAAATCGTTGTATGAAAACGCAATAAATTTAAAAGACGCTATAGAAAGAACGGAGTAAAAAATTATGAACGCTAAAAGAATCATTCCTTGCCTTGATATGCACAACGGCAGGGTCGTAAAAGGAATTAATTTTGTCAACTTAAACGATGCGGGAGACCCCGTTGAATTGGCTAAACATTACGCCCTTGAAAACGCGGATGAAATCGTGTTTTTGGATATTTCAGCCACCGTGGAAGGTCGCAAAACGGTTACCGACGTTATCGCCCGCGCGTCTGAACAGGTAAACATACCTATTATCGTGGGCGGCGGAATCAGAGATTTAGATGATATCGCTAGGCTTATTAACGCCGGCGCGGATAAAATAAGCGTTAACTCAGCGGCGTTTAAAAATCCTGACCTGATAAAACAAGCGTCGTTAAAATTCGGGACGGAAAGCGTGATTGTCGCAATAGACATTAAGAAAAACTCTCAAGGCATTTATGAAGTCTACATAAACGGCGGTCAATTAAACACCGGCGCGGACGCGGTGGAATGGGCTAAAAAAGTCCAAAGCTTAGGAGCGGGCGAATTGCTGGTTACAAGCATAGACACTGACGGCACGAAAAAGGGTTATGATATAGAATTGCTAAGGCTTATAGCCGACGCGGTAAATATACCAGTTATAGCTAGCGGCGGAGCGGGAGAGCTTGAGCATTTTAAGCAGGCTTTGACGGAAGGCCGCTGCGAAGCGGTTTTGGCTGCGTCGCTTTTTCACTTCGGCATATTCTCAATAAACCAAGTAAAACAATATTTGCGTAAGGAAGGCATACCAGTAAGGCTATGAGAGAAGATATTAATTTGATTATAGAAAAAATAAAATTTGACGAAAAAGGATTAGTCCCTGCGATAGCGCAGGACGCGTATACCGGCGCGGTTTTAATGCAGGCGTATATGAACAAAAAAGCGTTTGAGCTTACTTTAAAAACGCAAAGAGCGCATTATTTTTCGCGTTCTAGAAATAAAATTTGGCAAAAAGGCGAAACCAGCGGCTGCTATCAAGAAGTAGTGTCGGTATCTTTGGATTGCGATTTTGACAGCGTGTTGTTAAAGGTTATCCAAAAAGGAAACGCTTGCCATACCGGAGAATATACTTGTTTTCATAACCTAATAGAAGAATTCATCCCGATATTTAACTCGGAGATCATTTATAAAGACATTAAGTGCATAAAAGACCGCAAAATAAACCCCAAAGAAGGCTCTTATACGACCTATCTTTTGGAAAACGGCACAGATAAAATTTGCAAAAAGATAGGCGAAGAAGCTTCTGAAGTAATAATAGCGGCGAAGAACGCAAACAACGACGAATTGGCGGCGGAAATAGCAGATCTTATCTATCATACGCT
>DATCKP010000074.1:0-18397 GCA_036562165.1 Clostridia bacterium
TAGTTATATTTATATGTCAAGAGTTTATTTAAATTTTTTTGAAAAATATTTATAAACTATTTATATTCTAAAGCTCGGAAATCAGGCTTTTATAGCGGCAATTTTTCAGCCTCCATAATACTATTATATAGTATTTTTAATATTTTGCTGTCTTTATTTTAAGCCTGTCTTATAATCAGCTTTATTATTAAATATGATTATACGCTTGACAACGATTAATTTATTTTGTTAGAATTCTAACAAATCGTTATCAGACCATTTTAAAAAATGAACCGTTTATTTTACCTAATAAAAAAAGCCAACGGTCTATTGCTCCAGCACCTAAACGACATTTGCATAAATCACGGACTTACCGGAAAGCAGTTTTTGTTGCTGCGTTTTTTTTATCAAAACCAAGACCAAAAAGAGCATATTCTTCAGACCAAAATCCAAAATAATTTTCGTTTGCGTCGCTCCACTATAACAAGCGTACTGCAGACGCTCGAGAAAAAAGGAATGATTGTTCGCAAAACGGATGAAACCGACCAAAGAAAAAAGGTCGTCATAATGACCGACCAAGCCAAAGATATAATAGAGCGGATAGAGCAGGACGCCAAAAAAAGCGACGATATGCTGCTGTCTATCTTTAGCGACGAAGAATATAATTCTTTAGTCGATATGCTCGACCGCATATGCGAAAACTTGGTTAAAAATACTAATAAATAATATTTATATATTTATGCCAATATAAAACTAAAGGATGCTTATATGCTCAAACTCGCAAAATACTTCAAAAAATACGCAATCGTAGCTATTTTTACTCCGCTGTTTGTCATAGGCGAAGTCTTGATGGAAGTGTCCATTCCTTACCTGATGTCCTTAATAATCGACGTTGGAGTAAAAAACGCCGATATCAATTACATTTTAATGACGGGGCTTTTGATGATAGGAATGGCTTTTGTCGGTCTTATTTGCGGCGCTTTGGCTGGAAAGTTCGGCGCGTGGGCTGCCACGGGTCTAGCTAAAAACATAAGGCAAAAAATGTATTACAACATTCAAAATTACGCCTTTTCCAATATCGATAAGTTTTCCACTGCGTCGCTGATTACGCGTTTGACTACGGACGTAAATATCGCGCAAGATACAATGCAGATGTGCTTAAGAACGCTTATAAGAGCGCCTTTTATGTTGGTAATGGCGCTGGTTTTAGCTTTTAAGCTTAACAAAAAACTCACAATCGTGTTTGTTTGCGCGATACCCTTTTTGGCTGTTGGTTTGTTCGTTTTGTTCTTTTTCGCTTATCCTAAATTTATCGCGCTGTTCAAAAAATACGACAAGCTTAACTCGGTAATTCAAGAAAATTTGATAGCCATAAGAACGGTAAAATCTTACGTAAGAGAAGATTTTGAGATAGACAAATTTAAAGACGCTTCCAGTCAAATAATGGAATTTTCCAAAAGAGCCGAAAAAATCGTTATTTGGAACGGCCCTATAATGCAATTGACCGTGTTTGGCTGTATTTTGGCGATATCTTGGTTTGGCGGCAATCAGATTATCGCGGGCAATATGACCACGGGCAAGCTCGCTACTTTCTTAAGCTATATAAACCAAATCTTAATGAGCTTGATGATGATATCGGTTATATTTATTAACATTATGATGACACGAGCCGCTGCAAACAGAATAGTCGAAGTAATTAACGAAACGCCCGACATAAAACAGCCCGAAAATCCGGTTATGGAAGTCAAGGACGGCTCTATAGAATTTCAAAACGTAAGCTTCAGCTACAAAAAGAACGCCAATTACGCCCTTTCTAATATAAACTTAAAAATCAAGCACGGTCAGACCGTGGGCATAATAGGCGGAACGGGCTCTTCCAAGACTACGCTCGTTCAGCTTATTCCACGCCTTTACGACGTAAGCGAAGGAAGAATTTTGGTAGGCGGAGTAGACGTAAGAGACTATGATATAAAGACCTTGCGCGACAGCGTGGGAATAGTATTGCAAAAGAACGTGCTGTTTTCGGGCACTATAGAAGAAAACTTGCGTTGGGGCAACCAAGACGCGACAATGGACGACATAATCCGAGCGTGCAAGATCGCTCAAGCCCATGATTTTATTATGAGTTTCCCTGACGGCTATCAAACGTATTTGGATCAAGGCGGCGTAAACCTTTCAGGCGGTCAAAGACAAAGGGTTTGCATCGCGAGAGCTATTCTAAAAAACCCCAAAGTGCTTATATTTGACGATTCTACAAGCGCTGTGGACACCAAAACGGACGCGCATATAAGAAACGCTTTAAAGAACGAATTAAAAGACGTCACAAAAATTATCATCGCGCAAAGAGTGGCTTCCATAGAAGACGCCGACCTTATTATCGTCTTAAACGAAGGCAGAATCGATGGCATAGGAACGCACGATGAGCTCATCAAAACCAATGAAATATATAAAGAAGTTTATTACACCCAAAAGCATATGGGAGCGGCAGAATGAGTAAGAACACGGAAATAAAAGGCAGACACGCGGGTCTAAAACCCAAAAATTTTAAAAAGACTATCTTTAGGCTGCTGGGATATTTGAAAAATTATAAGTTGCAGCTGGCTGTAGTAATAATATGTATCTTGATAAACTCCGGAGCGGGCGTAGCGCTGAACAGCTCTATAAGACCGCTTATTGATAAATACATCGAGCCTTTGATAGGAACGCCTAATCCCGATTTGAGCAAGTTTATGATGGTAATCATCGCTTTAGGCGCAGTCGCTATATTAGGCGTCGCCGCGGGTTACGTATACAACAGGCTTATGATTAACATCACGCAAGGCACGCTTAAGACAATCCGCGACCAGATGTATGAGCACATGCAAAAGCTACCTGTTAAGTTTTTTGACGACAACACCCACGGCAACCTAATGAGCAGATACACAAACGATACCGACGCGTTAAGGCAGGCTTTGTCTCAAGTAATTCCAAGCTTTATATCTTCAATAATAACCGTCGTCAGCGTGTTTATATTAATGCTGGTTTACAGCTGGAGACTGACCTTGGCGATAATCGCTATGCTATTTGTAATGTTTTTGGTCGTAAAGGTAATAGGCGGCAGAAGCTCTAGATATTTTGTAGGACAGCAGCAAGCTCTCGGGCTTTTGAACGGTTACGCCGAAGAAATGATAAACGGCCAAAAAGTAGTAAAAGTGTTTTCATACGAAGAGCGCGCCAAGAAAAAGTTTGACGAAGTAAACCAAAACTTATATGAAAACGCCAACAAAGCGCATACTTACGCAAATATGCTTATGCCCATTATGGTAAACTTAAGTTATCTGTCTTACGCTTTGGTGGCTGTGCTGGGCGGCTTTTTGATAGCCAAAACGCCTTATATGACGGTAGGAACGCTGGCATCGTTCTTGCTTCTTACCCGCAGCTTTACTATGCCAATAAACCAAATATCCAACCAAATCAACTTTATAGCGGTTTCTATAGCGGGCGCGGAAAGAATTTTTGAGATTTTAGACCAGCCCGTAGAAGAAGACCAAGGCAAAGCGGTTTTGGTAAAAGCCAAGCTGGACGAAAAAGGTCAATTAGTCGAAACTGCAGATTCCGATCCCCAAGGCGTTTGGCATTGGAAAATGCCCCAAGACGACGGCAGTTATAAATTTATAGAATTAAAAGGCGACGTAAGGTTTTATGACGTGGACTTTTCTTACGACGGCGTCAACCCTGTTTTGAAAAATATAAACCTTTACGCAAAGCCCGGACAAAAGATCGCGTTTGTAGGATCTACGGGCGCGGGCAAAACGACCATCACCAATCTTATAAACCGTTTTTACGATATCCAAAAAGGCAAGATTACTTACGACGGCATAGACATAAAGGATATCAAGAAAAGCTCGCTAAGACGCTCTTTGGGCATAGTCTTGCAAGACACGCATTTGTTTACCGGAACGGTTAGAGATAATATAAGATACGGAAATCTAAACGCCACGGACGAAGAAATAGAAAAAGCCGCAAAGCTGGCTAACGCGGATTACTTCATAAGGCACTTGCCCGACGGCTACGACACAATCCTTACAGGAGACGGAGCTAACCTTTCTCAAGGACAAAGACAGCTTTTGGCGATAGCAAGAGCCGCCGTAGCCAACCCGCCCGTTTTGATACTAGACGAAGCTACTAGCAGCATTGACACCCGAACGGAAAAAATTATCCAAGAAGGCATGGATAAACTTATGGAAGGCAGAACGGTTTTTGTAATCGCGCACAGGCTTTCCACCATTAAAAACGCCCAAGCCATAATGGTATTAGAGCATGGCGAAATAATAGAACGCGGCAACCACGAAGAGTTAATCCGCCAAAAAGGCAAATATTATCAGCTTTACACCGGCGCGATCGAGCTAAGCTGATCAAGATTAATTAGTGACTAGAACACTTAAAATAACATATTAATATAGTGTATAATTATAACAAAATAAGCCGCTATAAGTTAACATACTGTAGCGGCTTTTATAAAATGGTGCTATAATTATATACTAAAAAAATAAAGGGATACTAAGGAAATTTTAAGATGCAGTTTCTAACAGCTTTTGGTCTTACAATGTTCGCCGGTTTGGCAACCGGAATCGGCGGCGCCTTAGCCTTTTTCACCAAAAAGACCAACACAAAGTTTTTAGCGGTCAGCTTAGGATTCTCGGCCGGCGTTATGATATACGTCTCTATGGTCGAGATTTTTTATAAGGCAAAAAACGCTTTGACTTCGGCTTTAGGAGACGTCGCGGGTTATTGGGCGGTTTTGGGCGGATTTTTTGGCGGCATTGCTTTGATAGCTATTATCGATAAAGTAATCCCTAAAGCGAAAAACCCGCACGAAATGCGTAAAATCGAGGAAATGGACTCGCCCGATTCCCAATCAAAAGATTCCAAGCTTTTAAGAATGGGGTTGTTTACCGCGCTTGCGGTAACTATCCACAACTTCCCCGAAGGGCTCGCGACATTTATGTCGGCTTACCAAGACCCTAAATTAGGCGTGCCTATCGCAATAGCTATAGCTATCCACAACATACCCGAAGGCATAGCCGTTTCTATTCCCGTTTATTACGCGACAGGCAAGCGCGGCAAATCGTTTTTGTATTCCGTTCTTTCGGGAATATCCGAACCTTTGGGCGCGCTGATAGGATTTGGCCTGCTGCTGCCGTTTATAAACGATATCGTGTTCGGCATTATTTTTGCGGCTGTGGCGGGCATTATGGTCTTTATTTCGGTAGACGAACTATTGCCCAGCGCAAGAGAATACGGCGAAGCCCACCTTTCTATTTACGGCTTAGTTGCGGGAATGGCGGTAATGGCCGTAAGCTTGGTGCTGTTTGCGATGTAAAGCGTTATTCCGCCGCCCGCGCGATTATTATCGCCTAACGAAATATTTAAAAAATAAAGCCCCGATTGCTTTTCGGGGTTTTTGTTTTTAGTTAGCCGCCTGCTCTTGCTCAAGGTCGGCGATAGATTTTTGAGTCCGTTGTATAGCCCGCCATTTTACGTTTCCCAATCCTATATAAACCGCGGGCAAAAACAGCATCAGGTTGGCTGGGAAGGTAAACGTATAAATAATCTTTTTCCACGCTTTCGCCTTGATATATTTCCATTCCAAGATAGTAACGTAAACGCCCAAAAGCCACGCCGCAGCGTAAACGCCCGCAAGCTGCATTCCTATAATTGTTAGAGCTTGATTTATCGTCAACCCCCAGCCCATAAAGCCTGCGAACAAATACAACAAAGCCGAAATTATCGCCCAAGAGAACGAAATAATGGGTATGGGCAAAAGCAATATCAAAAGATCGTAAGACGCGAAAGACCGCTTAATGTTTTTTATGTGTTTTAGCGTAAATTTAGCGCAGCATTGATAACCGCCTTTTACCCAGCGGGCGCGCTGATTGATGGTATCCCGGATAGTAAAGGCTTGGTCGTCGTAAAATACCGCGCTGTTGCAATAAGCTATTTTATAACCTTCCAAAACTTTGGCGTGAGAAAATTCTATGTCTTCGGTAAGCGAAGTATAAGGCCAGCCGCCTTGTTTTCTGATTATTTCGGCGTCTACGTAAAAGCCCGTGCCGGCTATATAAGTGCTTGTGTTTATTTTTGCTCTAGAATAATGCACAAGACGGCATTGCTGCAAAAACATCAAACCCGTGCCCGCGCTCAGCCAGTTGTCGTAGTTTTTAGGAGCGCGATGGCTGTTGATTATGACTTCGCCGGCGTTTACCGCCTTGTTCATTTCAGTGATATAATTGCGGGACAACAGGTTGTCCGCGTCAAAGAAAAAATAGCCTTTATAGTTTTTGTCTAAGTATTGAGAATGGATTATGTCAAAAATAAACTGCAGCGCGTAACATTTGCCGCGGTGAAAAGGGTCATGCCTTTCATATACAATAGCGCCCGCTTCTTTGGCGATTTTAGCGGTATCGTCCGAACAATTGTCAGCTACGACAAAAATATCTATTAATTCCGAAGGATAGTCCTGTTTTTTGATGCTGTCTATTAACTGCGCTATGACGCCTTGCTCGTTTCGTGCGCAGATTATGCACGCGTATTTGTATTTGGTTTTCGCGTCAGGATAAGTTTTGGGCTTAAGCAGCCCCAGAAACATATAAAGTATTTGAGGAAGCCCTACCAAAATCACAGCCGCGGAAATGGCTATGGATATATATAAAATCGCGTTTACCAAATTATTACTCCTGCTTTATGCATTGTAGCATAATACAACCAAAATAACAAGATTTCGGAAAAATCGTTTTTCATTTGTGATAGGGCGTATTATGTATTATGCAAAAAGCTCTGTAAATCTGTTCTAATAAGATTACCCGCATTAATCTGTGCGGAAAGGTCATCTTGCCGAAGCTTATGACTTTGTCGGCCGAATCTTTTATTTCTTTGCTTAAGCCGATTGACGAGCCTATGACAAAGGTAATGCCCGGGCTTAAATTCTTGTTCATAAATTTCGCAAACTCTTCGCTTGTCATCAATTGCCCCGCGGAGTCCAAAACCGCGACCATACCTTTTAGATATGGCTTTACGGCTTTGGCTTCTTCCGAAAGAGCTTTTTCTGTTTTTGCGTTGCTAGAATCGTAAAGCTTATATTCCGGCAGCTGTATGACTTCGACCTTGGCGTATTTTGATATTCTCTTTAGGTAGTCTTGAGCGGCTTCTATGTAATAAGATTCTTTTTCTTTGCCTACGCAGACAATTCTAATCATTTAGAACATTCCTAGATAAAGCGAAAATGCCGTAGTCAACGCGAGCAAAAATATCGCGGAATACATCATTATTTTGTCTTGTAGTCCAGGCTGGTATAAAGGCGTCCTTTTTATAAGATTTACCCCAAAAGGCGTCTCATAAGACGTAATTATTTCCGTTTTGGGCTCTAGGAATTCGCCTTTTTCGGCTTTTTGAGCGTAATATTCGTCTTCGTTTATAACTATCCAATAAACTATGCCTGCCAATGCGACCGAGCATATTACCCAGATCATCGCGGAAAGAAGAAAATGGTTTTGCAAGAACGTTTCCCAATTAGCCCCCGGCCAGCCGTTGTAGCTTGCGTGCGAAGAATAAACGCTTATAGCGTTGTTCATAAAATGTATAATCATAGCGGGCAGGATCGACCTTGTCTTTATGGTAAGCGTCGCCAAGATTATTCCGCCCACAAACGTATATAACGTCTGTCTGATGTTTGCGTGCAAAAGCCCAAAGAGCAGCGCGGAAATTAAGATGGCTGTTTTTTCGTTCATAGAGCTCCTCAATCCGCGCAAAACGATTCCGCGGTTTAAAAATTCTTCGCAAAAACCGGGCAGCACGGCGCTGTTAAACAGCGCGAGCAAAAACAAGCCTATTCCGCCCATAGCTTCTGGAGAGGCCGGCGGGAAATTGTACCCCAGCAAAAACAATATAAGGGTGTTTATGTAAGACACACCGATATTCATTATAAAAAATAAAATTCCCAAAACTATAGACAGCGGAATCAAATACAATCTAGGCAGCCTAAAGCCCATTTCGCTCAATCTTTGCTTTAGAGGTTTATAGTTTTCGCCTAGCCTGTTTTGGTTATACAGCTTTTGTTGAATTAACAAAACAAACAATCCGCCGCCAAAGATAAAGACGATTTGGATAAGTACCGAGCCTAAAAAATCAAACCATGCGTCAGGAAGATTGCTGAACAAGCCTAAACCGAATAATATTCTTGTAAATATTAATCCTGTCGCCGCGATAAGAAAACTTATAGAAGCAAGGTAATAATTATTCCTTAACTGCGTTTTGGACGCCAAAGGAGCTTGAGCGTTTTCAATCATACCATTTCCCCTATTATTCCTATAATCAAACTAAACAGCCACGACACGCCGCATATTCCAAAAGCGGCTATATACATAATTATAAATTTTTTTCTGTTTCGTTTTTCTTTTTCTATCGCGTATTTTTTATAATCTTCTTCCGTTATAGGATAATCGGGCGGAAGTATTATGTCGTAGTTCATTAAAAAACCGTCGTATTTTTCTTTTTTTATAAGACTTTTTATCGACTTAGCCAATATTCCTTCGGCTGCGTCGCTGTTCGCAAAATCTATCGCCAAGAAAAACGCTATAAGACCTAATATTGAAAAGATTATCCCGCCCGCGTATATAAAGATAGTATTGTCTAAAAAAGGAAAATTAAAAACGCCGCTTGGAAGTATAGTCAATATCAAGGCGTATAAGTTATTGAAAAAATGAATCAAAACCCCAGACCAAATAGATTTGGTAGCCAAAACCGCGTAACCAAGCGCGACGCCCAGCAAAAATTGATGAACGGTCTGCGCAGGCGACATATGGGTAAGCGAAAACGCAAGGGCGCTTAAAAGTATAGCGGAAAACGGCTTAAATCTTGAAGCCAAACCCTGAAGCACGATTCCCCTGAAGATTAACTCTTCAAACAGCGCGGGAATTATGCAAAACAGTAAAATAGCCCCAGCAAAACCCCAAGGCGAAGTAAGCATATCTTTGATATTAATATCGGTTGCCTTATATCCTATGCGTTCGAATATATTATCTACCGCGGTAAGCAAGGGCAGGTTGCTTATAATCAAAAACGCCGCTAAAAACGGAATGACCGCTATAACGAAATAATTAGGCTTTTTATTGACCTGCAAAGCCGAGCCAAAATCGACTTTGCGTAATCTGCAAAAAATTATGACGAAAATAAAAAAACATATTTGAGGCAAAGTATTAACAATCGCGACAGCCCAAGGCTTTTCTTGGTATACATTTTGCGTAAAACTAGGGTCTGTTAAAAAATCTTGAATTAATATAATAACCAAAAGATAATACGCGACTATTGACGCCGCATACATAACCAAAATCGCGCCCAAAAATCCTATGCCGCTGTCTACGGCGTTTAGCTTTTTTCTTAAATTTTGATTAGATTTTGTCATTTATTTACACCGCTGATAGAATTTCGCTTATCTCATACTGCGAAGCCACGCTTATCTTAACGTCTTTTCCCGCTAGAATTCCGCGGCTTTTTAAGGCGTTTGCCGTTATGGTATAAGCAAGCTCGGGCGTGTTATTTTCTTGGGACAGATGAGCAAGCATTACCTGCCTTCCGCTTTGGGTGATAAGCTCTGTTAAGGCGTCAGCGCACAGCTCGTTGGACAAATGCCCCTGATCCGAAATAATCCTTTGCTTAAGCGACGCGGAATATTTCTCGTTAGACAAAAGCTTTTGCACGTCGTGATTGGATTCTATCATTAGTATATCGCTGTCTTTAGCGCTGTTTTTTACGCAGTCGGTAACCTTGCCCATATCGGTCATAACCGTTATCTTTTTGCCGCGGCAGTAAAAGCTATAACCGAAACAATGAACGTCATGGCTTAACTCAAACGGCGATACGGTAATTTCGTTAATAAAAAAATCGTTGCCGTCCAGCTCGACAATGTTTTTGCCGCTGCCGATATACGAGGCAAGGCAATCGTAATTTCTATAATATGTATAAACGGTCAAATTATATTTATTTACCAATGATTTTATGCCGCTTATGTGATCCCAATGACAGTGAGTTATCAATACTGCGTCAATTTCTTCGGGTTTATGACCTATGGCTTTTAGCTTTTGTTGGACAGCGCGGCAGCTTATTCCCGCGTCAATTAATATTTTGGTCTTATCTGTGGAAATTAAAGCGGCATTGCCTTTGCTGCCGCTTGCGAGCGCGCATATATTGAATGACATTCTAGTTTACCTAAAAGTTATTATACTAACAAAACTCGTATAAATCAATTCATTTTGACCGACAGAATATGCTATAATTGTAAGCATGAAAGTTATCAGCGCAGACCAAATTTTGAGCGCGGCTAAAAAGCTTATAGCTGACAGCGTATTAAATATAGAAAGCCAAACTTGCGCTCTTTTAAGACAACTAGACGAAAAAAACGAATACGCCAAATGGGCGCTTGACCAGATTATAGAAAACATCAATTACGCAAAACAGAATAATCTCCCGCCCTGTCAGGACACCGGGCTTGCGGTGTTTTTCTTAGAAATAGGCCAAGACGTTCATATAACGGGCGGATATATAGAAGACGTTTTAAACGAAGCGGTAAGGCAAGCGTACGCCGAAAACTATTTTAGAAAATCCACTTTAGACCCGATTTCAAGAATTAACTTTAACGACAACACGCCGGCGATTATTCACGCCAGAATTGTAAAAGGCGATAACTTAACCATCGCTTTTTTGGCAAAAGGCGCAGGCAGCGAAAATATGAGCGCGTTATATATGCTCACGCCGTCCAAAAGCAGACAGGGCATTATAGACTGTGTAGTAGACTGCGTTCGCAAAGCCGGGGCAAACCCTTGCCCGCCTATTATTATAGGCGTAGGCGTAGGCGGAGATATGGAAAAAGCCTGCCTTATGGCAAAACATGCGTTGACGCGTCCTACCGGAGAGCCCGCTAAAGAGCCTGATTTAAGAGAGCTTGAGCAGGACATTTTAAAAGCCGTAAACAAATCAGGCATCGGCATTCAAGGCTTCGGCGGGGATAACACCGCTATAAGCGTGGCTGTGGAAAAATACCCTACTCATATAGGAATGCTGCCGGTGGCGGTAAATATCCAATGCCACAGCGTACGCCACGGCAAAATTGTTTTGTAACGGTGATATGATGGCAAAATACATAACCTTGCCTTTAACAGAAGAGCAGATATTAGAACTAAACGCTGGAGACATAGTTTTTTTGAGCGGAGAAGTTTATACAGCACGTGACGCCGCTCACAAACGCATAGTGGAAACCATAAAATCCAGGCAAAATCCGCCTTTTGAGATAAAGGACAGCGCGATTTATTACGCAGGGCCTACCCCCGCAAAACCCGGAATGGCCATAGGCTCGTGCGGACCCACTTCGTCTTCCAGAATGGACGATTATACTCCTTTTTTGCTCGAAAAAGGCTTAAAAGTAATGATAGGCAAGGGCAAACGCTCTCAAAGCGTAATCGACAGTATGAAAAAACATAAAGCGGTCTATTTATGCGCCGTAGGCGGCGCGGCCGCTTTGGCGACAAAATATATCAAATCGTCCCAAACAATAGCTTATGAAGATTTAGGAACGGAAGCAGTAAGAAAATTACAAATCAAAGATTTCCCTTTGATAGTGGCAATTGACGCAAAAGGCAATTCGCTTTTTGATAGATAAAACTTTTGGCTATATTTAAGTTTTGGTTTTTATAAATAAAAATATAATTTCGCCGGCTTTAAAGACGCTGTCTTTAAGCTGTATTTTATGGCAGCATTCTTAAACTATTAATTTTTCAGCCTGTCAGCAACGCTCTAACGCCTAATGCGGAAGACTTGATACGCAATAATTTTTTATCTCAATTATCGCCTAACGCCAAAAACGCGGTAAATAGTATAAGTATATTAATTATAATTCATTTTTAACATCTTAATTCGACGCGTAAATATCAACCGTTTTTATAAGAAAAAGCCTAAAACATTTATCTTCTTTATTTTTCAGCTTTAAAAACCCTAAAATTTAAAATTACATTAACTTAACAATAAAAAACCGGATAAGCATTAACTTATCCGGTTTATATATTCTGATTAAATTTATATTATTTAATAACGTCTACAACGGAGCCGGAGCCTACCGTTCTGCCGCCTTCGCGGATAGAGAACTTAGAACCTTTTTCAACCGCGATAGGAGCGATCAATTCAACTTCCATAGTAATGTTGTCGCCAGGCATTACCATTTCAACGTTTTCAGGCAACTTGATAGTTCCGGTAACGTCGGTTGTGCGGAAGTAGAATTGAGGACGATATCCGTTGAAGAAAGGAGTATGTCTTCCGCCTTCGCTTTGTTTTAGAACGTAAACTTGAGCGGTAAACTTGGTGTGAGGATGGATAGAACCGGGTTTGCACAAAACTTGTCCGCGTTCGATATCCTTTCTGTCAACGCCTCTTAACAAGATACCTACGTTGTCGCCGGCTTGAGCGTAGTCAAGTTCTTTTCTGAACATTTCTACGCTTACTACCGTGGTTTCGATGGTTTCTTTCAAACCAACGATTTCTACTTTATCGCCGGGTCTTACTTGGCCTCTTTCTACTCTACCGGTAGCAACAGTTCCGCGTCCGGTAATCGTGAATACGTCTTCTACAGGCATCAAGAAAGGCTTGTCAATGTCTCGGGTAGGTTCAGGGATATAAGAGTCAACAGCGTCCATCAATTCGAATATGCATTTGCATGCAGGATCGTCAACGTTGCCGTTGGAAGCGGCTTCCAATGCCTTCAAAGCGGAACCCTTAATAATCGGGATTTCGTCGCCAGGGAATTCGTATTCGTTGAGAAGTTCTCTAACTTCCATTTCAACCAAGTCCAAAAGCTCAGGGTCGTTAACTTGGTCTACTTTGTTCAAGAATACTACGATATAAGGAACGCCAACCTGACGAGCTAACAAGATGTGTTCGCGAGTTTGAGGCATGGGACCGTCGGTAGCTGCGACTACTAGGATTGCGCCGTCCATTTGAGCAGCGCCGGTAATCATGTTCTTAACGTAGTCGGCGTGTCCAGGGCAGTCAACGTGAGCATAGTGGCGATGTTCGGTTTCGTATTCTACGTGGGAAGTGTTAATGGTAATACCTCTAGCTTTTTCTTCGGGAGCCTTGTCGATATCTTCATATCTCAATTTTTTGGACAAGCCCTTAGCAGCCAAAGTCATAGTAATAGCCGCTGTAAGCGTAGTTTTGCCGTGGTCAACGTGGCCAATAGTACCGATGTTGACGTGCGGTTTATTTCTTGTAAACTTCGCCTTAGCCATTTTAATTTTTCCTCCAATTTACTTTATTCAAATTATAATTTTAAAAATATATGGCGCTAAACGCTTAAAAAGTAAGGATTATCATCCCTATAAGAGCGCTTTGACGCATCTATTATATAACATTTTGTTAAAAAATGCTATTCTTTTTTGGCTCTTTCGCCTATAACTTTCTGAGCGATGTTTTGAGGCACTTCCGCGTAATGCGAGAACTGCATTGTGAAGTTGCCGCGGCCTTGGGTCAGCGATCTTAAGTCGGTCGAATAACCAAACATTTCAGCCAAAGGAACTTCGGCTCTTATGTTTTGCAAGCCGTTTACAAGCTCGATCCCCGAAACAGAACCGCGTCTGCTGGATAGGTTGCCCATAACGTCGCCTAAATATTGATCGGGAATGGTAATATCCACTTTCATTATAGGCTCGAGTAATACGGGATCGGCTTTGCTCATAGCGTCTCTAAACGCCATAGAAGCGGCGATCTTAAACGCCATTTCGGACGAGTCGACTTCGTGATAGCTTCCGTCTACTACGGTTACCTTGAAGTCAACGCATTCGTAGCCTGCCAAAATACCGCTCTGTTTAGCTTCTCTAATACCGTTGTCGACAGCGGGTATATATTCTTTAGGAATACATCCGCCCACGGTCTTGTCTTCAAATACATATCCGGAGCCGGGTTCCAAAGGTTCCATTTCGATGATACAGTGACCGTATTGACCTTTGCCGCCGCTTTGACGGATATATTTGCCTTCGGAGCGGACTTTCTTTCTGATGGTTTCTTTGTAAGCGACTTGGGGTTTGCCCACGTTGGCTTCTACCTTGAATTCGCGCATCAAGCGGTCGACAATAATTTCAAGGTGAAGCTCGCCCATGCCGGCGATAATGGTCTGAGCTGTTTCTTGGTCGGTATATGTCTTAAACGTAGGGTCTTCTTCTGCAAGCTTTTGAAGCGCCAAAGACATCTTTTCTTGACCGGCCTTGGTTTTAGGCTCGATTGCGACCTTAATAACGGGCTCAGGGAATTCCATGCTCTCTAATATGATAGGAGCTTTAGGGTCGCACAAGGTGTCGCCTGTAGTGGTATCTTTGAGACCCACGATAGCGCAGATATCGCCCGCATAAACGCGTTCTATTTCGCTTCTGTGATTAGAGTGCATTTGAAGGAGTCTTGCTACGCGCTCTTTCTTATTCTTAGTAGAGTTCAATACGTAAGAGCCGGCTTCAAGCGAGCCGCTGTAAACTCTAAAGAACGTAAGCTTTCCTACGAAGGGGTCTGTCATTATTTTAAACGCAAGACCCGCAAAAGGCTCGTCGTCCGATGTCTTTCTTTCGATAATTTCATCGGAATCGGGAGCCTTTCCTGTAATGTGCGGCACGTCCAAGGGGCTGGGCAAGTAATCGATTATCGCGTCCAAAAGTTTTTGAACGCCCTTGTTGCGATAGCTCGTTCCGCAAAGAACAGGGTTTATCTTAAGGCTCAAAGTTCCCTTTCTTATAGCCGCCTTGATTTCGTCGACGGTCAATTCTTCTCCTTCTAGATACTTCATCATCAACTCGTCGTCGAATTCGCAAGCGGTCTCTACAAGCTCGGAATGATATTTTTGCGCCAATTCTTTTAAGTCATCAGGAATTTCTGTTTCTTCCATTTGCTGACCTAAGTCGTCTTTATATATAGTAGCTTTCATTGTGACTAGGTCTATTATGCCGGTAAATGTATCTTCCTTGCCGATAGGCAGCTGTATTGCCACGGGACGCGCGTTGAGCCTGGACTTCATCATTTCAATAACGTTGAAGAAGTTGGCTCCGTTTATGTCCATCTTGTTTACGTAAGCAATACGCGGAACGTGATATTTTTCGGCCTGTCTCCAAACTGTTTCGGACTGAGGTTCTACGCCGCCTTTTGCACAGAATACCGCGACAGCGCCGTCCAATACTTTAAGGCTTCGCTCTACTTCTACGGTAAAGTCGACGTGGCCGGGCGTGTCGATAAGGTTGAGTCTGTGACCCTTCCAATAAGTAGTCGTTGCCGCGCTGGTGATGGTAATGCCGCGTTCTTGTTCCTGCTCCATCCAGTCCATCGTCGCGGCTCCTTCGTGAACCTCGCCTAATTTATGAACTTTTCCGGTATAAAACAAAATACGCTCGGACGTGGTAGTCTTGCCCGCGTCTATGTGCGCCATTATACCGAAATTGCGTGTTTTTTCCAAACTATATTCTCTTGGCATTTGTTTACTCCTAATCGGCTTAAAAGTTTGCTATCATTTCCCCGGTTATCATATATACTCTTTATCAAAACATTGCGCAAACCTGCCGAATTTAATTCAGCTAGGTAGGCGCTCCAAACACAATGCTTATAATTTTTATTATTGATGAGAAAGAAAAAATTATATTCGTTTTCTAAAAAATTAGAAACGATAATGCGCGAAAGCTCTGTTGGCTTCGGCCATTTTGTGAACGTCTTCTTTCTTCTTGACAGCGCCGCCTGTGTTGTTGTAAGCGTCTACAAGCTCTGCGGCCAAACGCTCTTTCATCGTTCTTTCAGATCTCTTTCTCGCGCTTTCGACAAGCCATCTTATGCCTAAAGCCTGTCTTCTTTCCGGTCTTACTTCCATAGGCACTTGATAAGTAGCGCCGCCTACTCTTCTTGCTCTTACTTCCAATACAGGCATAACGTTGTTAAGAGCTTGAGTAAATATAGCCATAGGCTCCAGACCTAGTTTTTGCTGCGCAAGATCAAATGCGTCGTAAACTATTTTTTGCGCCAATCCTTTTTTACCGTCATACATTACTTTATTGATCAGCTTGGTAACTACTTCAGATTTATATATGGGATCGGGCAAAACCTCTCTCTTAGGCGCCCCGCCTTTTCTAGGCATAAATTAAACCTCCAAATTGCAAAAGTATTTTCATCCGATTATTTAGGACGCTTTGCGCCGTACTTGGACCTTCCTTGTTTGCGGTTGGCCACTCCGGCAGCGTCAAGCGCGCCGCGTATAATATGATATCTTACGCCGGGCAAATCTCTTACTCTTCCGCCGCGGACTAATACAACGCTGTGCTCTTGCAGGTTATGTCCGATACCGGGAATATAAACGGTACCTTCAAGTTTGTTGACAAGACGCACTCTTGCTATCTTACGCAACGCAGAGTTAGGTTTTTTAGGCGTCGTAGTAGTAACAGAAATGCATACGCCTCTTTTTTGGGGATTACCCTGCAAGAGAGGCGAAGAGCTCTTCTTTACGCGCTTTTTTCTGCCATGCTTAATAAGCTGATTAATAGTAGGCATATTTCCTCCATAAAACGTGTTTAAGGGATAATTCCCTTTTCGGATGAACTTCTATGCAACCCTTTAGAAAGTTCAATCTTTTTTAATACCGACGACCGCGCTTGCGACTTCTATTCCAGCGAGCCTGCCCAATTCGCGTTTTGAAGGATATCTTAAAACTTCAACATTATACTGGGAGCAAGTCTGGAGTATTTTTTCGCCAAGGCTTTCGTCTACGTCAGACGCTAAGACGACACACCGCAATTCGCCTTTAGCGCACGCTTTCAGCACTTGTCTTGTTCCGACAAGCAGCGAAGAATTGCTGATAAGCTTTTTAATGTCCGCGTTATCCATTAAATCCCTCTTACTTATTCACTAGGCAAAAACCTAAATGAATAAAGAGCCATGCGAAAAACGCATGTCAAATTTCACGCCAAAATATTATATTATTTATTGTCAATACAGTCAAGTATTTTTTTATAACGCCGACAAAGAGTCTGATATTTTTTACCAAAATTCTATATATATTATTCTTCTAAAAACGATTAAAAACAATGTTTTTAAGCCGTTTATAACCTTAAAAAAAATACATTATCGCCAAAAGCGATAATGCGATTATTATTATATAACTATTATTATAATAACCAGTATTCGCGTTTTTATAAGTTTATTTCATATTTGCCGTTTCGCTCGCGGGAACAAAAGATATTTTAAGAGAAAGCGAATCGTAAATATCGACGTTAGGCAAAATGGGTCTATCGAATAAGAAGCCCACGTCTAAATCAATCCTAAGCTCGTAATTATGGTTTGCCCCTTGTCAAGACGATATACCGCCAAATATTTTAAAGGAGTCATGCTGATCAAATAATAGCTGTCGTTACGCGCAGGTTTGTAATATAAATAATTTATTTTTAATCCCTTGGGATTTTTAGTTTTTTCATCTAAAACTTTGCTGGCTATTATGGATAGTTCATATTTTCCTTTGTGGTTGCCTGCGTCGTTATAATCAATATGCGTTTCGCCCACTGTAGCGTCGTCCATATAAGTCGTTACCGTCAAATATTTAGACCGGCATTTATATTTTTTTATGTCATATTCGTCTTTTTTATTATAAGGATTCATATAAAAATCTATCAAAACAGCGACATAAGTCGTTCCGTCGCCGGCTTGGGCTTTCAATAAAGTCCTTCTATACTCCAAGAAAGGCTCCGCCTCTTGCGATATTATTGAATAGTCCGAACAACTGACTTTTTTTGGAAAAAATATTTTATAATCTTCGTCTCTAGCCAGCAAAGACCATGCCTCTTGGTCAAAATCCCACCGAGGAGAACTGTTGTTGACGTCTTGAGGAGAATTATCAACGGCGCCGCTAGAACCGCACGCTTGAAAAACAAACAAAACCGCAAAAACCAATAACAATAAAACGGTTTTTTTAAAAAGTTAGTTATTCATATGTCTACCTTTTAAAAATTTATATTCATTTATATGTATTCATTATACAAATTTTAATGTCCAAGATCAATACAAAAAATAAGTCATTTTAAAATTTAAAAGGCGAAATAAAACGCCATTGGAGAAAAAATTCATAAAAAGGTTTTAGTTTTCTAAAATAACAAAAACAAGACCGCAATAAAAAAACAGCTGTCGGGTAATCAACAGCTGTTATTTTTTTGATTTGGATAATACACACAGATAAAGGAATAAGAGGAAGGCAAGGCCTGAAACATCCGGCAAAACAATAGTGTCAAAACCGTTAGCATTTTCAGGACTTTAGTTATCTTAAAGAATTCCTTCTTTAAGATATCGACTTATTAGAAATCAGGTCTCTAACCTGTTCCTTAAAGGAGGT
>DATCKP010000077.1:0-9225 GCA_036562165.1 Clostridia bacterium
AGTAAACACCACGTCGTCGCTCGTGATGTCGTTGCTCTGCCAGTAATAAGTCTCAAGCTCGCCGTTATCGCCCGCGGCTTTTAAAAGCCGGGTTTGCGTGCCGAATTGTTTATAAAGCCTTAAAATCATTTTCGCCAAAGTCTTTACGGCGCCGCGTATAAATTCCGCGGTCATAGAAAGCCTTGTGTCGTCCTGCTCTATCAAAAGCTGGAGCGCCACGCCCGAAGAGACGCTGCTGGGAACTTGGCTGTTTCGCATTATCTCGGACACGCCGCTTATGGTGATAAACTCGTTCATCAGCCGGTCTTCTTCGTAATTAAGCTCGGCGGGCGTTCTCCCCGCGTCCATAAACGCGGGCGGATTAGAGCCTTGCCTGTAAACCACGATCTTGCCCGGGGGCAGACCGTCTTCGATCAGTTCGTCCACGTCCACCGCGCCGTCTTCCACCGCCAATACCCCAGCCGCCAGCCTGTTTAGAAACTCGTGCTTGCGGTTTTTGACAGCGTTGTATGCTCTTTGGACGGGTATCATCCGCTCTATCACGCTAATCCCAAAAAAACTGCCCGCCGCCTTGGCGCATACTTGCTTTACAAACGGATAAGAGAGCGTGTAGTCCGCGCCTATCTTGAGAGTAAGCTCTCCTATATGCAAAAGCTTGTCTTGGCAGACTATGATTAATCTTCCGTTGGGAAACCGCTTAGAAGGCTTTTCGTATCGCTCTATGACCATAGCCATATCTTGAGCGGAATCAGAGTTGCCAAAAATACTTATTTCTTCGCTTTGGACGTCGGCGTCCCAGATTTCTTTAACGGCTTTAGTCTCCATCGCTCGAGCGTGGATAATGCTTGAGCAGTCTTCTATTTCGCATGCCGTAAGATAATCCGGATAAATCTCAAAAGGCGGTATTACCGAAATCATAATATCGCCTTCGTAAACGGGTTTTCCGTCTATCTCGCCTACTTGGCGGCCGCCCGACGTATTCCAGTCCACCTTATAAAACGCCGTTCCGCACGTCTCGCTCCAAACCGTAGCTTCGAAAATTATCTTGTCCAGCTCGTTTTTTTGGTAAGCGGAGTTTAACAACAGCGTGGAAAGCTTTGCGGTATATATATCCGAATCGCTGTCGGTAGCGGGAATTACGGCCATTTTTGGCCTTACCCTGTTGAGTTTGGCAAGCCGCGTCTCTAATATCGGCGCTAAATGGTTATAGACCTGACGCTCTTGCCAATAATACCGCTTTTGGCTGTCTTGGATAGAGCCGTTAGGGGAAATGTCGCAATATTGATTGCCCAAGACAAAATTCATATTAAGCTGCCACTGAAGCTCTAGATTTTTTCGGGCGTTTCTTCGGTTTTCAAAGTCTTTTTTGACTTCGTCTATCAATTCTTTAACCGTAAGCCCGCCCAGCAGGTAGAGCTTGTCTTTGGGAATACCGAAATTATCTTGATTGCTCATCGCGTCCCCTTTGCTTTAGAATTTTTGAGCTTAATTTGTTAAGCTCCGCAAGACACTCTTTGCAGATATGAATCTCGTTTCTTACTCCCAGCTTTTTTGCCCTTACAGCGTATTCGGCTAAATTTTTGCACACGCCGATTTCGCAATGGGACTTAAGCTTTAGATTGACTATTTCCATCAGCTAACTCCTTTTTGATTTGGGCTTCCAGCCGCTTGATCTCTTCCATAATTTCTTGGTCGCTCATATCTTGGACGCTTGGCTCAAGGTCTAATAAAAGCTTTACCGCTGCCGCGTCAGGCGGAACGTATTTTTTTGTGACCTTGCGTTTGACCAGCTTAAGCCCGTCTTGTTCGTCGTTGACATACTCTTCGACTATTTCGTCCACCTTGTAGCCTTGAGCTTTCTTTTTCAGCAAATCCAAAAAATCCCTTTTCACGTCAAAGTCCTTCTTAAGCTGTTTAGTTGTCTTATGAGCCTTTCTTTGTCGCGGGCGATTATGCTCTTTTCGGGTTTTAGTTCGGGCGGCTCGGGGCGGGACATTATATAATACCTTAAGTCGTCCATAGCGTGATCGTTTTGCTTTTTGGGCATATCGCCCGCGTCCCAGCTGTAGCTTAAAAACTCTTTTATCATATTGACGCAGTGCGAAAATATATAAAGCTTGGGTTTGCCGTTTTCGCCTTTTAGGTAATACTTAACTCTGGATATTCCCGAAAAGATGTCTTTGTTGACTTTGCAGTTTACGTTAATGCCTTCATCATAAAACAGTTCGCTCACGCTCTTTAGTCCCGCCAATGTTTTAGCCGCCGCCGAACTGTCTATAAGCGCGTTTATCTTGCCGTATCTATCGGCATGCCAGCCAAGCTCGCGGCAGATTCTTTTGATCCGCTCGGCGTGGTACTTCACGTCTTTGCCCGCTTCGTAATGCTCGGCTATAACATACACGTTGCCGTCAAAGTCCACCGCGTACCAGTGAGCCGAAAGCGGATTGTTGAGCCCGGGGTCTATGGAGATGGCGTCATACCAAGCGGGCGGAACGCTGAAAGGCTCTATAACGTGTATCGAAGGGTCAAACTCTTTGTAGACAAGCCCGCCTTTGCCCGAAAACCTGCCGTAACGCCTGCTCTCCAGCTCTTCGGGGTCTAAAATCTTGGTCATCCGTTCGATTTCTTCTTGATCCAAAAACGGATTGTCCGCCCATTCCATAAAAAAGCACTTAAGTTCGGGGTCGTTGTAAGAGTTTTTATATATAACGTCATAAACCCAGTTAAGCCCTTTTAAGGGCGTCATCGTAACGTACAAATAGCCCTTTTTGTCCATCAGCCGCATCCGGCATTCTTCGTAAATCTCTTTGGGCGGCTCTTCGTCTATCCACACAAAGTCTAAGCTCGCCCCTTGAAATTTTTCTCTGCCTTGATCGCAGCTTTTAAAGCCCAGTCTGGACACCCCGCCGAAAACGTTTTTGACTAGGATGTAGTCTATAACGCCTTCCTTGTAATTATCTTTAGACCCCGACTGCATTACCACGTCCGCTATGTATCGCTTGGGCAGATAATGCAGTATCTTTTGCTGCGCCACGTCGCGCGAAACTTGAGCGGAAAGCGACACCGCCCAGCCGCTTACGTTAGGGCGGTTGGGCTTAAAAGGATGTATGCCCCTAAGCAGCCAGACCGTTTCGACAGCTCCGCATTCGGTCTTGCCGCTGCGGTTGCCGCCAAAAACCCATCTGTTCCGCGCGGGGCAAGCGTGAAACATCATTTGTTTTTTGTGAACTTTTTCGCCTTTGTTATACCGCGCCAAATTGTCTTCCAGCTCGCGTTTTGAAAGCTCTTGCTTTAGCTCAAGATACCTTTGGACTTTGAGTTTTAAATCATCAGATGCCATTTTTCGACTATAAAGTAGAAAAAAATAGTATAAACGCCCAATAATCGAGGCTATAATTTTAGCCGATGAAAAGATTTTTTTTAGCCGTTTTGGGATTGCTTTATCTGTTTCTTAATATAGGGTCTCTTACATCAAATACTCTCGCCGCCGAAAATCTAGGATACGGTCTTATAGTAGAGTCTAATTCGGTCTTATACCGCAATCCTATAGAATCGGACGCGTCGGATAATATTTATTTTTATCTTCCCGAAACCTATTTCGTAGAAATCCTAGAGCAAACAGACCAAATCTTTTATAAAGTGCGCTACGACGATATCGTAGGCTACGTGAAGTTTTCCGCCATCAACATAAAAGATTATGAACCGGTGTCGGCGTTTCCCGTCAATCTGTTTTTGACGGTGTCGGGCGATCTTACAGCCAACGTCCGCGCTTTGCCGGACTCAAGCTCGACGCTTATAGCTTCGCTGCCTTCGGGAACGAGCGTCCAATACTATAACAAGATTCACGGTCAAGAACTTAAACCCGGCTCGCCTTTTTGGTATTGTATTAAGCTTCAAAACGGCCCCCAAGTTCAATATGGCTATATTTACGCCGAATACGTAACCGTGCAAAACGAAATCATCTTTCCAAACGACATCTCGCCTAAGCCCGTCTCAAACCCGGCCGAAGACCCCGACGAAAAGCTCAATGAGACTTACAACTTTTGGACTCAGCTTCTTATAGCGCTGGCAATTTGTATTCCCGTGGTGTTTTTAATTTATATAATTTTTAAGCCCAGAAAAGCCTAAAACAAATTTATCGCTGAACTATATAAACAAAGTTTTGCGAATAGTTTCGGATAACAGGTTTTTCTTGCTCGGCTTTTTGTTTTTTATCTATAGGTTTGTCTTCCATATTTTTTAGGTATTTTGACATCCATTTTTTGTTCGCGAAGTTTTCTATAAACCATTGGTCGTCAAGCCCGTTTTTTTCTAAATACTCTTGACAAAACGCCGGGACTTTTTCTAACAGCCTGAACACGCTTCTTGAGCTTGCGTTTAGTTTTTGGGCTATTTCGCGTATTTTCAGGTTGTCTATATATCTATACCTTGCCGCCAGACGATATCTATAAGGCAGTCTGTTTATCATATCTAAAATAATTACCTTTATATTAATAAGATCGATTTTTTGGTTGGTCAAATCGGTAATAGCCCTTACGTAATGCGTCGCCGGTCTAAAGTTCCCGTCAAATCCCGACGATTTCAACGCGATGTCCATTGCTTTTTTGTCCAAAGCATCAGCTAATTTATCGAGATGTTTAAAGCAATCCAGCATAGCCTTTATGTAAACCGAATTCATAAACTAACCTCCGCCTTTACTAACAAAATACCATAATTGAACATATGTTTACAAGAGAGTCGTGCCAAAATTTTCATTGTAAATATTTATACCTTTAAGCCTGTATATAAACAAAAGTTAACGGTATTTTGCATAAAAACGAATTCGGTCGGAAACAATTTATATATGAAAAAAAAGGAGATACGGCTATGACTACCGAAATCAATCAAAACCAAACAGAAAACCAAACTGCTAACAGCAAAACTGAAAACCAAGCTTCTAATAACAAAACTCACAAAAACAGCAACAGGGAATTGCTCAACTTAATACATAAAAACGCTACTATGGGTCTTATCTCCCTAAAAAGATTGCTATGCATTACAAGCGACGCAAAGTTTGAAGAAGTTTTGCAAAACCACCTAAACGGCTATAGGGAGATTTTTGAAAAAACCAAGGAATTGCTAAACAAAAACGGCTTTGAAGAGATAAGCCCCGGAGTTTGCACCAAGATAGGAGTCACGATGTCGCTTGAGATGCAGACTTTGCTAAACAGTTCTACTTCTAAATTAGCAGAGCTTACTTTAATAGGAAACTGCATGGGATTGGCAAAAGCGATCAAAAACAAGCGTATATACGCCGACGCGGAGCCTGATATTATGAAGCTTGCCGAAGATTATATTTCTATGCTTGAAAGACATATTCAAGAGCTTAAGATATATCTATAAAAAAACAGCCTTACCAGAAAGTAAGGCTGTTTTTTTATAAGTATCAAAAAACTTATTCGGCTTCCAAAGGTATAAATGCGAATTTGTCCACGTCAAACAAGCCTTTGTCCGTCAACTTAAGGCTGGGTATAACGGGCAAAGCTAGGAAAGACAAAGTCATAAAAGGCTCTACTTCTTTGCTTACGCCCAAAGAGTGAGCGAGTTTAATCATCTTTTGGAATTCTTCGTTTACTTTTTCTATGGGTTGAGCGGTCATAAGGCCCGCAACTTCAAGTTTCAAAGAGCCCAAAACCTTGCCTTGAGAGACAATAATCAATCCGCCGCCCAGCTCTCTTAGGCTGTTGACTGCCAAAGCCATATCTTCGTTGTTGTCGCCTAACACGATAATGTTATGGGAGTCATGGGCGATAGTTTGAGCGATTGCGCCGTTCTTTAGACCGTAATTCTTAATCAATCCCTTTCCGATATTGCCCGTATTCTTGTGGCGTTCTACCACCGCGAGCTTTAATAGATCGGTATCTTTTATTATTACCGAATTATCGGGATTGCGTTTTACTTGAACGACTTCTTTTTTGGTTACTACGTTGGCGGGGATTAAGCCGATGGCATGGACTTTGTCGCTGTTAGAATAAATCTCAAAGTCCGCGGGGGTTACTTCTTTTACCCTTACGGTGTTGAGCACTCTGTCGTCCGGCTTTGCCTTGGCTTCAAACAAAGGCTTGCCTTGGCGGGCAACAAGCTCGCCTTTAAAGAACACCATATCGGCCGCGAAATCTTTCAGGTCGTTCATTATTACTATATCGGCCGCGTATCCGGGAGCTATAGCGCCGTAGCCTTTTAGACCGTAGCATTCCGCAGCGTTTAAGGTAGCCATAATAACCGCGCTTACGGGGTCCAAACCGTTTTCCACGGCTATTTTAAGGTTATAGTTTAGGTGTCCTTCGTAAAGAAGGGAATCTATGTGTCTGTCGTCGGTGCAAAATACGCATCTGCGCATGTTTTGGGGAGTTACGCCTTTGACCAGCGTCGCTACGTTTCGGGTAGCGCTTCCTTGTCTTAGCTGAATATACATACCGCTGTCGATCTTTCTGAGCATGTCTTCCACAGTCGTGCATTCGTGCTCGGTCTTGATGCCCGCGCCGGCATAAGCGTTAAGCGATTCGCCTTGGATTTCGGGAGCGTGTCCGTCCACGATCTTTCCGGCGTCGTGAGCGGCTTGGATTTTCGCCAAGCACTCTTCGTCTCCCATTACCACGCCCACAAAGTTCATAAATTCGGCAAGACCAAAAATATCGGGGTCGTTGATATGCTCATTTATTTGCTTAGAGTCGATTACCGCGCCGGCGTTTTCAAAAAAAGTAGCGGGAACGCACGAAGGAAGCATAAAATGCGCGTTGATGGGCAAACCTTTGGTTTGTTCGATCATATATTTAACGCCGTCAAAGCCCAAAACGTTGGCAATCTCGTGCGGGTCGGCGATTATGGTAGTCGTGCCGTAAGGAATTACAGCCTTGCAAAACTCCGCGGGAGTAAGCATGGTGGATTCTATGTGCAAATGCGTGTCAATCAGCCCGGGAATTACGTATTTTCCGTTTACGTCTATGTTTTCTATTCCGTCGTATTCGCCTACGCCTACGATTTTGCCGTCCAATATAGCCACGTCGGCTTTTACAATCTTGCCGCTAAAAACGTTTACTACAAAACCCCCCTTTAGAACTTTATCGGGTTTTATACGCTTAGTTGCGGCGTCGATTAATTTTTTCATAGTTCTTTCTCCTTTGCTTTAATTGTAGCTTCAATGGCGAAATTTAGCAAGCAATAACAAAAACGGTCTTCTTTTAGAAGACCGTTTCAGCTTGCTATCAGCCTAATTAGAAGTTAGTAGGCAAAACAAATTTCAATACGAACAACGCAAAGACTATTAACGTAATAGGATGAACTTCCCAAGCGGGTTTTTCGTATTTTTCTTTGTTGATCGCGTATTTGATGATATTGATTACGTAGATTATTACTTTGATTAATACGTAAGTAATAATACCTAAGCCGATACCGTCGGTGATGGAGTATGCCAAAGGCATTCCAAACAAGGTAACAAATGCGGGAACGGCCAAAGAAGGATCGTCAAAGTTGATATCCTTAACGGTAGCCATCATCAATACGCCTACGTAGACAAGAGCGCTTGCGGAAGCCGCGCTGGGTATAATCATAAACAAAGGAGTCAAGAACAATGCCAATATAAACAACAAAGCTACAACCAAAGCGGTCAAGCCTGTTCTGCCGCCTACGCTGACGCCGGAAGCGGATTCTATATATGTAGTAACGGTGGAAGTTCCTACCGCGGCGCCTACTACGGTAGCTAAAGCGTCAGACATGCAAGCCTTTTTGAAGTTAGGAACGTTGCCGTTTTCGTCGAGCATATTAGCGCGTCTGCAAGTTCCATACAACGTTCCGAACGTATCGAACATGTCAATCATAGTGAAGGAAAGAATGATTAGTATAGCGGAAACCGCGCCGCTGAATGTCGTAAACAACTTTCCAAATTCGCCCCAGCTTGTCCAAGTAGCCCAGAAGCTGCTTACCGCGGAATCTGTAGAGAAAAGTTTATTGAAGTGAGGAAGCCATTGAGCGCCCTTTAAGGAAGACAAATCGGTGATTCCTACGGGAATGCCTACAATCGTAGCTACGATGATACCGATAAGAATAGCGCCTTTTACGTTGAGCTTAGACAAAACAGCTATCGTCAAAACGCCGATTAAGCATACCAAAGGAGCTTTAGCGGCTTCCCAAGAAGTTAAATCGACAAGCGCGGATACGGTAAATTGATTAGCCAAAATTATTCCTGCGTTTTGCAAACCGATATAAGCGATAAATAAGCCGATACCTACGGGAATAGCCTTTCTTATTGCTTCAGGCACAGCGTTTAATATTTTTTCTCTAACGCCCAAAACGCTCAAAAGCAAGAAGATTAAGCCGGAGATTAAAATCAATTCCATCGTAACGCCAAAAGTCAAAGCTCCGGAGAACAACGTAAACGCGAAAGCGTTAAGACCCATTCCGGGAGCTTGGGCAAAAGGCAACTTGGCGTAAAGAGCCATCAAAAGAGTTCCAACAACAGCGCCTATTATTGTCGCCACGTAAATAGACTCCCACATAGCGGCGTTGGAGAAAATTATTTCTTCACCGTCCTTAATCACGCCTGCTAATGTTTTGGGGTTGACAACAAGAATATACGCCATTGTCAAGAACGTCGTAATACCCGCTATAATTTCTGTCGAAATTTTACTGCCCTTCGCAGTAATGCCAAAATAGCGGTCTAAAGCGCTTTTAAATTTGGACATACAAAACTCCTTAAACTAAATTTGGTTTCAACCCTCTTGAAACCATCGATAATAATTTAACATATTGTGACAAAATCTACAACTTTTTGATTAAACTTTCACACAATCATGCTTTATATTTTAGCGATTTTTATATATAAACTATTTCGGCTGTTCTATTATCGCCCTAATTATTTCGCCTATTAAGGGGATATTAAGAAGGGGAATAAACTTGATTATATACAGCAACACCACGGCGATGCCCGAAAAACCTACCGCCATACCCAGCCCCCTTATTACGCCGAAAATAAAGGACGAAATCAGATTGCTTCTAATCCTTTTAAATTTAGAATACTTATATCTTAAGGGCTTTTGATTAAACGAAAACACTCTTGCCATATAAGTAGTATTTGATTTTTTGCATAAAAATATAATTTTTACTTATATATCGTTTTTAATTGTTAACTATTTCTTATAAATTTAAAACTATAAACGTATTGACAACATTCGACAAAAGGACTATTAT
>DATCKP010000102.1:0-16739 GCA_036562165.1 Clostridia bacterium
ATTTTGGCTTATTGTATTCGGCGGGAGCTTCCAAAAGGCAAATAATCTTAACTGTTTTATTCGAAGCATTATTTTATCAATACTGGTTATCCCTTTAGCGATCGCAAGCGGCATAGGGATTGTATGTTTGTTTTTAAACAGCATAGCCAAAGCTATAGCAAAAGCGTCGTATATTGATTTTATATTCAAATTAGACGTAATATTGTTTATTTGATTCTTATCGCGCTTTTTGGCATTGTATTAACTTTACTTTCGGCTGCCGTCCCGGCGCTGCAAAGCGCCAAAAGAAGCGTGGTAAGCGTGATAAGGCAAAACGACGAAATTTACGTAAAGCCTAAAAAACGCTCTGTTAAATATCGCGCAGTTAAAAATATCGAAAAAGATTTAGTCCTAAAGAATTTTTCGCGTTTTAAGAGCAAATACCGTTATGTCATCTTCTCTTTGATACTCACTATAACGCTTTACATAAGCGCCAATACTTATTGCGCCTATGCGGATATTTATCTTAAAAAAAGTATGGGCATATATGACTATGATATAATCTGCTATTTTAACGAAGACGCTTTTTATACTATAGATCATATCTATCCTGACCTCTCTAAAATAAATGGCATACAAGAAACAGGATGGTTGGCTTTAATAAACGCAGGATACGCCGAACTAGAGCTTGAAAAAGTGTCGCAAAAGGCAGCCAATTATTTTAAAGATAATGTGTTTGAGGAATTTACGTATTGCTTTATGGACGATTCGCGATTTGAAAAAATAGCCCGCAATCTCCGCAAAAACTTATCTTTATATACTGACAAAGACAATCCTAGAGCAATAGCGCTTGCGTATGTCAATATATATCATTTCGTTAAAGACAATTATATAAAGGAAAACATAAAAGTTTACGATAAAGATACTATTGATTTGAATTTATATTATTTTAGCGACGCGGCGCGGGAAAAATATCAAAACGATTATAGGGAAAACCCGGACGCAAACTACCTAGACTATTGCGAAAAGATTAATGTTATTGCGGACGTTTGCTCATACGACGATTTGACGATGGAGTTTTCGCATTATATAGACGATTTTCACGGCTTGTTATTAATTATTCCTATTTCTATGCTTAACGTTTTTTCTCAAGACAATCCTTTTTCCGTTCAGATTTATTTTAAAGTTCAAAATCATAAAGAAGTTAGCGAAATTCTGCAAAGAGCAATTAATCAAAACGAATGGAATGCGTCGATTATGAATATCGCCGAAAGCTTTGAAAAAGAAAAAAATAAGCTGGCTTTGCTGGAAATTTTTTCTACAATCTTTATTATAGTAATTTCTATCATTTTGACTTTAAATATATTTAACACCGTAATATCCAATATGTTGCTTAGAAACCGCGAATTTGCTGTTTTGCGTTCTATCGGTATGTCAAAACGCAGCTTTTATAAAATGATATTTTTAGAAGGCGGCATTTGGAGCGGAATATCTATTATAACAGGCTTGATTTTGTCCGCGCTTGTTTCGTTTGTTTTGAAAGAAGGCTGGGGCGAAATCAAAATGAGCTTTATATTGCCCTATAAACAGATAATTATAGCGGTATGCGCGGTATTAGTGATTGTTTTAATTTCGTTGTTATTTGCCGCCCTCAAGCTCTGGTCAAGCAACGTTATAGAATCAATAAAACCGAGATAACTTAAAACGTCAATGCCCTTTAGAAACATAAAAAGCTAAATAAATATATACATTCCATATCAATCCTCCATACGTCTTTTTTACTTAAAATATTTTTAAGAAATATAGATTTAGCGTCTTTTCTTTAATGTTAAGTCATCAAACAGTTAATTTTTTTTATCTAAACAGCTATTTTTTGCTTTTAAATTTGAAAAAGGCGTTTTTTTTAATGTTTTCATAACAATTTTTAGGACATTAGGCATAGCGATTGATTTTTTAAAATAGTCAAAAGGCTGCCCAAAAGGACAAATAGAAATATCGTTTTGCGCTTTCTTTAAAATTATCAAAATCCATATTTTTTTCATATATTGGGACTAGAGCGCGACGGTCGCTTTAAAAATTTATTTTGGGCAATTAGCTATGCATAAACGCGATATAGATTTTTGTTCAAAAAAAGATATATGCGTATGCCAAGGGCCTAGGGGTCCGCAAGGCCCGCAAGGTCCGCAAGGCTTTCAAGGCCCCACAGGTCCCACAGGCCCCACAGGCCCTACCGGCCCCGCGGGAATAGCGGGAGCCGCCGGCCCTACGGGTCCTACTGGTCCCACCGGTCCGACTGGCCCTACCGGTCCTGCAGGCCCTACGGGTCCGACCGGCCCTTCAGGCGCAATTGTCTTAAGTCAAGGCGTTTTCGGATTGTCTACGGGCCCAAACGACCTTGCCTTAGACCCGGGACAAAACTATATATTTAGAAATTTGGCGATTAATTCTTCGCCCGACATTTCTTACGACGAAAAAAACGGGGTTTTCAGCCTGCAAGGCGGGTTATATTACGCAGCTTGGCGGTTGAGTTTGGACTCTAGGTGCCAAAGCTCTTGCGTTCAATTCTCGCTCGTTCTCAACGGCCGGCCTGTTTCGACGTCCACCTTGGCGTGTTTTAGCGGCGAAATAACGGGCATTGCGCTCATAGAAACCCCGCAAGGCGTGACGTCAAAATTGAGCCTGCAAAATACGTCTTGCCAAAAAGTTTTTTTGGCAAACGTCGAAGGGCAAAGCTCTATAGTAATAATTAAGGTAAGATAGATGACGACCAAAAAATTTAAAATATCGGTATACGCTATAGCCAAAAACGAAGAAAAATTCGTCAATAGATGGCTGGACAGTATCCAAGACGCCGACGAAATAGTCGTGGTCGACACGGGGTCGACAGACAAAACTTTAGAGCTTTTAAAAAAACGCGGCGTAAAAGCCATAAAAAAGATTATCAAACCTTGGAGATTTGACGCCGCTCGCAATACGGCTTTAGACCTCGTCAGCAAAGACGCCGATATATGCGTAAGCATGGATCTGGACGAAGTTATGGAACAAGGCTGGCGCGAAAAATTAGAAAGGGCTTGGAAAACGGGCGTCACCAGGGCTAGATATACTTTTGCCTGCACGCACGACGAAAAAGGCAGCGTTGTCAAAACGCATCCTATCGAAAAAATCCATTCGCGTTTTGATTACCGCTGGACGCACCCGGTGCACGAAGTTTTGGAATATATAGGGTCTGGACAGGAAAACAAAATATATATTCCTGATTTAGTAGTCCATCATTTTCCCGATTACTCTAAGCCCAGAACTCAATATTTACCGTTATTGGAGTTATCCGCGCAAGAAAACCCGGATATCCCAAGCGTCAGCTTTTGGCTGGGCAGGGAGTATTATTACAAAGGCAAATACGACCAAGCCATAAAAGAGCTGAATAGATATTTAGGATTAAAAGACGCTGTTTGGGAAGAAGAGCGGAGCGCCGCTTTGAGATTTATGGCTAGGTCGTATATGGGGAAAAAAGATTATTACAACTCAAAGATTTATTTATACAGAGCTTTGGCTGAATGCCCGTATATAAGAGAGCCTTACTTGGACTTAGTCAAAATAGGATACGCGACAGAAGACTGGCCGCTTATGTATTGGGCTTGCGTTCAAGCTCTCAAGATTACTCAAAGCACGGGCAGTTATTTGGTCGAAGAAGAAGCGTGGGGAAACGCCTTTTACGACTACGGCGCTATAGCATGCTATCATTTGGGCTTATATGACCAAGCTTTTGATTACGCTGCTAGGGCGTTAAGCTATGCTCCCGACGATCAAAGAATAAAGAAAAATTTGAAATTAATCGAGCAAAAGCGCGATGAAGCAAAAAGTCAAAAATAAATATAAAATAGTCGTTTACGCCATAGCCAAAAACGAAGAGCAATTTGTCGACAGATGGATGGACTCGATGTCCGAAGCCGACGAAGTCATAGTATTGGACACCGGCTCCACGGATAACACTGTCCAAAAGCTCAAAGCCCGCGGCGCCAAGGTTTATCAAGAAATCATATCGCCTTGGCGGTTTGACGCGGCGCGTAACCGCTCGCTAAATCTTGTCCCACAAGACGCCGATATATGCGTTTGCACGGATTTGGACGAAGTGTTCAATAAAGGCTGGCGGGATATTTTGGAGAGAGCTTGGCAGCCGGGCGTAAAACAGGCCAGGTATATTTATAACTGGAGTTTGGACAACCAAGGCAATCCTTTAGTTTGGTTTTATTATTTCAAAATTCACACGCGAAACGATTTTGTTTGGAAAAACCCTGTTCACGAATATTTGAAATTTGTCGGCTCGGACTATAAAGTCATATGGATTGACGATATCGTCCTTAACCATTATCCTGACCCGAACAAGTCTAGAAGCAGCTACCTGCCTTTGTTAGAATTATCCGTTCAAGAAAACCCCGAAGACGACAGGTCTTGGTATTATCTTGGACGAGAATATATGTATTGCGGCGAATGGGACAAAAGCATACAAACTTTGCAGCATTATCTAAAAATCGACGGCAACAAATTCCCCCAAGAACGCTGCGCGGCTATGCGGGATATAGCCAATTGCTATTTCAAAAAAAACGATTACCTAAACGCCTGCAAATATTACCTTATGGCTATAGCCCAATGCCCGTATATGCGCGAGCCTTACGTGGAGTTGGCGCTTGCCGCATATTATAACAAAGACTATCCTACGGTATTTTTTATGGCGGAACAAGCTTTAAAGATTAAAGAAAAATCCAAGGTTTATATCAATCAAGGCTACGCGTGGGATTACACGCTGCCGGATATAGCCGCGATAGCTTGTTATCATCTAAGGTTATACGATAGGGCGTATGATTACGCTAAAATGGCGTTAGAACTTAAGCCCGACGACTCAAGACTTAAAGAAAATTACGAAATCCTAAAGCGTTACAGCTCAAAACAATAAATCTAGTTAGCGTATAATACTATGAAATCATTGTTAAACCGCGCATATGTCCATATGCGTATGCTTAAATATGCTCATATGTAGATTTGTGCAAAGATTCGGGGGAGAGCTGTTTTATAAAATCTTTATCAGTTTTAGCGTTTTTTGAAAAATTTTCCAATTAATTAAAATTTGATTAAAAATATTCTATTTATTGAACTTCAACAATTTCATATGATATAATCCTATCTATATAGGAGTAATTATGAACAACTTAAGAGTGGATTTTTCCACTTCGCAAGCTATAAATTATTGCGCCGTAATAAACGGCGTGAGCTTAATCAACGAACTATATATCGAAAACCTGAGCGACCAAGATATTTTTAATGTCGATATCGAAGCGTCTTGCCCGCAAGGGTTGTTTAAGCCTTGTTTTTATCATCTTGATATATTGCCAAGGCAATTAAAAATAGACGTCAACACTCTTAACATAGATTTTGATTATAATTATCTCATTTCTTTGCCCGACATTGTCCAAGGCGAGATTATTCTAAAAATTAAATCTTCTGGCTTGGAAATATATTCTCAGCGAAATTCTATTACTATTTTGCCATACGATTATTGGACAGGGGCTTTAGTTTTTCCAGAGCTTTTAGCAGGATTTGTCACTCCCGAAATCGCGGACGATAAAAGCCTGCAAAAAGACGCTTTGGGATATCTTAAAAAGCTTCGCAAGGCGAATACCTTTATCGCTTATCAAGGCGGCGCGGACAGGGTTTTAGCCGAAGCCGCGTCCATATTCAGCGCGCTAAAGAATTACAAGCTCAAAATCCATCATATTTCGGATTGCCGAGCTGTCGGAAAAAAGATTAATTTGGCCGGGGTTTTAAAAAACAAAACCGCCGACCTTATCGAAGCGGCGCTGATTTACGCAAGCTTATTAGAAAAAATCGGGCTTAATCCTATTTTAGCCGTATTTGAGAAATACATTTTGGTCGGAGCATGGCTTGAAGATAACGCTTTTTCGGATTGCCTGGGCGACGATCTTACCGAGTTGACCAAAAAGTCCGCGTTAGGCGAAATGTTTTTAATCGACCCTAAGTTTTTAGACTCAAGCTTTAGCGCCGATTTTAACGCCGCGCTTGAATGGAACATAGAGCCTTTGGCAAACCAAGCCGAGTTTTTGTTCTTTATAGACATAAAGCGTTGCCGCTTAAGCCGTATAAACCCTTTGCCCAAACGAGAATGGACGCAAAAAGGCTGGCAAGTCGAACGCAAAACTCAAGAGCAAGAAGACCTAAAGATCAAAAGGTTTAAGGTTTCTTCTATTGAAGCGCTAAAAGAGCCTTTGTCCAAGCAAAAGTATTGGGAGCGAAAACTGCTTGACCTGACTTTAAAAAATTCCTTGCTCAACTTTAAGATAACCAAAAACGTCTTGCCCGTTTTAGCGGATTCGCCTGCTCATCTTGCGGCGTGTTTTTCTAACGGCGCCGAATACGATATTTTGCCCGTGATGAAAGAAGCCCAAGCTCTTGCTTCCAATTATGATATTTCTCAAGGCGTCAAAATATCTACGGTCTTTTCTAAACTGCTGAATAAGGAGCTCTCAAAAGCCAAACTTCGCTCGGTTTTAGACGAAAACGGTCTTAAAACGGTATTGACTAATATATATAGAAAATACAAATTAAGCGTAGAAGAAAACGGCGTATGCACGCTTTATCTTGCGATCGGGCTATTAAAATGGTATGAAAGCGAAAATTCCGAGCGTCCGCTGTACGCTCCTTTGATATTGATACCTTTGGATCTTATTCGCAAAAACGCGAAAAGGTATATCCTAAAAGCGCGGGACGACGAGCCGCATTTTAACATCACCCTTTTGGAGATGTTAAGACAGCAATACTCTTTGGAGACCGGCGGACTTGATCCATTGCCCAAAACCCCGCAAAACGCTATCGACGTTCAAAGCGCGTTTAACATTGTAAGAAAGCTTGTTATAAACCAGCGCGGCTGGGATATCATGGAAGAGTGTTATATATCTAACTTTTCTTTTTCGGGCATCGTTATGTGGTATGATATCCGCAACCGCCTAAACAGCGTGGAAAAGACGCCCATAGTAAAAGCGTTAATAAGCGGACTGCCTTTTAACAAAACATCGCTCGAAGTAAGCGACATAGACGACCGCTGGCTGAAAGACGAAATCATTCTTCCCATAGAAGCGGACAGCTCGCAATTGGAAGCTATATATTACGCAAATCAAGATTTAAGCTTTGTCTTGCACGGCCCGCCCGGCACGGGCAAGTCCCAGACTATAACCAATATAATAGCCAACGCTTTGTTAAAAGGGAAAAGAGTACTGTTTGTCGCCGAAAAAATGGCGGCGTTGAGCGTAGTAAAGTCTAGGCTTGAAGAAATAGGCATAGGCGATTTTTGCCTTGAGCTGCATTCGGACAAAACCAACAAAAAAGACGTTTTAGAAAGTCTAAAAAAGACAAGCGAAATCGTCAAAGTTTACGAGCCTGAAGAGTTTAAAAGCGTCAAAGAAAGGTTGGAAAAAAACCGAGAAGTTTTGGCGTCGTATATGCTAAAACTTCACCGCCCGCAAAAATGGGGCTTTTCGCTGTTTGAAGCTATAGATGAATACTCAAGCTACAACTTTTTGGATCAATTCGAGCTTGATAAAGACACAGTAATTAATTTTGACAAAGATAAGTTGGAATATATAGAAAACAAGCTCTCCGAACTAAAAGCTTTAGGACAAGATATGGGTCATCCATACGGATCGGATTTGGAGCATATACGCCAAACCGATTATTCGCTTGAGTTAAAAGCGGAGAGCGAAAACGCGGTCAAAGAGTTTTTAAGAGCGTTAAACAAGCTAAAAGAGCATAGCGATACCTTAAGCCAAGTTATAGATCTTAACGCAGTCGACGATTGCGGCAAATTCGAGCGATTGATGGAAATATGCTCTTATCTTTCTCAAGACCGCCAAGACGCTTTACGCCTAAACAGCTTGGACGAATCAAGCTTGCAAAAGCTGTTTGAATTCGCTCGTTTAGGGCTTGAAGCGGAAAAGATTAAGGCTGGATTAGCCCAAAAGTATAATCTGGACGCGTTTAGAACGCTTAATCCAAAACTAGTTTTGGAATATAACAACTCGTCCGGATTAAAGCGTTCGCTTGCAAAGGGCAAAATTTTAAGACATCTAAAAAAAGCGGCATATCCCGACGCAAAATACAAAGACAGCTTTATAGACGACTATAGCCAAGTCTGCGGTTATCAGCAAAAAATAAAAACCTTGGCAAAAGCTCAAAGCTTCGTATATAAAGCCGTTCCGCAATATAAAGAAAAAGATTATACCTTTGTCTTGCAAAGCTTAAGCGAGTATTCAGCTTATAAAGAAAGCGTTGAGAAATTAAGTTACGGCGAAGACGTTTTGGATAGATTAAAAAATATTTCTTTGTCTCATAGCATAAAAAAGGATTTTGAAAAGTATAAATTGCTCAAAGCCCGGTTAATTAAGCTTTTGAATATAGATTTTGACAATATCGGCGAGCCTAATGAATGGTGGCTTGATGTTTTGATTTCCAAAGCTAAACGCTGGTCTATGGACGGGCTTAAAGAACGATGCGCCTATAACCAATTAAGAGAAGAGCTTATTAACTTGGGACTTAAGCAAGTTGCGGACGCTTACGATAACGGCCTAGACCACGATACGCTTATCCCCGCGTTTAGAAAAGCCGTATTAAAAGCTATAATCGAGCATATTATCGCTTCCGAGCCCGATTTGAATAAATTTACGGGCAAGCTGTTTGAAGAAAAGATACGCCGTTTTAAAGATCTAGAGCAAAAATATAGGGTTATATCAAGACAGCTATTGAGCGCGCGGCTTAAGATGAATTTGCCTAATTTTGATATCAAGTCTTCTCAAATGTCCGAATTAGGAATTTTTCAGCGCGCGGTAAAAGGCTCGGCAAGAAACATAACGCTCAAAAAACTCTTTGAGCAAATACCCAATATCTTGCCCAAAGTCGCCCCGTGCATGTTGATGAGCCCGGTAACCGTAGCTCAATATATAGACCCGCAAGAAAAGTTTGATTTGCTTATATTTGACGAAGCGTCTCAGCTTACTACCGCCAAAGCGGTAGGCGCGCTGTCCAGGGCAAAAACCGCCATAATCGTAGGCGACCCCAAACAGCTTCCCCCTACTTCGTTTTTTGAAAACGTCAATGCCAACGAAGACGACATAATGAGCGAAGATTTAGAAAGCGTGTTGGACGACTGCCTTGCGTTAAATATGCCAGAGATACACTTAAAATGGCATTACCGCAGCAAAGACGAAAGCCTGATAGCTTTTTCTAACAGGGAGTTTTACGACAACAGCCTATATACATTTCCTTCGCCAAAGTCTCAAAATTCGGCAATAAAATTTGTCAAAGTCCAAGGCGTTTACGACAGGGGCAGAACCAAGCAAAACGTGGAAGAAGCTTTGGCGGTAGTGGAAGAAGTCATAAAAAGACTGTCTCATGCCGAGCTTAGAAAACACAGCATTGGCATAGTAACATTCAGCGCCGTTCAGCAAACCTTGATAGACGATATGCTGACCGAAACTTTCCGCCAAAGCCCGCGGCTTGAGCAATACGCTATGCAAAGAAGCGAGCCGCTTTTTGTGAAAAACCTGGAAAACGTCCAAGGCGACGAACGCGACGTAATTTTGTTCTCCATAGGATACGGTCAAGACTCTCAAGGCAAACTCAGCCTTAACTTCGGGCCCTTAAACCGCGAAGGCGGGTGGCGGAGACTTAACGTGGCGGCGTCAAGAGCAAAACGCGAAATGGTGGTGTTCTCCAGCATAACTTACGATATGATCAACCTTGCTTCCACGTCTTCCCAAGGCGTCAAGGCTTTGAGAGCGTTTTTGGAATACGCCCAAAAAGGAACGGCAGCTTTAAGCTGCAAAGCAAGCCATCTTCAGCCGCCTGTCCGCCAAGGCATAGAAGAGAAAATTCTCAATATGTTAAGGCAGAAAGGCTACGACGGCGAAATCAATTACGGAACTTCGGGCTATAAAATAAACATAGCAATTAAAGACCCTGACAATCCCCAAAGGTTTATATTGGGCTTAATGTGCGACAGCGTAAGCTATTCCAAGGTAAAAACTGTAAGAGACAGGGAAGTCGCGGCGTTTGCGTCGCTAAAAAGACTGGGCTGGAATATAATGCGGGTATGGTCGCTTGATTTTTGGGACAGCCCCGAAAAAGTAGTTAATAAGATAGTCAAAAGGATAGAGAGTCTGAGAAAAGCGGACGCCATAGTAGACGACGAGCCGGAAGAAATAATCCAAACGCCCGAGCCTAAGGAAGCCGTTATCCAAAACGCTTTGGAAGCTCAATACAAGGCGGCGGCTATTCCCCAAAAGATTATCCCGAGCTCGTATTTTTCTACCGAGCTTAATCAGCCGCACCTTATTAAAATAACCAAGATGATAATAGACGCCGAATATCCGGTCAGCTACCGCACTATCCTAAAAAGGACGCTGGCGTCCAGCGGCATTACGCGTTCGGGCTCTAGAATAGAAGCTCAGATGAAACACGTGTTAGAGCATATAAACTGCGACAGCGAACAAGAAGGCGGCAACATTTTTTATTGGAAAAAAGGCGTAAACAAAAAGAAATATAACATATACCGCGTAAACAGCGGTCGCGCTATGGACGACATAAGCATATACGAGATCATAAACGCTATAAGATATGTAGTCCAAAATCAAATAAGCCTGCCCAAAGACGCTCTTGAAGAAGAGGTAATATCGTTGTTGGGCTCAAAAAAGACCGAAGACGGCTTAAGACAGGTAAGACGCGCCATAAGATACGGGTTAGAAAATAATATCATAGGCGTAGAAGACGGCAAAATTGTCGCCGGAGAAAAAATAAATGTCTTTGAATAAAAAAGCGGTCTAAATATTTTTAGACCGCTTTGTTTTAGGTGTCGACAGAAAGCCTTATAATTTCGCTCAAAGCTTGCTTTATCGCGCTGACTGAAAAGCCTAATTCGTTGTTTTTGTCCTTGCACACTTTAAAGGGCGGATAATCGCAAGCGTTTTCTTCAAGATGTTTTATAAATTCCATATTGGATATGCCTTTTATGCTGTGCGGGATTGCCCCTACCAAAAGACCTAAATATTTATTTTTGTTTTTTAAGCTGTCAAGGCTTTGATTGGTCATTTTAGAATAATCGTCTCTTATCTCTATTTGTTCTTCTACAAAGCCGTAATTTTTGCAAATATTTTTTATGTCTTGTTTGCTGACGCAATTTGTAGAGCCCAAAAACACTATTTTTTTGCGAGTTTTTAGGCGTTTTTGCAAATAGCTCATTTTGACGGCATGGTTTTCAAACCCCACCATACGAGACAATATTTCTATCCATTCTTCAAGCATATCCGGGTCTATCACCCCGCCGTTTGAATAATAATGGTAGCACATCTTTTGGACGATTCTTTTTATATGGTTAGTTTTTTGTTTTGGGGTTAGCCGTTCGTAATCGTTTATAAGTATATTATTCTTGCTTTTTTCGTTGAGTATTTTTATTAGTTCGTGAGAACTCCAACCGCTAGCTTCGTGATGGAGACGTAACTTCGGACGCAATCATCTATTAGCGGAAACCTCCTTTGTTTGATTTTATTATACCACAATTTTTCAAGATAAAAAATTAAAAACCAATTAAAAAATTATATATGTTATTAAACTATAAAAATAGCGTGTCGGCGGAAAAATAACTATATGAATATTTTTTAAATAATGCTTTATATGCTATAATGGCATAAAGACAAAACCTAGGAGAAAGTTTTTAAGATGTATGATCTTATAATCGTAGGCGGCGGGCCTGCTGGACTAACAGCGGCTCTATACGCTTCCAGAAGCGGGCTTAAGACAATAGTGTTTGAAAAAGAAGTTTTAGGCGGCAAGATTACCACCGCGCATTTGGTAGAAAACTATCCCGCTTTTGTAAACGGCATTAACGGCTTTGAATTGGGCGAGCTTATGGCTAACCAAGCCCAAAAATACGGCGCGGAAATCAGCTTTGAAGAAGTGAAAGCCTTAAAATTAGACGGAAAGATAAAAACGGTTTATTTATCCGATAAAGAGCTTCAAGCCAAAGCGGTGATATTGGCTATGGGCAGCAAAAATCGAAAGCTTGGTCTGCCCGAAGAAGACCAGCTAATAGGCAGGGGGATAAGCTATTGCGCTACCTGCGACGGCAACTTTTTCAAAGGTCAAGACGTGGCTGTGGTGGGCGGGGCTAACAGCGCCGTGTCCGAAGCGTTGTATCTATCCAAAATAGCCAAAACCGTTCGCCTTATCTATAGACGCGAAAAGTTCAGGGCGGAAAAAATCGATATTCAAAGACTTCAAAACACGCCCAATATATTAACGCATACAAACAGCGAAATCATCAAGTTAAACTATGACCAAGTTTTAAAAAGCGTAATTATTCAAAACAACAAAACGCAAGCAACTGAAGAGCTGTTTGTCAACGGCTTGTTTGTCGCGATAGGCCATGTTCCCAATACCGATTTGGTAGAAGGGCAAGTTGCTCTGGACGCTCAAAAATACATAATCACAGACCAAAATATGACGACTAATTTAGAAGGCGTATTTGCCGCGGGCGATATAAGGTCGGGAGCGTTTAGACAGGTTATAACCGCGTGCGGAGACGGGGCGCGCGCAGCCGAAAGCGTAATAGATTATTTAAAAAAAGTATAAAAATATATAATAAACATAATATAATTGACCCGTCCGGTTGGCAAGTTAGTTGATTTTTTTGTATCTTGACTTTATAATAGGCTTGTATGACGATATATACAAAAATCGTCGTAATTGCTTGATGTATTTATTATATTTTTTATAGGAGATTTTTTTATGAGAATTGCCGTAGTTGTAGACACTTATGATGACACCGGTCAGGGAACTACGATCTCCGCAAGAAGATTCGTAAGCGAGTTAAGAAAGCGCGGACATTACGTCAAAGTGCTTTCTTATAGCAAGACTCCCGAGCCCGACAAGGTAATGTTCGACCAGTATCACATTCCAATTTTTCAACCTTTGATTGACAAAAATGGAGTGAATCTTGCTAAGCCCGACGTTAAAAAATTCAAAGAAGCTTTTAAAGACGTAGATTTTGTGCATATATACCTTCCACTGCCTTTTGGCTGGACGGCCGCTAAAGTCGCCGCAGAAATGGGCATTCCCGTTTTCACCGCGTTTCATATGCATCCGGGCAACGTTTTATATAATCTTAAGCTTGAACGCGTGCCTTTTTTGGAAAGATTCGTATTTTGGTTTATTAAGAAAAAGCTGTATAACTATTCTACCGATATACACTGCCCTACTCAATTTGTTTACGACTCCTTAAGAAAGCACGGCTACTCTCAAGATTTGCACGTTATCAGCAACGGCTACGACGACAAAAAGTATTATCCTATGGAAGTCGAAAGGCCGGAAAGCTGGAAAGACAAGTTCGTTGTAATGTGCGTGGGCAGACTTTCCAATGAAAAGAAGCAAGACGTGGTAATAAGAGCGGTAGCTAACAGCAAATACAAAGACAAGATTTTGTTGGTCTTGGCGGGCAAAGGGCCTAAAAAAGAGAAGTATAAAAGACTAGCCGATAAGTTAAAAATTAATGTCGAGTTTAATTTTTATTCTCAAGAAGATTTGCCCAAAGCGCTAAACGCCGCGGACATTTACGTGCATTGCGCTCAAATAGAAATAGAATCTATATCTTGCATGGAAGCGTTTGCTACCGGTCTTGTGCCTATTATAGGGGATTCAAAAAAGAGCGCTACGCACTATTTTGCTTTAGACGAGCGTTCTAAATTTAAGGACGGGGATTATAAGGATCTGTGCAAAAAGATCGAATATTGGATCGAGCATCCCGACGAACTTAAGAAAATGTCCGAAAAATACGCTCAATACGCAAAGAACTTTGTGGTAGAAAAGTCCGTAGATAAAATCGAAAAGGTATACGAACAATTTTTGGCAAAACACCGCCATAAAAAGACTCTTATTCTTGAGCAACCTCAAGTTATGGAGCTTGAAGAAGTCCAAGTCAAACCTGTAGAAGATGAAATGGTTGAAGAAAAAGTTTTATCTTAAGGGGCGGCGAAGACTATGAAGTTCGATTATACAAAAAAAGATTATTTATATCCTAAATGGTATATTAGATTATATTCGTTTTTATTGTTTTGGATTTTAGTTCCTGTTTTGTTGATAATAAAAAACTTTATTTTAGGAGTTAAAGTCAAAGGCAAAGAAAATTATAAAAAAATAAAAAAACAAGGCGCGGTTATAGTAGCAAACCATGTTCACGAATTTGACGCGCCTATGATAGGTATGTCCATTCTGCCCCGCAGAATGACCATAATCTCTATGGAAAATAACTTTACTCAAAACAGCTTTATGGGTTGGCTGATATACGGCTTGGGAGCAAGACCTATACCTAACGACTTAAGATATATGAAACAGACTTTGGAATATTACGCCGAATTGGCAAAATCCGGCAAAAAGGTGCTCATATATCCCGAAGGTCATTTGGTAAGACGCTGTCCGGAGCTGAGAGAGTTCAAAACAGGAGCGTTTAGAATAGCCGTGGAAGCCGGCGTTCCTATTTTGCCCGTATGCTACACTTACAGGGGCAAAAAACTAACGCTTAATTTCCTAGAGCCTATTTACGCTCAGGAAGGCGAAGACGCGAAAGCCTTGACTAAAAGAACTTTTGACATAATGAACGCGTTCTTTACCGAGCAAATGGCCAAGAATCAAGAGTCTATGGCGGTTGAAGAAGAAGATCCTGTGGTAGAAAAAATTCAAGACGAAGAAGAAGCAATGGCTTCCAAACACGCTTGATAATTATTTAATTTTTTAAAAAAGAAAAGCTCCTTTGTTCAAATAAGACCAAAGGGGCTTTTATTGTTAAAAAAATTGGATAATGGTATAATTAACATATATGGATAATCGCGAGTTGTTTGAACAGGTAAAGGCTTATTTTATCGACTTTGACCGAACGCTAGTCGACTCTATTAAGATTGAGACTAAAGCGTTGACGGCCGCGTTAAAAGCGTTGGGCGTTTATCGCGAAGGAATGGAGTTTGAGCACAAAAACAGTTTCAAAGATATGATAAACAATATAAACCGAAAATACGGTTTAAACCTTGACTTTGACGTAGTTGATAAAGAATTTATTAAGCAAGCCTTGCCGCTATATCAAAACGAGTGCGAACTAAAAGACGGCGCTTACGAGTTTTGGCTGTGGGCAAAAAATAATAACAAAAAGATATATATAATCACCCTTAATGAGAGAATGTTTGTAAACGCCGTATTAGAAAAATACGGTCTTATAGCCGACGGTATATACACAAGACGAGATACGGGCATTCACAAGCGCGACGGCGCGCTGTTTTTATACGCGTTTTCGGACGCCGGATTTGAGCCCAGCGAATGCGCCGTGATAGAAGATTATCCTTATTATATAGTGTCTATAAAAGATTCGGGCTGCAAGATAGTGGGTATGTATGACAATCAACCCGAAGACGAAATCAACCTTTTATACGATATCTCTGATATTTTTATCAAGGATTTTCGGGAATTGATTTTTTAGACTTTAGGTATTTGATTTTGGTCGCAAGCCCGCCTCTTATATGGCGTTCGGACAAGTTGATATCCAAAATTTTGCGGACTTGTTCGAATAATTTTTCGTCTATTTCAGGCAGCCTTTCGGTTATGTCTTTATGCACGGTCGATTTGCTTATATTAAAAACTTTGGCAGCTTCTCTAACCGTTTTTTTGTGCTCCACAAAATAATTGCCAAGATCCAACGCTCTTTTTATAATATAATCTCTCATATGCCCCCAAGCTTTAAGGTTCAAAAAATCTATTGTATATAAATTTATTTTTCAAAATCCGATAATATGCGTCAAAATTCCCTAAGATTTCCGCTCAAAACAAAAAATAAAAAGCCTTTATAAAAAGGCTTTTTTTTGCGGATAAGTTAATCAATAGATGTTATTAATTCAAACGCTGATTACAAACTCATCCCACAAATCTTCGATTTTCTTAATGTCTTCAAATGTTTCTAAAGCGATTTGTTTTGTTTTTCGGCTGCTTATGCCGCAATCTATATAATGATAGATAAAAAAGTCTATGATTATATCGTCCAAAGAAGGCTGGTATTTTTCTAAAATCTCTGCCCAGTCGTCGTCGTATTTTCGCCGTTGAGACAACATAAAAAAAATTGCGGTTTTGTTAAAATTAATCAAAGGGTTGATAAAATTGCCATAGTTAAGCTTATGCCTTATATAATCCGTTCGGTCGGCGTTTCCTAAGACCAGCAAATTATTTTTTTCGGCGTAGTCTAAGATATAAGCGTTTTTTATGTTTTGCGATTTTGCGTCTATATTTAAAATTTCTATGTCAAACCTGGATTTTAATACGATATCGTCTTTTGGGGGTTCGTCCAAAACAATGACCGCGAAATCGTTTTTTAGAGAAAATCTTTCTCTCAAATCCAAAAGCATGGAAAAAAGCGTCCAAAAATGCTGATCTTTATACAAAGCCAAGCGTTTTTTCGAGCTTGAATAAAGTTCGTATAATATTTGAACAAGCCTGTCATAAATATGCTCCATATTATCCGAATCGGCATAAGGCTGCCGGGGGTATTTTCTTTTTATAACAAATTTAGGGCTTTTTTCTATCGGCAGCTCTATAAAGCTGTTTTCCACAAAAGACATTGATTGGTCGGACAGCGTCCTTAAGCCCGTGATTCTTTCTATGTCTATTTCGGC
>DATCKP010000090.1:0-8749 GCA_036562165.1 Clostridia bacterium
GCGACGCTTTGGACAAGATGTATTACAAAGCGTTGACCGATAGTTCTATAAATTTTAATAAAGACGATTATTATATAAGAATATATGTCGACAAAGACGCCAGAATTTTGACCGTAAGCGATACGGGCATAGGGATGACCAAGGAAGAGCTGGAAAATAACCTGGGCACTATAGCAAAGAGCGGTTCTTGGGACTTTAAGCAAAACGCCGAGCCTAAAGAAGACATCAGCATAATAGGACAGTTTGGCGTGGGATTTTATTCGGCGTTTATGGTGGCAAGTCATGTTAAGGTAATATCCAAAGCGTTTGGCTCCGACCAAGCTTACGTATGGGAGTCCGACGGATTGGACGGCTACACTATCGCGCCCGGCGAAAGAGAAAAAGCCGGCACGGATATAATTTTGACTATAAAGCCTAATACCGAAGACGAAAATTACGACGAGTTTTTGGACGAATACCGCATAAGAGCTTTAGTCAAGAAGTATTCGGATTTTATAAGATATCCGATAAAAATGCTTGTAACCAAGACCCGCCCCAAAGAAGGCTCGGACAACGAGTTGGAAGATTATCAAGAAGACGAAATTCTCAACAGCATGGTGCCTATATGGCGGAAGAATAAATCCGAGCTAAAACCCGAAGATTACGAAAAATTTTACGAAGAAAAGCATTACGGCTTCGGCAAACCGCTGCATTATATACACTTCAGCGTGGAAGGCGCCGCGAACTTTAGGGCGATATTATATATTCCCGAATACGTTCCTTACGACTATTACGCTAAGTCGTATCAAAAAGGTCTTGAGCTATATTCTAACGGCGTTTTGATTATGCAAAAATGTCCCGATCTTTTGCCGGATTATTACGGTTTTGTTCAAGGCTTGGTAGACAGCGAAAACTTGTCGCTTAACATCTCAAGAGAGCTTTTGCAGCACGATCGTCAATTGCAATTTATCGCCAAAAAGATAAGAGAAAAGATAACCGCAGAGCTTCTAAACCTTCTCCGCAAAGACCGCGAAAAATATATTAAGTTCTTCAAAAACTTCGGCAAAACTATCAAGTACGGCATTTATTCCACCTTCGGCGCGGCAAAAGACGAGCTTCAAGACTTGTTAGTGTTCTATTCTTCCAAAGAGAAAAAGGAAGTCACTTTGGAAGAGTATGTCTCAAGAATGCCCCAAGACCAAAAATATATTTATTACGCGGCAGGCGAAAGCGTAGAGCGTATCGCAAAATTGCCGCAAACCGAAGCCGTAAGCGAAAAAGGCTACGAAATACTGTTCTTTACGGACGAAATAGACGAGTTTGCCATAAAGGTGTTGGATAAATATAAGGACAAAGAATTTAAGTCCTTGTCCGAAAGCGGCGACTTGGGTCTAGGCGACGACAATAAAGCCGAAGAAGAAAGCAAACAATACAAAGACCTTTTTGAAAAGGCAAAAGAAATCCTAAAAGACAAAGTAAAAGACGTCCGCCCCTCCAAAAAGCTAAAGACTCATCCCGTATGCATAACCAGCGAAGGCGTATTTTCTTTGGAAATGGAAAAAGTCTTCAAAACCCTGCCTAACAGCCCGGGCGTCAAGGCGGACAAAGTGCTGGAAATCAATACTTCTCACGAAGTGTTCAAAGCCCTAGAAAGAACGTATCAAAACGACCCTGAAAGATTTGAGTTGTATATCAATCTTTTATACGACCAAGCGATGCTGATAGAAGGGCTTTCGGTATCCGACCCGGTAGAGATGTCAAATAATATCTGCAAGCTTATGATTTAAAATATTAAATAAGTTTATTAGCGTAAAAATACATCGCCAGCAAAAACAAAAACCGCTGAAATTTTAATTTCAGCGGTTTTTTGTTATTCTTTTGATTATTCTTCTTTTTGTTTTTCAATTTCTTCTTGTTTTTCTTTAGCTTTTTTCTTTAGACAGTCGTATTTATAAGCAAGCACCATCAGGTTGTCCCTTAAATGCACGTTTTCTACGACTACGTCGTCCGGAACGTCCAAATCGACATAACTAAAGTTAAGCAAAGCCTTTATTCCTAGAGAAACCAGTTCTTTTGCGACTATAGGAGCTTCTTGGGAAGGCACGGATAGTATGGCGATATCGGGCTGATGCTCTTTTATAAAATTAGGCAGTTCGCTCATAGGCATAACGCGGTGTCCCGCTATGTCGGGCATTTCGGCTATGTCAAATACGCCGATTAATCTAAAACCGCGGTTTCTAAACATTCTATGAGATATAAGCGCTTTGCCTATGTTTCCCGCGCCGACTATAATCACTTTCTTTTCTTCGTTAAGGCCCAAAACCCTTTTTATTTCTTCGTAAAGCTCTCTTACGTTATAACCGTAACCCTGCTGCCCCGAAACGGTAAAATGCCCCAAATCGTGTCTGATTTGAGACGCGGTTACGTTCATTTTATGAGAAAGTTCCCCCGAAGAGACCTTTTTTATTCCAACGTTCATATAGTCGTCAAGATATCTAAAATATCTGGGCAGCCTGGCTATTAATTCTTTTGAGAGAGTCTTATCTCCCATGCTAACCTCCTGAAACTTGCTACATCAATTATAACACAATATTAACTCTTTGACAAGGTGTGAAAATAATTAGCTAATATTGTGAGCCAAATATCAAAAACAATCGGCTTATAAATCAATAAAAATTATTGTAAAAATATTAGCATAAGCTAAACTATTCTAATCATCGGGCGTTCAATCATAAAATAAATAAGTATCATTGTATAAGGACAACGATTTATGGATTTTATGTCCGAAATATCCAAGATAATCGACTTGCCCGCGGATATAATTACCCGCTATAGATATACCGTTTTTGGCGGGCGGGCTGTTTACGTCGCGGGGCAGAAAGGACTGAAGCAATTTAGCAGCGAAATTGTGGAATTAAGGATAGACAAAGAAATATTGACCGTAACAGGCGAAGATTTGGTAATAAAACATCTTAGCAATAACGACTGCGTAATCGTAGGCAAGATAAATTCGGTTAATATCAGCAAGTAACGGAACGGATTATGTTCAAAAAAATCCAAGACTATATATTAGGAAAAAACAAAGTAGAAATATCCGGTCTTAATATCGACCGTCTGTTAAACAGATTGGCGGCGGCCGGCATTGTAATGAGCGACGTCCGCAGAGTTTCTCATAGAGTCGTTACCTTTACGGTAACCGACAAGACGCTAAAAAAGCTTTTTAGCGCTGTAGACCCGTTATGGTATAATATCAATATAATATCCAAAAAGAGTTTAAAAAACAGCTTAATAAATTTTTGGAAAAACAGGCCGGGATTGGGCGCGGGATTAATACTGGCAATCGTTATGATTGCGGCATTTAATATGTTTATTTGGGACATCAGAATAACCGGCAATGAGCAAATCCAAGACAAGACCGTAATCCAAACTTTAGAAAATTTAGGGATTAAAAAAGGCGTATTAATCGGCGCTATAGACCGCAAACAGCTTGCTCAAAATTTGAGCTCTCAATTAGAGCAAGCAAGCTTAGTCAGCGTGGAAATCAAAGGAATAACATTAATAATTAATATCAAAGAACGCATCATAAAACCCGAAGATAATCAAGAAAAAACTTCGGACGAAATAATAAGCGCTTACGACTGCGTTATAACAAAAATAGCCTTGCTTAACGGCACATCTTTAGTCAAAGTAGGCGACATCGTAAAAAAAGGCGAGCTTTTGGCTGGGGCGTACGAAGAGTATTACGAAGGCAGCCAAAAAGTCCGAAAAACAGTAAGGGCGGAAGGCGAGTTTTGGGGCAAAGTTTGGTTTACGCATACCAGATTTTATTCTACGGACGGCGTCCAATACGTAAGATCGGGACAAAAAAAGACCAAGGTTCATTGGGAAATCTTCGGGCTTAAGAATACCAAAACTTTCGAGCCTGATTTTAATTTTTACGCATACGAAACTTCGCAAAAAAATATAAACTTTTTATTGCCCATAAAAATTTACAAGACGGATTATTACGAACTAAAACCCCGATTAGTCAAGCTGACGCTTAAAGAAGCCGAAGAGCGTTACGGGCGGGAAGTAATGGAAGAAGCGAGACTAAAATTATCAGAAGACGCGGTAATATTAAACAGCTATATAAAAGTCAGCGAAGAAAACGGTTTAATCAGGATAGACGCGGTAATAGAGACCGAATTAAAAATAGGAACAAGGCAAAAATTAACTTCGTAGAAATAATTTAATATGCTATAATAAGACAATAATTAATAAAAAAATAACTATTTTAGGGAGAAATACTTGATAGAATACATTAAGGCTGATTCGGATAAAATGCTCCAGCTTTTCGGGGCATACGACGAAAATATTAGATTAATAAGCGAAAATTACGGAGTAACTATAAAACCTAAAGAAAATTTTATAGAAATATCGGGAACGGAAGAAAGCGTAGAGCAAGCCAAAAAATTAATGGACAAGCTGTGCGAGCTTTTGGATAAAGGCTACGAAATCAATAAAGAAAAAATAATGACAGGAATAGATCTGGCTCGGCTTGACAGGCTTGACGAAATATTTTATATAGACGCCGAAACAATCACTGTTACTTCCAAAGGCCGTCCCATCAAGTGCAAGACTTTAGGTCAAAGAGAATATGTCGAAGCTATAAAAAATAACACCATAGTCTTCGGTATAGGCCCTGCCGGCACGGGCAAGACGTATCTTGCGGTAGCTATGGCGGCTGCGGCTTACAAAAAACGCGAAGTCGAAAAAATTATCTTGACACGTCCTGCCATAGAAGCTGGCGAAAAATTAGGCTTTTTGCCCGGAGACTTGCAGACCAAAGTCGACCCGTATTTAAGACCGCTGTATGACGCGCTGCAAGAGATGTTCGGCATGGAAAACTACCTTAAGCTTGTAGAGCGCGGCGTAATAGAAGTAGCGCCTTTGGCGTATATGCGCGGCAGAACGTTATCCAACGCGTTTATTATCCTAGACGAAGCTCAAAACACTACTATTTTGCAAATGAAAATGTTCCTGACAAGGCTTGGATCGGACAGCAAGATCGTAGTCACGGGCGACACTACCCAAACCGACTTGCCCGGAGGAGTTACCAGCGGATTGTATCACGCTACAAAAATCTTGACAGGCATTAAAGGAATAGCTACAATAACGCTGACGTCTAAGGATATTGTAAGAAATCCTTTAGTCCGCAGCATAATATCGGCGTATGATAACGACGCAAAAAAACAAGGTAATAACGATGATAGAATCAAAAACGACGATAGATAACAAAAAAATAATTTTTGCTAACAGCATAATTATTTTAGCCAGCGTAATCTTTTTGCTGGCTGTCGCAGTCGTAAGGTTTAACATTATAGACGGAAGGGAATTAATAGATACTATAATTCCCTATGTCTGCCTTTTTTTGATATTTGCCTTATGTTTTTGCATTATATTATTTTCTTTAAAATATCTAGACGCTAAAAACAATAACACCAAAATGTTCGGCGTAATTTGTTTCGTAATAGCGATCAATTACGCCATTTGCGTTTTATTGGAAAAAATCAGCCCTTACGCTATGCCCGTTACCTTGACGGTATTGCTTTTGAGCGTGTTTACCAATACAAAAATAGCGTTCTTAGGCAACGTGTTCGGCATACTTATGCTGTATATAACGCTTATTACTATGGCGATATCGGCTGGACAAGCGATGCCCAATTTTTTGCTGCCTATTATTATCTTTGCCATAACCGCTGGCACGATCTTGTCCATGGTCATCAACACCGATAACAGAAGGCTTACATACATTCTCCGCGGTATCGGCGTAAATATGATAAGCCTGCCTATAATATTGCTTTTCCAAGCGGTTATCGCTCCAAGCTCTTTTGTCTCAATTTTCAGCAAGCTTCCCTATACGGCTTGTATGATAGTGGGAACGGTGCTGCTTGCGTTTTTATTTCAGCCGATTATCGAAGCTTTATTTAACATAAGCTCTAACTTTAGATACATAGAGCTTTGCGACCATCACAGACCTTTGCTGCTTAAGCTTGCCAAGGTCGCTCCCGGGACTTTTAACCACTCTTTAACCGTAGCCAACCTAGCCGAAACCTGCGCTAGAGCCATAAACGAAAACACTTATTTTGCTAGAGCCGCGGCTTATTATCACGACGTAGGCAAGCTCAACAATACAAGATACTTCAAGGAAAACCAGTTTTCCGACGTAAACCCCCATGACGAGCTTACTCCCGAAGTGTCTTGCGATATTATCAAAAAACACGCCACCCAAGGCAAGCAGATCTGCGCCGAATACGGAATACCGCAAGAAATAGCGGATATCACTGCCGAGCATCACGGCACGATGCCTATTATTTATTTCTATAACAAAGCCAAAGAGATGACGGACAGGGAAATCAATATAAAGGAATATTGCTATCCCGGCCCTATACCGTCTTCTAAGGTAGCGGCTATCATAATGATCTGCGACGCGGCGGAAGCTACTGTCAGGGCGATGAAAGAGCATACTTACGAAAAAGTCGAAAAAATAGTCAAAGAAATAATAGACCAGCGCCTAAAATACGGTCAGTTTGATAACTGCGACATTACTCTCAAAGAGCTTGCGATTATCAAAGACACCATTGTTAACGCGTTTGGCGGTTTATATCACGAGAGAATTCAATATCCGGAAATTTAAGCTATGAAAATAATATCCGAAAGAAACGTAAATTCGCTTTATAAGAAAATATTCAAAAAGACTCTCAAAGTTTTGGGCCAGCCCAAGTATCTTTCAGTCGGGCTTAACTTTATGACCAAGGACGAAATACGAGAGCTTAATAAAACAACTAGAGCTATTGACCAACCTACTGACGTTTTGAGCTATCCTAATCTTGATTTGATAGCCGGCGAAAAAGCCGACAAAAACGTGTTTACTTCGGAATACGACAGAACGACTAGGCAGTTGTTTTTGGGCGAAATCGTAATCTGCGAAGAAATCGCCGCAAGCCAAGCCCAAGAATACGGGCATTCTTTAAAAAGAGAATTAGGGTTTTTGTTCCTTCATGGATTGCTGCACTTATTGGGATATGACCATGTCCATCCCGAAGACGAAAAGGTTATGAGAGATCTGCAAGACAGGATTTTGTCGGAGCTTAAGATAGAAAGATAAAATCTATTTATCGTCTTTTGAGATTTTTTCGTCTTTTTGGCTTTGGGGAAGCAGTTGCTTTAGCATGCTGAGGGCTTCGGGGTGTCTTTTTACCGCGGCTACGGTTATCCATTTCTTTGCCTGATTAATATCTCGCGGCACTCCGTTGCCATGCAAGTATCTTAAACCTAATTGGTATTGAGCTTCGACGTTACCGTTTTCCACGGCTTTTATATGATAAAATACCGCTTTTTCTATGCTTTTGGTAACGCCCAGCCCGTGTTCGTATAAATACGATAAATTAAACTGAGCCAAAGCGTCTTTCTTTTTGGACGCCTCAAAATACCATCTTGCCGCTTCGGCGTAATTACGCTCTACCCCTATGCCGTATTGAAAACAATAAGCCGCGTTGCATTGCGCTTGAATATGATTTTTTTGCGCGGCTTTTATAAACAGATTGGCTGCGTTTTCGTAGTCTTGTTCAACACCTTTTCCAAAAAAATAACATAATCCCAAAGCAAACTCTCCGTCCGGATAGCCGTTGCGGGCTGCTTGGGTATACCAATAAACCGCGCCTTTATAATCTTGGGTTACGCCTTGTCCAAGTTCGTAGCATTCGCCTAAAGCGAACTGAGCCTTGGGGTAATTATTCTGCGCGGCCTTGAAATACCAATATACCGCTTTTTTGTAATCTTGTTCCACGCCGTGACCAATTTTAAAAAAATCGCCAAGATATGTTTGAGCTTCGGCGTTGCCTTTTTCGGCCAGTTGCGCAAACCAATAAGCCGACATAGACGGGTCAAGTATGCTTGGCTCTTGGTTATACAGCGTCGCAAGCTTATATTGAGCTTCCGCGTAGCCCTGACGGGCGGCGGGAAGATACCATTTCAACGCTTTTTGCAAATCTTTGTTTACGCCCAATCCGTATTCGTAAAACATTCCAAGCTCGAATTGGGCCATCGCGTATCCGGATATAGCGGATAATTTAAGCCAATCATACGCTTTTTGATAATTTAAGGGAATGCCGTGACCGTTTTTATAACAAATGCCTAGGTGGTATTGAGCTTTTATGTTGTCTTGTTTGGCGGCTAAAGTATACCAATAGACGGCTTTTTGATAATCTTGTTTGACGCCTTCGCCGTTATAATAACAGTTGCCTAAAAGGACTTGAGCCGAAGCGTCGCCTTCAAAAGCCTTGTCGAATATTTTTTTAAGTTTTGGGGAAATGTCTTCGCCGCGGTATAACAAAGTTTATTTACCTTAATCTGTGAAAATCCTATTGTAAATAATTATATTAAAATTTATATACATTATCAATATGTAATTTTAAAACTGTCGATATTAAAAAAATTTTGGCAGAAATTGCTTTGTAAGCTGACGTTACAAATCATAGACATAAAAAAATTATTCTGTTAAAATATCAAAAAATTATAATATATCAAAAGATTATAATATAATTTATAAAAAAATATTATCAGGTGAAGACATTAATATATGAAATCAGGTTTTGTAGCCATTTTAGGCAGACCCAACGTGGGCAAATCTAGCTTGTTGAACGCCATTTTAGGAACAAAAATAACCATAGTTACTCCCAAACCCCAAACCACAAGAAGAAGGATAACGGGAATTTATACCCAAGACGAC
>DATCKP010000005.1:0-18377 GCA_036562165.1 Clostridia bacterium
GTATAGCTACACTCTTGATATAGGAACAAGGATAGATAATGACAAGAAAGAACTAAAGGCAGTTTCTTTCCAAGTTACCCCTGGCGCTATGTTCTATCGCGCTGACATGTTCCTAACTCTCATTGACAATGGCTTGCTCGACGGCTATGAAGACTTTGACGCTTGGAAAGCAGAGGCAGACATTAATAGCGCGGCTACTATTGAAAACTATCCTGGCGGCTGGGAGGAAACTGACAAGCAAAAACTTGACGCAGCTATGCAAGAGTTTGTAGGCAACAGCATGGACAGCTTCTTGGAAGCTACCAAAAAAGTTTCTGAAAACAAATACAACGAAGGCAAAGCTGATGAAAAGAAGATCTTGATGGTTAACAACCTTGACGACATCAAGAGAGTATTCTATGCAAGCCGCGAAGCTTTCATACAAGGCGACAAAGTAGTCATTGACGCTAACTTAGTTAAAATGTTAGACTTCGGTAAGGACATTTATCCTTACACCCATAAGGGCAGCCAATGGGGCGACAGCTGGTACGCCGGCATGAAAGCTGAGAATAAAGAAGACGCTTCTTACAAGACATTAGCATTCTTCTTGCCTACTTGGGGATTGTTCTATGTTCTCGAAAACGAAGATACTGCTGGTCTCTGGAGAATGATCGAAGGTCCTCAAGCTTATTACTGGGGCGGCACCTACTGCATGATCAATTCTTACTCCAAGAATAAGGATGCTGCATTCGAAGTTCTCAACTTCTTGACTTCGTTGCCTTTCATGCAAGCTCGTTCTGCGTTCAGCGGAGACGTTATGAACTCCAAAGACCTGAACAAAGCTCTCGCTGGCATGGAAGTTTTGAGCAATCCTTTCTTGGGCGGTCAAAACCACTTCGCTACATTCAATGACTTAGCTGCTAAAGTTAAGGCTGATAACGTTACCGAATATGACTCCACTGTTGACCGCGTATATTCCGACGTTATGAGAAGATATGCTGGCGGAGATATCAAGACTCTTGATGACGCTAAGGAAGAAATCAAAGATAGACTTGAATCCGATATCAGCAACAAAAAAGTTGAATTTAAAGCTTAGTATTTAAACTAGTTTTACAGTAAATATAGCGGGTCTTTTGACCCGCTATATTTACAAAATATTTTTGGTCCTATAAACAAACACAAAAATATGATAGGGTGATTAGTGATGTTAAGCTCAACCAACATCAGCAACGAATTGCTTAAACCTAGAAAAAAATTAAAAAGCATTTCATACGGAAAATACGGCTATTTTTTTGTAGCGCCTTTTGTAGCGTTCTTTTTAATATTTTCTTTTTATCCTACGTTTTATACGTTCTTGTTAAGTTTTACTAACACAAACGTCAACCATACAAACACGATGTTTGGCGATTTTGTATGGTTTGAAAGTTATAAGAGCGTTGTTTTAGACAAATCTTTCTGGAGATCGATATATACTACTCTAAAAATTTGGGGATTTAACGTTATATTACAATTTGGTTTAGCTATTTTACTTGCCGCAATATTTAACGATCAAAGTTTGAAAATTAAAGGACAAGGATTATTTAAATTCGCTTATTATTTGCCTAATATTGTAACAGCGGCGACCGTAGGTTTTATTTTTAGACAAATGCTGCAAACTTCCGGAACTATTAATACGTTATTAGTTAAATATGTTGACGGTTGGGTAAGAAAAGACTTTTTATTAGATAAAAAAATAACTCAGCTTTCCGTATCCTTAGTTTTAACATGGATATGGTACGGCAACACAATGATTGTTATGTTGGCGGGAATGGCGGGTATTAATCCTACGCTGTATGAAGCCGCCAGAATAGACGGAGCAAGCTCTTTTAAACAATTTATTTATATAACAATGCCGTTGTTAAAGACCATATTCTTATACGCGTTTATAACTAGTTTAGCTGGCGGTTTGCAAATGTATGACGTTCCTTTCTTCTTTGTGCCTACCAGCTATACTCAGACCGTTGCGATAAGAATTTATATTTGGGGCTTTGGAACGGCTGACACCTTATACGGCAAAGCTGCCGCAGCTTCGATAATTATGTTGATTATAACTATGCTTATCAGCTCGGCATTATTCGGCATTATGAATGTAAATACCGGCAAAAAGGCTGAAAAGGCTTAAGGGGTGAAATATGGAACAACAAGCAGCATTAACGCCTTTGGAGCTAAATAGATTAATAAGGGAAAAAAGCGAAAAACGCGAAAAAATTTTTCGCATAGTTTTAAAAATTATTATATATATTGGTTTAATTTTGCTATTCTTTATAAGTATTTTGCCTTTTTACATTGTTTTGGTTAACGCTACTAGATCGACTAAAGAATTGCAGCTAGACTTTTATTTGACATTCGGCTCTAATCTTTCACAAAATATCGAATGGCTTAAAAAACAAAAAGTTCCGTTTGTGTCTGCATTTTTAAACAGCGTTTACATATCGGCCGGTTCGATAGTTTTGTCGGTTTATATATCGTCGTTGACCGCATACGCTCTAGTTGTTTATGACTTTAAACTAAGGAACCCTATCTTTATTTTGGTATTGCTGTTAATAATGGTCCCTTCGCAGCTAAGCGTTGTAGGTTTTTACGCGTTAATAAGATCTTTGGGCTTATACGATAACATTTGGGCGTTTATTTTGCCTTCGGCTGTCGCTCCTACTACGGTATTCTTTATGCGGCAGTATATTATAGCTAATATACCAATGGACTACATAGAATCGGCTCGAATAGACGGCTGCAGGGAATTTTGGATATTTAATATAATTGTATTGCCTTTGCTAGTTCCTGCGTTAGCAACGATGGCTATATTCTCCTTAATAGCTTCTTGGAACAACTTCTTTATGCCTAAGATTATTTTGAACCATAAAGAAAAATGGACATTGCCGGTTTTGATGGATAAACTAAAGGGCGATATATATAGACGCGAAATCGGACCTTTGTATACTGCTTTGGCTATTGCTATAATGCCTCTATTAGTGTTCTACGGTTTATTGTCCAAATTTATTATTAAAGGAGTTGCTTTAGGGGGATTGAAAGAATAAAATTATTAATTAGTATTATTGAGCTAGCATAAACTTAAAACAAAGGAAAAAAATGGTTACTCTAAAAGATATCGCATTAAAATGCGGCGTTTCGGTTGGCGCGGTAAGCAAGGCGCTAAATGACAGTCCTGATATAAGCGTTGAGACTAAACAATATATCAAGGAAGTGGCGTCCAACCTTGGTTACCGCCCCAATTTTTATGCCCGCACGCTGAAGACTAATCGTTCTTATAATATAGGAATATTATTTGACGATAATACCAACAACGGTTTCGGCCACGCGTTCTTTTCAAATATCATTAGCTCTTTTAGAAGAGTGATGGAATTTAACGGCTATGATCTTACATTTATAGCCAGGAATTCCCAAAGTAAATATACATATGTAGATCATGCGCGGCACAGAAGATTGGAAGGCGTTTTAGTCGCTTGCGTAGATTATTATAACGACCAAGGTATTTTGGAACTGCTGGAATCTGAAATACCCGCTGTAGCAATAGATTACGTAAGCGATAAGTTCGCCTGCGTATATTCCGATAATTATAACGGTCTTATTAATTTAGTAGATTATTGCGTTGAAATGGGTCATAGAAAGATCGCTTTTATACACGGCCAGCATACATGCGTTACCGAACAGCGCGTAAAAGGCTATAAAGACGCTTTGGCAAAAAATAATATACCTTTTAGAGAAGAATATCTGGTAGAAGGCGAGTATTATTCTATTGAAATTACCTATAAAAGAGTTCAAGAACTAATGAAACTTTCCGATCCGCCTTCTTGCATTATCTTATCGGACGACTATTGTATGTTCGGCGCTCAAAAAGCCGCATATGATATGGGACTTTCTATTCCTTGGCACGTCTCTATAGCTGGATTCGACGATATAAGAATCGCGCCGTATTTTTCTCCGCCGCTTACTACTGTTAAGCAGGACGCCGTGTTGTTTGGCAAAACAGCGGCCGAGATTATACTTTACGATATAGAAAAAAAGACAAAATCCAATCACAATATCGAAATACCTACCGAATTAATAAAACGCTCGTCTATTCGAAAAATTTCTTAATAATTATTATACATTTTTTGCCATCTGCTTTTAAAACCCATATAACATAAAATCTAAAGAGCGGGGGAAAACGATGAAAAAAAAGCTGTTTAGTTTTTTATGTTTAGTTATTTCGATTATTTTTATAGCCGTTTCGTTTAACGCTTGCGCGATTACAAAGGCAGAAATACCGCAATCGGGCGTGAGCAAAAACGGCAGGCTTAAGGTTATAGAAGACAAAGACGGCGTGATGAGATTGGCAAACGAAAGGGGCGCTTTTATAACTTTAAGGGGAATGAGCACGTATAACTTTAATAGGATTGCGGTTGGCAATGGAAGTCAAAACTTGCTCAACGCTAACGCTTTCAAAGCGTTGAGAGAAGACTGGAATTGCAATGTTATTAGACTGGCAATCTACGTTCGCGCCGAAGACAATGGCTATAATGGTATGAAAGAAGCCACGCTGAAAAATATCGATAAGGCCGTTACTTTGGCGACCCAAAACGACATGTATGTAATCATTGATTGGCACGTGCTTATACCGGGAGACCCCACCGATCAGACATATAAATACGCCGAAGAGTTCTTTACAATCGTAGCCCAAAAATATGGTTCTCAAAAAAACGTATTGTTTGAGATTATGAATGAGCCTAACAGCTATGATTTAGACGATAACGCATTTTGGGCTCATATTAAACCTTACGCTCAAAAAATTGTCAACCTTATAAGAAAATATTCAAAAAACATAATTATTATAGGCAACCCTAGTTGGTCGCAGCGTCCAGATATTTGCGCTTTAGATCCCGTTGAGGGCGAAAATTTAATGTATTCCGTGCATTTTTATGCCGGAAGCCATGGCGAAGAATTGAGAAATAACATTTTAAACGCCCTTAAAAATAAAGCCGCGGTATTTTGCACAGAATGGGGCGTTACTGACAGTTCCGGCAGGGGAAAAGTTTATTTAAAGCCTGAAGACGGCGGGGTTTCGGACGCGACTACTTGGCTTGATTTTTTGGACGAACATAAAATAAGCTGGTGCAATTGGTCGATGTCCGCCAAGAGAGAAGAATCCGCCGCGCTTAAATTAGAGACGTCCTTAAACCCTGAAAAAGGTTATTGGGAAGAAAGCGAATTATCCGAAAGCGGAAAATTTGTCAGAGCTCGGCTTAGAAGCTATAAATAAAAATTTTATAAAAATTTAAAAATAAAATTAAGCTTTTCCATATTTACCATAGAAAATTATTAATAATTATATTTACTTGCGCTATCTTATCCATTATAATGTGTAACTAAAAACATTATAATGGATATTTTTATTATGACTTAACAATTTATTAGTATATTTATTTTTGTATTGATTAAATCTTTATTAAATTACGCAATTAAATTACGCATAAAAATTGTATTTCAAGGAGTAACATATAAATGAACATTATTCCAAAATTTACATTATAAGCGGTACTTATAGGTAATGAAAATATTAATATATATTTTATTTGAATTTATAATAATAGATTGTTGATTTTAATTATTATAAGTGTTATATTATTACATATTAAAAATTTTGCTACAGTCTTCTAAAGTGTTAGATGCTTAAAGGGCTGAATACTTGAATGGCTGAATATATTAAAAGTGAAAGGGTTATGTAGGTTATATCATGAACAAAAAACTAGCTGTTTATATAATAAAAAGAATATTGCTTGCTATATTGACGCTGTTTGTAATAGCGCTGCTGACGTTTATTTTGATGCATTCCGTTCCTGGCGGCCCTTTTAATAAAGAAAAAGCTATATCTCACGCCGCTTTGGAAGCATTGAAAAGAAAATATGGTTTGGACAAACCTTATTATCAACAATTCTTGATATACTTAAAAAACATCGTAACTTTTGATTTTGGCCCGTCTTTAAAATATCGCGGAGTTAACGTTACCGAAGCTATTTTGACAGGTTTTCAAACGTCGGCTATCGTAGGCGGTTTGGCGATTATATTAGCGTTGTTAGTAGGAACGGTTTTAGGCTCTTACGCGGCAGTAAAACACAACAAATGGCAAGACAAGCTTATTATGGTTTTGTCTACCGCGTGCATCGCTATGCCCAGCTTCGTTATAGCGTCTTTATTCTTAATTTTATTCGGAGTAAAATTTCCTATCTTCCCTACAAGAGGCGATACTTTTGCGGGTTTGATACTCCCTATAATTTCTTTAAGTTTGTATCCTATGTCTTACATAACTAGATTGTCTAGATCTAGTATGTTAGACGTATTAGGTCAAGACTATATAAGAACGGCTCTTGCCAAGGGCGTTCCTAAAAAGAAAATAATATTCAAGCATGCGCTTAAAAACGCTTTGACTCCGGTAATTACATACGCCGGCCCTATGACTGCGTTTACTTTGACTGGAAGCATGGTTGTGGAATCCATTTTCAGCGTGCCCGGTCTTGGAAGACGTTTCGTAGACTGCGTATTAAGCCGCGACTACCCTATGATTATGGGAACTACCGCGTTTTTGGCGATCTTAGTCATTATTATGACTTTGATAAGCGATATACTATACAAAGTTGTCGACCCGAGAGTTAAACTTGATTAAAAAACAAAAAGGCTTGGTTTTAAAATGAAAGAACTAGAAACAAACAAAACAATAAAGAAAAATCCGTTTAGTTTTCAATTAGATATATCAAAATTTGAGCCTGTGTCAAAAGAAGAGAGATTGCAGCAGACTCAAATGCATCCTTCAACCACGTTTTTTAAGGACGGTTTGAAGAGATTGGCTAAGAACAAAATCGCTATGATCAGCTTTGGTATTATCGTATTGTTTACGTTAATAGCGATTTTTGTTCCGTTTTTTTATCCGTATACATACTACGAATTTATTAGCGGAGCAAATAATTTAAAACCGTTCCAATATTCTCCTGCGGAACTTGAAAGAATAGCGGCTGGCGAATTTGTCTTCCCCCATATATTCGGAACGGACTCCCAAGGCAGAGATTACGCTATCCGCGTTATATACGGAATGAGAGTTTCCTTGGCGGTAGGCTTTTTTGCAAGCATTATAGTCTTGATTATCGGAATGATTTACGGTTCCGTATCAGGCTATCTTGGCGGAACTGTAGATATTATAATGATGCGTATTGTCGATATAATTTACTCTTTACCCGATATGCTTCTTATAATACTGCTTTCCGTAGTGCTTGACGAAACCCTTGACTTATCAGGCACCGCGCTGAGTAAATTAGGCACTGGAATGGTAAGCATATTTATCGTATTCGGTCTGCTTTATTGGGTAGGCATGGCGCGGTTAATCAGGGGACAAATACTATCGCTGAAAGAGCAAGAATTTGTTTTGGCGGCGCGTTCTATAGGCGCAAAACCTTCTCACATAATAAGGAAGCACTTATTGCCTAACAGCATGAGCGTAATTATTATATCGACCGCTTTGCAGATACCTTCCGCGATATTTACCGAAAGCTTTTTGAGCTTTTTGGGTTTGGGCGTATCTGCGCCTATGCCTAGTTTAGGCTCTTTGGCGTCAGACGCTCTGGGCGGAATATATTCGTATCCTTATAGGCTTGTAATACCCGCAATAGTAATTAGCTTGATTGTTATGGCGTTTAACTTATTCGGCGACGGTTTGCGCGACGCGTTCGACCCGAGATTAAAAAGGTAAGTGAATTATGGCTGAGCATTTGTTATCTGTAAAAAACTTAAAAACATCATTCTTTACGCCTGCTGGCGAAGTAAAAGCTGTCAACGATGTATCTTTTGATTTAGATAAAGGCAAAGTATTAGGCATTGTCGGAGAATCCGGCAGCGGAAAAAGCGTTACGGCTTATTCCATCATGCGTATTTTGTCCAATCCCGGAAAGATTGTCGGCGGAAGCGTTTTGTATAACGGAATCGACTTGGTCAACATCTCCGAAGACGAAATGAGAGATATCCGCGGCAACAAAATAAGCATGATATTCCAAGACCCGATGACAAGCCTTAACCCTGTTTATACAATCGGCGATCAATTAATGGAAGCTATATTGCTCCATACGCAAAAAGACGAAGAACAGGCCCGAGAAAGAGCGATAGAGCTATTAAAACTTGTAGGCGTTAACGAGCCCGAAAAAAGACTCAAACAATATCCGCACGAATTTAGCGGCGGTATGCGTCAGCGCGTTATGATAGCGATGGCGCTTGCCTGCGAGCCCGATATATTAATAGCGGACGAGCCTACTACGGCTTTGGACGTTACTATCCAAGCTCAGATATTGGAGCTTATGCAGTCTTTGCAAAAAGAGCTTGGTATGGCGATTATAATGATTACGCACGACTTGGGCGTTGTCGCCAGCATGTGCGACGAAGTTATAGTAATGTATGCCGGCAAGATTGTCGAAAGGGGAACTGTTAAAGAAATCTTCTACAATCCTTGCCACGAATACACAAAAGGCTTGCTAAAATCTATTCCTAAAATCGACAAGGAAAGAAAAAAGCTCACTCCTATAGAAGGCAACCCTGTCGATTTGCTGAATATGCCCAAAGGCTGCGCGTTTTCGCCCCGTTGCGCTCAATGCATGAGAATATGCATGGAAGAATATCCCCCTGAATTATGGATCAACGAAGAGCACCTTGCAAGCTGCTGGCTTAACGTAAGAGACGGAAAAGGTTCGGAAGAAAACGCGACAAAAAAAGTTGACCCGTCTTTATACGAGCAAAAAGAAACTAAAGTCGATTGATCTCTAATTTTATAAAGAATAGAGCGAGTTAAAAAAATGAGCAACGCATTATTAGAAGTAAAAGATTTAAAACAATATTTTCCTATCTCTACGGGCTTTTTTAAGACAACCTATCTTAAAGCCGTGGACGGCGTGTCCTTTTCTATAGGTCATGGTGAAACGCTGGGCTTAGTAGGCGAATCCGGCTGCGGAAAAAGCACCGTAGGCAGAGCTATATTGCATTTATACAAGATTACAAGCGGCGAGATATATTTTGAAAATACTTTGATTACCGAAAAAAATATCCGTCAATATCGCAAAGATATGGCGATCGTTTTCCAAGACCCGTATTCCTCTTTGGACCCCAGAATGACGGTCGCGGATATTATAGGCGAGCCGCTTGACGTGCATAAGGCGTATAAGACCAGACAAGAAAGAAAAGATCGCATAATGGAGCTTATGGAAATTGTCGGTCTTAGCAACGAACACGCCAACAGATATCCCCACGAATTCAGCGGCGGACAACGTCAGCGTATCGGCATAGCGCGAGCCTTGGCTTTGAGGCCTAAATTTATAGTTTGCGACGAGCCGGTATCGGCGTTGGACGTGTCTATTCAAGCGCAGATAATCAATATGTTTGAAGAACTGCAAGAAAAGTTTAATCTAGCTTATTTGTTTATCGCGCATGACTTGTCTGTCGTAAAACATATAAGCAATAGAATCGCTGTTATGTATTTGGGCAAAATAGTCGAGCTTGCTCCCGCGGACAAGCTTATAAACAATCCTTTGCATCCTTATACCAAGTCGCTCATCTCCGCGGTGCCTATTCCTGACCCTAATACCGCAAGCACAAAAAAACGGATTATTTTGCAAGGCGATATACCTAGCCCTATGAACGCTCCGTCTGGCTGCGCGTTTAGAACAAGATGCCCTAAAGCTACAGACATTTGCGCTAAAGAATGTCCCGCGCTTTTGGAAAAATCGCCCGGACATACCGTAGCTTGTCATCATGTTGATTAATAAAATTAATTAATTAGAAAAACACACAAGATATACATAAGAATAAAACAAGGAGGATTTTATGAAGAAAAGAATATTATTATTCTTTCTATGCATCTTGATGTGCATGCCAGTAGTTGCAGCTGGTTGCGGCGACAAGAGCGACTTTGTCGCATGCGTTGGCTCTAACCCTGACACAATCGACCCCGCTCTTAACTCTGCCGTAGACGGCGCTACCTACATCATCCACGCTTTCTCCGGCTTAGTAACTTGGAGACAAAATGAAGACGGCGCTTTAGAACTTGTAGCTGATTGCGCTGAAGAATTACCTACCCCTACTATTGACGAAGAAACCGGAAGAGCTACCTATGTCTTCAAACTTAAAGAAGGACTAAAGTGGAGCGACGGAAAAGAACTTAAAGCTTCCGACTTCGAGTATGCTTGGAAGAGAGCCGCTTCTCCTGAACTTGCGGCAGACTACGGTTATATGTTCGAAGTTATCGACGGTTATTATGTTCGTGACGAGAACGATAACATCGTTTACGACAAGATTAAAGTTGTAATCGAAGACGACGAGGGAAACCCTGTTGAAGTCGAAGAAGATACTCCTAGAATCGGCGAAATTAACGTAAAAGCTAACGACGAAGAAAGAACCCTTACCGTAGTCTTGTTCCAAGACGTTCCTTATTTCTATGAATTGTGCGCGTTCCCTACATATATGCCTGTTAGAAAGGATATCATAGATAAATATGGCGACGCGTGGGCTACCAAGCCTAAGTCTTATATCGGCAACGGCCCTTATAAGATGATTAAATGGAGAGAAAACAGCAAAATTGTTTTCGAAAAGAACCCTTACTACCACAACGCTGATCAAGTTAAATTTAACAGAATTGAATTTGCTTTGACCGACGATCAAGGCGCTATGTTGGCTAACTACATGAACGGAACTTTCGACTTTATCGACGACGTTCCTTTTGACGAAATTAACTCCTTAAAAAACAATTATGCTGACGAGTTCTTTGTAGAAGGTCAATTAGGTACCTACTATGTAAACTTCAATATCAACTCTAAGATATTTGAAGGCTTAGAATACGAAGACGCTGTTAAATTCAGAAAAGCTATCAGCTTGATGATTGACAGAGATTATATTGTTACGGAAATCGGCAAAGCTGGTCAACAACCCGCTAACAGTTTCGTTCCTATCGGATTGTCCGACGCAGATCCTACTGAACAATTTGTTGAAAATAATGGTCCTGGCAGAGATGGTTCTGGTTACTACGGCTTAGATGTTGAAGCTAACCAAGCACAAGCTGTTGAGCTTTTGAAAGAATTGGTTGACAAATACGGCGCTGAGAAGGGATACAAATATAACGAATCTTCCGGCACATTCAGCGGATTCCCTACGCTTACTTACCTATACAACACCAGCTCCGGACATAAAGCTATAGGCGAAGCTATCCAAAAGGACTTGAAAAAATTTGGTATCGAAGTAGTCCTTAAGAACCAAGAATGGAACACATTCTTGAACACCAGAAAGAAAGGCGACTATGACTTTGCTAGAAACGGTTGGTTGGGAGACTACAACGATCCTATCAGCTTCCTTGATATGTGGACTACCAACAGCGGCAACAACGACGTCCAATTCGTTAGAGGCGCTCACTCTCAAGAAAGAGTATATGGCGAAAACAAAAACAAGAGCTGGTCTGAAGTATACGACGTATTGATTCAAGAAATTAAGACCGAAAAAGACGTTAACAAGAGATACGAATTAATGCACCAAGCTGAAGATATGATTATGGAAACTGGCTGCATTATTCCTCTCTACTACTATGTAGACATATTTATGATTAAGTCCAACGTTAAAGGCTTCTTCTCTACGCCTACTGGCTTCAAATACTTCATGTATGCGGAAAAAGTTGCGGCTTAATTAAATTAACCAAAAGAGACATAAAAAAAATCCTTTCCACTTTTAGAAGCGGAAAGGATTTTTTATTATATTATCAATTTTTAAGTTTTCGTTTCATAAAATATACTACTCAAAAAGAGTCTAAAATTTTACGGAGCGCTTTTTATGGAATGGAAAGATTTAATTCAGCCTGAGCTTTTGGCTTTAATGCCTTTTTTATACGGCGCAGGCGTGCTTATAAAAAATACGCCGTTTATTAAAGACTGGCTTATTCCTTATATTTTGTGGGGATTGTCTACGGTCATAACAATAATTTATTTTGTCTTACAGCTAGGCTCAAATTTTGACGGAGCCGCGTTTGCCGCCGCGTTAAGCCAAGCCACGCTTTTGTCGTTTGCCACAGTAGGCGGAAACGAATGTATTAAGCAAGCGGTAGTAAAAAGAAAACTAGATAATGGAAATAATTCAAAAATAGACTCGGCTGAAGAAACGCAAGAACAAAATAAAAACGACCAAGACATCAGCCCGCAATAAAGTCAGTCAAATTTTGATAATATAGATTATAAAGGGACTATTTTTAGTCCCTTTAATTTTGATTAAGATTATTAAAGCGCAATTAAAATTTGATTAAAAATCAAAATAGTAAATTATTTAATGTTGCTAAAAAAATTGATTTTTGATATGTTCATAGTATGAATATCATAGAAGTTAGAAATCTTGTAAAAACCTACAACGGCAGCGTAAATGCTGTAGACGATATTTCGTTTGACGTAGAACAAGGTCAGTTATTCGCGTTTTTGGGCCGCAACGGCGCCGGAAAATCCACCACGATTAATATTATCTGCACCACTTTATCCAAAACTTCAGGGGAAGTTTTGGTCAACGGTTTAAGATTGGGCAAAGACGATGATAAAATACGCCATAATATAGGCGTGGTGTTCCAAAACGGCGTTTTGGATAAGCTTTTGACGGTAAAAGAAAATATTATGACACGCGCGGCGTTTTACGGCTTGCCTAAAGACGTTATGATAGAAAGATTAAACCAAATTTCTGAAATTTTAGATATGCGCGACTTTATGAATAGAAAATACGGCTCAATCTCAGGCGGTCAAAAAAGAAAAGCCGATATAGCGCGCGCGATCATCAATCAGCCTAAGGTCTTATTCTTGGACGAACCTACAACCGGGCTTGACCCAGCCACGCGGGTTAAAGTTTGGGAAATAATAGATTATTTAAGAAAACACGAAGGCATGACTATATTTTTGACTACGCATTATATGGAAGAAGCCGACAGGGCGGATAATATCGCTATAATCGACAAAGGCAAAATAATCGTTCAAGGCACGCCCAATCAGCTCAAAGAAAAATACAGCTCGGACACGCTCAAAGTTATGCCCAAAAACGGCAGATCCGAATTAGCTGAAAAACTATCTAGTCTTGGCTTAGAATTTGAATTTAAGGTGGATCAGTTTATTATAAAAATTCAGGATAGTATGCAGGCGCTCAAAATTTTAAATCAAATACAGGACTATATAAAAAATTTTGAAGTTATTAAGGGCGATATGGACAGTGTTTTCCTTAACGTAACCGGGCAAAGCTTGGAAGGGGGCGAAAATGAAAGGGCTTAGCGTATTAATCAAAAGAAATATAAAATGCTATTTAAGAGATAAATCGAATATTTTTTATTCTTTATTAACTATTATCATAATAATAGGCTTATATATTTTATTTATGTCTAAATTATATACCGAAGACATAAGACATAATTTAGAGCCGTTAGGCGCGGCCAATTTTAGATGGCTCGCCGACAGCGTTATGCTTTCGGGATTAATTCCTATCTTAAGCATATCGGTATCCTTAATTGTGTTAAGCATTATAGTTACGGATAAAGAAGACAAAATCAATATGGACTTTATGGTAGCGCCTATCAAAAGAAGCGTTTGGATGCTTAGCTATTTTCTTAGCTCGCTCATAATTTGCGCCATAGCGTCTTTTGGCTTGATTATTTTATCCGACATCTATTTGTTTATAATATCTGGTTACGCGTTAAGCTTTGTTCAATTGCTTAAAATTTTTGGCGTTACTATTTTGGGCTTGTTGTTTGGAAATATCTTTATGCTGTTTATTATATCGTTTATAAAAACTTCAAACGGAGTAGGCGGAGTAGGCACCATTATAGGCGCGCTTCAAGGTTTTATATCTGGTTGTTATATGCCCTTCGGCGTGCTCCCTAAAGGGCTTTATTATGTTTTATATTGCCTGCCTTTTGCCCAGATGTCGTCTTTAATCAGAACCGCGTATTTAGAAAACGCTCAAACCGTAATGAATCTTAACGAAGTCGGCGTAATGTATTTAGAAGGCTGGAAAGACTTTTACGGCGTTAATTTAATATTTGAAGACTGGACAATGCCTTATTGGCTTATGGTGTTAAATATTTTAGGCATAACCATAATTTTAGAATTGATTTTGGCATACAGGTTTAGTAAAATGAAAAATAAGTAATAATTAGAACGCTAGAATCAAAAAGCCGCTATTAATTGCTAATTATTTTATAGTTTTATAACTTGATTTTTATTATCTGCGATTATATAATTAACTTATCTTTTTAAGGTAAGTGATTTATATGAAAACAGTATTCAAACGGCTGCTTGCGCGCCTCAAAGAAGATAACTTTAATAACAATTATATAATAATGTTAACGTGCTTTATTTTAAACATTGGCGCGTTAGTGGCTTTTCATTTGACGCTGGGCGTCAAAATGTCTTTGTTTGGTTTTATAACCGACATAATATTTGTGGCGCTGATACACTTTTTAATCAATTTAATCCTCAAGGCTAAAACTAAAAAGATTATATATACAATATTCTTTTCTTTAGCTCTGTTAGCGTTGATGGCCGATTCTACCTATTTTTACAAGTATAAGTCTTTCGCTTCGCTTACGAGCTTAATGTTCGTAAATAATATTTTCGGTCAAAAATACGGAATCAATCTGCCTTTGACTTGTTATGTCATACTTCCTATGCTTGCTCTTGGGCTGTTTGTGATTTGGTATACCAACATCCCGGAGATTGAGAAAAAGCATAAATTTTATAAAGTAAATTTAGCTTTAGCGGTTGCGATAGCAATATTATGCGCCGGCATTAACTTGCCCGCGTCCATATATAATTTAGCAAAAGCCAAAGCTTATAATGATTACGAGCTTGAATACGTCCACAGCAAGAGCTTCTTATACAACAACTTATACAGCAGTTTAAAGTTCGTAGAAACATTCGGCTATTGCAACTTTAGATTAAGAGACGCCGCCTCGCTGAGAGTTGATTTAGCTTATGACGATTACGAAATACTAGACAATTACTTTAATTCTATAACATACCAAAAACAAACTAACGATTGGACAAAAAAATACGAAGGATACAATGTCATAATGATTTTGTGCGAAACGTTTGACACTCGTTTTTGCGACCCTGATTATATAGGAGAACAGCTTGTTAAAGACCTTTCGGCGTATATTGATCCTGCCCAAACTTTAGACCCGCATGAAGCAGGGCATACGTTATCGTCTAATCTTACACCTAATTTATACAGGATATTCCAAGAAGCCATAACGTTTACTAATTACTATGTTCCTACGTTTTTCGAAGGGGCTACCATAAACACCGAGTTTATGGTCAATAACGGCATTTACGCCTTAAGCGCTAAAAACTTTACTTCCAATTTAGGCGATACCTTCTATAAAAACGATTTCGGACTGTTTTCATTGGCCGCGCAGTTTGGCAAAAACAAATACGACACATTTTATTTCCATAACGACAGCGGCAATTTTTATCATAGAAGGATTTTGACGGCTAACGAAGGCTTTAAAAACACGTATTTTAACGAAGAATTGGTAGCCGCCGGATGCAAGACATCTAAAGTCTATGACACAAGACTTATAGAATTTTTTGAGCTTGAAGACGTCAAAAATAAAATACAAGCCGACAAAGCTTCCGGCACGCCTTTTTATATGCAAATTGATACTTATTCTATGCATTTAGGCAATTCTTTAAAATTTGAGCATTACGAGCCCCATGTTATAGAAGCTTTTGAAAAAGCGGGCTTTGATTTTAAAGAAATACACGCTCAAATTCAAGAGTATTACCTAAAAATAGCCGAGTTCGATACCTTTATAGGCATGCTGATTAAGAAGCTAGACGAATTAGATATTTTGGATAACACTCTAATAGTCTTCTTCCCTGACCATTATAACTATGGCCTTAATCCTAATGTCTTGGAAGATTACATCGGCATAAACGCCTTTGATAAAGAAATTCATCATCAAAAGCTTCTAATTTTGGAAGGAAAGACAATTAAGACGTCCGAAGAAGACCGTCAAATAATAGACAAGCTTTGCAGCTCTATCGATTTGCCGCCTACGCTTTTAAATATGGTTTTGGGCTTGGATAACGTGGAATATAAATATTATTTTGGCAGAGATATTTTTGAAGAAGGTTCAAAATTAGTTGCGTTTAGCGATATAACAGTGTTTGACGGCGAAATGTATCTTTACGCTGATGGCACTTACGAATATATAGGCGGACAAGAACTAACAGAAGAGCAATTAAACGACAAGTATTATTATCTAAGCAATAAACAAATAGAGATAATTAAGCAATTCGAGATATCCAAAGCCGTGTTGGAATTGGATTATTATAAGTATTTAAGAGAGAAGCAATACGCGTAAACAGGGCGTTAAGATTATCGCGTATAAAATTTAATAGACAGCGTATAAAAAAGAAAAAATTGGATAAATAATTTCTGAAAAAGTGTTGACAAGCGAATAATATTTTGATATATTGATTAAGCTATCTTTGAGATAGCGATTGCGAAAAAAAAAGAATTGAGTTTGTTAAGTATTTTTATTTTAATAATAAAAATACCGCTGGCAATTGTATGAATCAGTTTTGACGACTTGTTTGTTGTTTGGCTAATAATAAATAAAACTGCTAAATACGTTGCCTTTTTTAATCTAAACAAACTAATTCGCACATTGACAACTGCATAGAAAAGCTGCGAAGTAGAGTAGTGGGAGTTAGAAACGACTACTACAATTTCGAAGAGCGATAACAAGGCAAATTGGGATTAAGCTACTAAGAGCATATGGTGGATGCCTAGGCATCAGCCGCCGATGAAGGACGTGATAAGCTGCGAAAAGCTATGGGGAGCTGCAAATGAGCGTAGATCCATAGATCTCCGAATGCGGAAACGCAACCTAGTTAGCGCTAGGTTATCCCGTAATGAACACATAGTTACGGGAGGGGAACCCAGGGAACTGAAACATCTAAGTACCTGGAGGAAGAGAAAGTAAACCAACGATTACCCTAGTAGTGGCGAGCGAACGGGTAAGAGCCCAAACCTATGTCAGCGATGGCATAGGGGTTCGGACCCCGATAAGGCACTGTATTACTCGAGCCGAATTGTATTGGAAAAGCAAAACAGAGAGGGTGACATTCCCGTAGGCGAAGGGTGAGCAGGCCTGGGGTATCCAGAGTACCACAGGACACGTGGAATCCGGTGGGAAGGCGGGAGGACCATCTCCCAAGGCTAAATACGTGCTGATGACCGATAGCGTAATAGTACCGTGAGGGAAAGGTGAAAAGAACCCCGGGAGGGGAGTGAAAGAGAACCTGAAACCATATGCTTACAAGCAGAGAGAGCGTTACGCTCGCAAGAGCAAGCGTGATCTCGTACTTTTTGTAGAACGGGCCGGCGAGTTGCGTTATGTAGCGAGGTTAAGACTTTTTGAGAGTCGGAGCCGAAGCGAAAGCGAGTCTGAAGAGGGCGACAGTTGCATGACGCAGACCCGAAACCAGATGACCTAACCATGAGCAGGGTGAAGCAGCGGTAAAACGCTGTGGAGGCCCGAACACACGCCTGTTGAAATAGGCGGTGATGACTTGTGGTTAGCGGAGAAATTCCAATCGAATCTGGAGATAGCTGGTTCTCCTCGAAATAGCTTTAGGGCTAGCCTCTGCTTAGATTATCCGGGGTAGAGCACTGAATGGGCTAGGGGCCTTCACGGGTTACCGAACCCTATCAAACTCCGAATACGGAATAATTGATGGCAGGGAGTCAGACGATGTGAGATAAGTTTCATTGTCGAGAGGGAAAAAGCCCAGACCCACAACTAAGGTCCCCAAGTTCAGATTAAGTGGTAAAGGATGTGTCACCGCTAAGACAACCAGGATGTTGGCTTAGAAGCAGCCATTCATTAAAAGAGTGCGTAATAGCTCACTGGTCGAGTGGTGATGCGCCGAAGATAAACGGGGCTCAAATCTGACACCGAAGTTTGGGAATCAGCGATAAGCTGGTTGGTAGAGGAGCAATGTATAAGGGCAGAAGCTGTACCGGAAGGGGCAGTGGACTTTATACAAGAGAGAATGCCGGCATGAGTAGCGAGAGGTAAGTGAGAAACTTACCCGTCGAAAGCCTAAGGTTTCCTGGGGAAGGTTCGTCCGCCCAGGGTAAGTCGGGACCTAAGCCGAGGCCGAAAGGCGTAGGCGATGGAAAACTGGTTGATATTCCAGTACCACCGCATAAGTTCGAGGCAGTGACACGGGAGGATAGTCAGACCATAGGGATGGAAAGCTATGGCCAAGTCATGAGGCGGAGAGCGTAGTGAAGTACGCGCTCTCGATAACGCTAGGTGA
>DATCKP010000029.1:0-3236 GCA_036562165.1 Clostridia bacterium
CAAAGACGCCGCGACGACCAATATCGAATATAATTCGCTCAAACGCGCGGCGCTGGAAATAATCGCCCCTAAAACTAAAGCCAAAGCCGGTATTCCAAACGCTATCAAATAGGAAAGCGTTACGGCTTTTCCCAAAATCTCGACGGCGACAATATCGCCTGCTTTGGCGTTAAGTTCGTTTTTTAAAACTATGCTTACAGTGCCGCCGGGCTCGAAAGAACACAGCTTGCATTTGTCGCAAGCAGATGTTCTTTTGAATTGGACTTGGACGTTTTCGCCCAATACAGCCGTAACTTTTCCCAGCTCTAACATTTTTTTTATCCTTAAAATGATTTTTATTCTGCCGGCTGAACAACCTTAATGGACAATTCGTTTAGCTGACGTTGTTCTACTTTGTCGGGCGCGCCTGTCATTAAGTCCGAAGCGTTTTGAACCTTCGGGAAAGGTATAACGTCTTTTATGTTGTCCGTGCCCGTCAACAGCATAACTAGTCTGTCTAAGCCAAACGCAAGCCCGCCGTGGGGCGGAGCGCCGTAGTTAAACGCGTTTACAAAGAATCCAAATCTGTCCGCGATTTGCTCGTCGGTCATGCCTAAAACTTTGAACATCTTTCTTTGGATATCTCTGTTAAATATTCTCAAGCTTCCGCCGCCTGCTTCTTGACCGTTTATTACTAAGTCGTAAGCTTTAGCGCGAACCTTGTGAGGTTCGGTATCTAACAACTCAAGGTCTTCGTTTTTAGGACTTGTAAACGGATGGTGTTTTGCCACGTAACGTTTTTCTTCTTCGCTGTATTCCAAAAGCGGAAAGTCGGTAACCCAAAGTATGTCGTATTTGGAATTGTCTATAAGTCCTGCGGTTTGAGCAAGCTTAAGTCTTAACGCGCCGAGAGCGTCAAACACTATCTCGTCCTTGTCGGCGCCAAAGAAGATTATGTCGCCTACTTCGGCGTTTGCGCGTTTTAAGATAGCTTGAACTGTTTCTTCGGGCATAAACTTGGTAATAACGGATTGAATGCCGTCTTCTCTTACCGCTATCCAAGCAAGCCCCTTTGCTTTATATATCTTGACAAAATCGGTCAAAGAGTCTATGTCTCTGCGGGACAAAATAGGATTTTCGCCTTTTATAAAGCCCTTGGCGTTAATCATACGGACGCTTCCGCCGTTTTTGACCGCGTCCATAAATACTTTGAATCCGCAGTCGCGCGCTAAATCGGAAATATCTACAAGCTCAAGTCCGAATCTAGTGTCGGGCTTGTCAGAGCCGTATCTGCTCATCGCTTCTTGATAGGTTATACGCCTGATTTTTTCAGGAAGCTTGATTCCCTTTATCTTTTCAAATATCTCTTTGATCATGCCTTCCATCAAGGTCATGACGTCTTCTTCGTTGTCCACAAAAGACATTTCTATGTCTATTTGGGTAAATTCAGGCTGACGGTTAGCTCTTAAGTCTTCGTCTCTAAAGCATCTTGCGATTTGATAATAACGGTCAAAGCCCGCAATCATAAGCAATTGTTTATATAACTGCGGGGATTGGGAAAGCGCGTAAAAGCTGCCGGGGTGAACACGGCTCGGGACTAGATAGTCTCTCGCGCCTTCGGGCGTGGATTTGCCAAGGTAAGGAGTTTCGATTTCCCAAAAACCGTGTCTGGACAGATAATCGCGCGCAATCTTGCAAACTAAGTTTCTTACGCGTAAATTTTCTTGAAGTCTAGGAGTTCTTAATTCCAAATATCTGTATTTGAGCCTTAAAGGTTCGTTGACTATATCGACTTTATCAAGGTCAAAAGGCAACGTGTCCGCGTCGGACAAAATCTTAACGGCTGTCGCGACTAATTCTATAGTTCCCGTTTTGATTTTAGGGTTAATTGTTTCTTCCGAACGACGACGTATATAGCCTTTTACCGCGATAACGTATTCGCTTCTTATTTTTTCTGCTTTATGGAAATCGTCTTTTACAATAGAAGAGTCAAATACTATCTGCAAAATGCCGCTGCGGTCTCTTAAATCTACAAAGATAAGACCGCCAAAATCGCGTCGATTGTGAACCCAACCCATCACAATAGTATCTTTTCCGATCAAGCTTTCATCGGCTTCGGCGGCGTAACATGTCCGCTTCCAATCACCCAAAAATTCTGCCATTGGTTTATTTTAGCTCCTTAGTTAAAGTTTCGATTATATTGTTTTTTGCGACTTGCAAAATGTTGCCGTTTTGCATATTTTTTATAGGATAAATACCCGACACCAGCTCATTTCCGCCTATTGTTATGCAATATTTGGCTCCTTGTTTGTCGGCGTATTTTAGCTGCGCTTTTAGGCTTCGACCTGTTTGGTCGTAATCGGCGGAAATGCCGGCTTTTCTTAATTCTTTGGTAAGCTTTATAGCTTCCTTAATCAAAGACGCTTCGGCGTATGAGACGAATACTTCTAGTTTATTAGGGTCTTGAATTTCTACGCCCGAATTTTCTAAGACAAGCAGCAGTCTTTCTAGCCCTAAACCAAATCCTACGGCGGGAGTAGGCTTGCCGCCCAAAGATTCTATTAAGTTATCGTATCTTCCGCCGCCGCATACGGTCTCTTGAGCTGAATTTACGGTTTGGGGAATAAATTCGAACACCGTTTTGGTATAATAGTCCAATCCCCTGACCAAATAAGGATTGACCGTATATTTTATATTGTTATCATCTAATATAGATTTCAAACTTTCAAAATGCTCTTGATCTTCTCGACTCAAATAATCCACAGTCTTGGGAGCGTCTTTTAATATTCGCTTGCAAGAATCTAATTTGCAGTCCAAGACTCTCAAAGGATTTTTTTCTATTCTTGTTTTGCACACTGCGCAGAGACTGCCGGCGTTTTTTAAAAGATAATCTTTAAGCACTTTGTTATAATTTTTACGCCCTTCCCCGCTGCCTATGCTGTTAATGTGAAGCTGCAAGCTGTCTATGCCCGCCGCTTCCAAAAAATCTTTAGCCAGCATTATTACTTCGGCGTCCGCTTCAGGCCCTGCCGCGCCGAAAACTTCAACGCCGAATTGGTGAAATTGTCTTTGCCTGCCGGCTTGCGGTTTTTCGTATCTGAACGCGGGCGTTATATAATACATCTTAACGGGCAAAGCCGAATTTGACAAAGACTCTATAAACGCCCTTGCCACGCCCGCCGTTCCTTCGGGTTTTAAAGTTATAGACCTGCCGCCCTTGTCTAAAAAAGTATACATTTCTTTGTTGACAATGTCGG
>DATCKP010000033.1:0-7775 GCA_036562165.1 Clostridia bacterium
ATATCACTCATTTCAAAACTAATACATGATATATATTGATTATCTATTGATAATAAATAAATGTCTCCATAAATATCATTTGATAATTTAATTGACGTTTTATTAATTACAATATTTAAATATTTTAACGACTCTGGAAAAGTTATTGCAGAGTTATTAATAAATAATGAATTGTCTTTAAATTCAAATTTTAATATATAATAGCTGTGTAAATCATAAAAAAATTTAAGCTCCAAACAAGAATTCGGTTTGTCGTATTCTAGAAAATTCAAAGTAAGATATATCGATTTGTCGTTTATAATTGGATTTAATGTATCGTAATTTAATGTATCGTATATAATACTAAAACTGCTTTCTCCTTCAAAATATATTGATTTTTCATTTAAAAATATTATGTTCTTATCAATTTCTGATTGTAACAGCCAATTTCCTACGCTCTCATTAATAGATCGCATAGTTATTATAATATCAAATTGAATCTCATTATCGCTGGAATCTTTCCCTGAAATAGTTAAAATGTCATCGTTATTTGTTTCGTTGATATAATACCAAGTATTATATTTGTCATAATACTCTACTTTGCCATACTTACATAAAAATGACGGCTCTATTTTACCATCAATATTATCGATTATTTCAAAATCAGGCAAAATTACACCTATATTTCTATATGCGTTTAATTGTTTTGTATTTAAAATATCGCCTGTTATCTTAGGGGGTTCTTTGTCAATAACTTTGGTAATAATAAAGGGCATTCTTTTGGTCATCAAACGCCCTATTAAGTCTATAATCATTACTTTGACTTGATAACGCCCTTCTTGGTCAAAAGAAATTACATTATCGCCGTAATCTAAAACGATTTTTTGATTATTATATTCTATCCACGCATAAAACTTTGAGAATTTATAGTTTTCTTGATAATTATTGACCGTAATGCTTATTACGAATTCTTCGCCCACATGAGCTGTGAATTCTTTTATATTTTCGTCATTAAACAGGATTTCTATGGAATAAACCGACCATTCGCTTTGGTCTTTTGAACAAGAAAAAAAGAAAGTTATGCTGACAAATATAAATATCAGCGTTATCAGTCTAAAAAAGATGTTAATTTTTTTATTCTTCATTTTTGTAATTAAATATTACAAAAATAAAGATATTTTGTCATCTAAATAACTCTTGCAAAAAACTGTAATTTTTTAATATCTTTTTTAGCTCTTTATAATCGGGGATATAAGTTTGAACTATTTTCCAAAACTTTTTGGAATGGTTAAACTCAATAGTATGAGACAGCTCGTGTAATATCAAATAATCAATTAAACAATCAGGAAGCATCACAGCTCTAAAATTTAAGCCAATATTCTTATTTGAATCGCAAATACCCCATCTGGTTTTTGAATTAATTATATTAAGGCTGTTATATTGAAAACCTAAATTTTTGAAATCCGAAAGTCTTTTGCTGAATTCTTTTTCGGCGTTTAATATTAAAAACTTCTTTAACGCTTTTTTTAAAGAATTATATCTTTCTTTCGATTGATATTTTTTTGGTATTAATACTTTGTCTTGTATAATAATTATATTTTTCACGTCATCAAAGACGCTTTTTAATATCTGGCCTTTATACATAATTTCGCTGTAAGTATAAAGGTTTATATATTTTTGATAAAGGCTTTTAGCTTTTAATTGGTTTTTAATTATCCAATCGCTTTTTTTTGCTAAAAACGCGTTTATTTTAGCTAACGACAAATTAACCGGCGCTTTAACGATGATTTGGCCGGTATTATCTATATGTACGGCTAAAGTCTTTCTCTTTGCTCTTATCAATTGATATTCCAAGATTATAACCCGCTAAAAAGTATTTGAGTTCTAAACGCGGGCTTGCCGCCGCTTTCAATTTCTATTACGCAGTCGTAATCGTTATTATAATGTTTTTTTACGACGTATTCTTGATTATAACTCATTTCGGAAAGATAATTAATTGAAAAAGATTTAATTTTTTTATTGGTTATTTCATCGGGGGTAAAAGCGTTAAAAGCAGCATTGAAATATTTAGCGTTGTTCATATGGCGGTTAAAATCAAGATCGTCTAATCTAACAAAACTTTTATAAATCTCAGTCATATTTTCTACGGGCTCGACTTTCCAATCCGGATTTTCTATTGCCCTTTTTTCGATAAATCTTAAACCGCCGAAATATTTTGGATTGACACGTTTTATTTTGCGAGTTTGAAGATCTAATATCAGCCACTTAGAAACGCCCTTTATCAAAACATTGCCGTATTTATCAAAAATATAATAATCACGGTCGCAATCTACCGCTCTAGGTTCTATCGGATAAGTAACGATAGTTAATTCATCTCCAAACCGGGGGTATTTTTCGATTTCGACGCAAATTCTGGATAAAATCCAAAATTCGTTATTTTTCAATAGGCTAAAATAGTCTACATTTAATTCTACGGAATGTTTTGTGGCTGCTTCTTGAAAATAATTTAGAATTGAGCCAGGTTTTAATGTTCCGTTAAAATCGACGTCGTAGATAGTCACGAAAAATTTTTGGCTGTAACTGCATATTTCTTGCATTATATTGCTCCAAAAACAAAAACAACTTATAAAAATTATAAATAATATGAATTTAAAACGCAAATATATTAAACAATCGTCAATTAAAACAAAGCAATGCGACAATAAGAGCTGTAATTATATATTATTATGTCTGTCATAGTATTTTAATTTGACAAAAAAATACAGTTTTAATATTATATTCTTATGGATAATTACATAAACAGCGATTTAATCAGGGGCAATATTGACACTATAATCCTTCGTTCCCTATCCGAAGGCGATAAATACGGATATGAAATTTTAAAAGAAATTGAAACCAAAACTCAAGGCGAATATATTTTAAAGCAGCCTACTTTATACAGCTGTTTAAAAAGACTTGAACAGCAAGGATATATTACTTCGTTTTGGGGGCAGGTAACATTAGGCGGAAGAAGAAAATATTATAAATTAACTCCCGCCGGAAAGGAATATTTTGAAAAAATTAAAGCCGATTGGGAATATTCCCGCGAATTGATAGACAAGCTTATCGCAAAAAGAAGAAACAATCCCCAAAACGATACCTTATTTATGTCTCAAGAAATAGAACACGAGCGTAAAGACGAGATTAATAATATTGAAAATGCGGAAAACAATTCAGCAAACGATACAACTCCCCTTTCTTCCTTATCTTCTGAAAGCGAATTAAGTATTAAAGACGAAATCAAAGAGCAAGACGCAACTTTTTCTAGCGATACAAACGCTTTTGAGTCTTCTGATAATGCTTTAGGTGTTTCGGAAAAAGCTGATAAAAATGAAATTTTAGATAATGACGCTTTAGATAATAATCCTTCTCAAGAAAAAACAGAAGAAAAAAAGCAAATTTTTATAGTAGCAAAAACCAGAGAAGATTACGCTAAAAGCCAAGAAAAACCTGCTTTTGACCCTGCGAAAATCGCTATTTATACTCCTAAAAAAGGCCAGCCCCTTTACGCTAGAAGCGACAGGGTTTTGGCAGAATTTCAAAATTCTTTAGATCATACAACCGTTCGCAGCGAATTTACTCCCAAAGTCCAAGAAAAAAGTATTGAGACTCAACCGAAGACTTCTTTAAATTATAATAAACCCGACGTTTCGCAGTCTAATTCTCAATTAATTAATAAAACAAGAGAGCCGTTTTTTAAGCTGCGCGAAAGAGAAGATTTGGTCGACGAAAGCTTAATCGGCGCGACAAAAATAAACTATAACGCCGATGAAGTATTTTTCGCCAATCAATTATCAGGCAATAATGTGGCTTATAAGTCTTACGAAGATTTGCTCCTTCAAGAAAAGATGGAGCTGTTTAAAGAAAATATGGCAAAGTATAAAAACGCGTCAAGCGAAACCGCCCCTGACTCGCGTTTATATTCTTTGCCGGATAATTCCGAACCCGAATTTGAAGACAATATTACCCCGTCTTCGGGCGTTACTTTTGGCTCTATAGAAGAAGCCCAACAAGCGTTTAAAATTGAAAAACAATATAAAAACGTTTTGGGCAAACTTTTTGAAAATAAAAACAGCGATTATGAAATAAAATTTGAGCGGTCTAAAACCGCTGAAGCAGACCAAACTTATGCCGTCAATACGCTTAATAACGCCAATAATTATTACGCCTTTGATATAGACAATATAAAAGTTACTCCTTTTGCTAAGCACACAATAAGCGAATACTATAGCTCGTATTATGTTTATTACAATAAATTTAAATTAACTCAATATTTAATCTTTTCCTTTTTGATGTTATTAATAGATACTGGATTATACTTTTTGTTTAATGTTGGTTTAAATTTAAATATCAATATAGCCTATTTCTTTGCAGGCGGTCTTGCGGCGGTTTTAATCGCTCTTTGCGCCGTTTTAGCGTTTTTATATAAGCCTAGCCGCAAAAAGAAAGTATATTTTGATTTTGGGAAAGAAATTCTTAAAAAGATTTACTTATGGATAATATTAAGCGCGGTCTTTGTTTTGAGCTTTTATATTGCCGATAAAGACTTATTTATCGATATTATACATTTCTCTAAAGCGCTGGCAGCGATTTGCTTGTCTTTTAGCGTCATCGCCTTGCCTATTATAGCTCAAATTATGTTAAGCGCAAAAGCATTTTGGGTTAAATCTAGTTAGTTATCGTCTGTATCTGCGTTTTTTGCGTCCTAATCTTGCCAGCAAATTATTTATTTGATGCTGATATTTGTTTAATAAATAAAATACATACATTAACGCTATCGATATTGCTATCCACGCAGGAATACCCCAGCCTTTGAAAGGAATGATATCCCCTGTTCCAAGGTAGCACATAAAAGCTACAGTAATCGGTCTTGTAATCAATACCGCAAAAATAAAAAATCCCCATGACATCGTAGTAATGCCGGCGACCATACATAAAATATCGTCCGGGAAAAAAGGAAAAAGCAGCATTAAAATAAGCATATATTTGCCTTTGTCGCTCAACAATCTTCTGTATTCCAGCGCTTTGTCTTTGCCTACTATCCATTCAACCAGTCTTTTTCCAAATATTCTGCCTATGGCAAAAGCCGCTAAAGAGCCTAAACATACTCCCAAAGAGCCAAGCAAAAAGGCTATAGTAGGCCCGTATAACGCCACTCCCACCAGATTAAGCACGATCGAAGGCAGCGGCAAAAATACCACTTGGATTATTTGCGCGCACACAAACACCGCCATCCCCCAAAAGCCGGTGCTGAGAATAAAGTTTTTTAATAATTCCATATTGGTGAGATTTTGAAAGGCTCCGGACGCTATAAGGGCTATATAACTTCCAGCAAAAAAAAACATCATTACGTTAAAAGTAAAAGCGAGTTTAATAAGGCTTTCAAATTGATAGAATTTTAAAAGAAACATTCCAAGCAAAAGCAGGAAGTTAATAGCCTGAATAATGACATAAGCGGCCACGGGTATAGTGTCAGCGAAAAGGTATACCCCTATAATTATTGCCGCGCTTAAGGCTATGGATATGTATATTAAGATCTTAACGGATTTTTTCATATAACCCTTGCTTTAGAATATTATATGTCTAAAGCCAAGGGTTTAATATTAAAAGATAAAATCAAGAGTTGGAAAATTTAGCTAACTTTTTAATTTCTTCTTTCGCTATTTTGTCGCAGCGATTATTATATTCGTTATCGCTATGCCCTTTTACCTTATGCCAAGTAACGTCGTGTTGTGAAGAATATAATATTAAGTCTTGCCATAGATCTATATTTTTAACTTCTTCGCCAGAAGACGTTTTCCAATTATTAGACTTCCATTTTTCAAGCCATTTGTTGTTTAAGGCGTCGATTATGTAAGCGGAATCGCTGTATATGTTTACTTTGCATCTTTCTTTTAAAGCTTTTAAAGCGTAAATAATTGCGAAAAGCTCCATCCGATTATTAGTCGTATTGGGGCAAGAACCGCTTAAAACTTTTTCAGTCCCTTTGTATATAAGAATAGCCGCCCAGCCGCCAATGCCGGGATTGCCGCTGCAAGCTCCGTCCGTATAAATAGTCACTTCTTTCATGCGTCGTCCTTTGATAGCAATATAGATTTTTTATATGCGGCCGAAACGGCCGATTCAATTAACTTTTCAAAATCGCGCTCTTTAAAAACGTTTATAGCTTCGATCGTAGTGCCGCCTTTTGAGCAAACGGCGTTTATCATATCTTCAATATTATGGTCAGGATGCTCGATTACCATTTTAACCCCGCCTAAAACGGTTTGTAAAGCTAATTGCCTTGATTCTTCGCGGGTTAATCCTATTTTTTCGCCTGATTTTATTAAAGAGTTTATAAAATAATATACATAAGCAATGCCGCTGCCCGATACGGCGGTTACCGCGTCCATTTTTTCTTCTTCTAATACGACTACTTGGCCTATACGCTTAAACAAATCTATAACAAATTTTTGAACGGTATTTGACGCGTTATAAAAAGCAATGCCCGAACACGATTCGCCGATTTTTGCTCCCAAATTAGGCATTACTCTTGCGACCGAGCCTATATTAGGCAAATACTTTAATAACGTAGATATCTTGATTCCGGCCATTATGGATATTAAAATGTTTTTGTTATTTATAAAGGGCTGGATTTCTTTCAAAATCAAAGGCGCATCCTTAGGCTTTACGGCTATAAGAATATATTCGCAATTTTGAGCGAGATATTTGTTGTCATATAAAATATCTATATTATTTTTATTTATTTTAGGCGGGTCTAGAGTGCTTACCAAGATTTTGCCGTCAAAATCGTTCTCAATGCCGCTCAAAATCGCGCCGCCCATATTGCCTAAACCAATAATTCCTAACTTGTATTTCATAAAAAAATCACCTTTAATTATTGACTAATAATTTACATTATTATATAATATCAAAGTAAGTCTTAGGGGAATAGCTCAAGTGGTAGAGTAGCGGTCTCCAAAACCGTTGGCTGGGGGTTCGAGTCCCTCTTCCCCTGCCAGATCCTTTGAAATCTCAAACCATTTATTCTTTATAATCGACAGCGGGTATTTAGAGCTGATTGTTCTCCGTGAATAATATTTTACGGTATTTATTTATATCGGTCAATCAATACCCGCTATATTCATATAATCTTTGTTTTTCTTCTTTGGTAAGGTCAAGTCTGTTAATATACGCCTTGACCTGCCCTGCGCCATTTTTGTTTTTATATCCCAGCAAGCCCATAAGCATATACTTTTGTGCCGCTGATATATCCAGCTGGCTTATGATGCGCTGTATTATTAGTTTTTTGTCGCACTGTATATCGGATACTCGTGCCAAAACATACGCTAATATCGCAGGGTCTATCGCATAAGCCATTAATGCTCTTTTAGATATGTCCAGACCTAAAACGCTTGAGTAAGATTTGTCTTTATAAATGTCATAGACTATCTTTATTGCTCTAGCCTTTTGAGCGGAAGTTAACTTAGAATACTCGGGCATATTGACTAGCTTGGTTATATCGGCTATGTAGCTCGTTTAACTTGTAGATCAGGGAAGGCCTCCACCAATTTGAGATAGATGTTTGTATCCCTCATTTGTGGACAAATTTTCAAATGTTCCAGTATGTACTGACGGTAGTTATCCATGTGGTACCTTTCCTTTTCAGCTTCCCTTACATAATCTTCTTCGCTCATATTCCAGTATTTGCTGACAGAAGTGCATATTTCGGCCGCATCCGGACACTGATTCCGGCAACATCCGGACAGCGTTTCGGA
>DATCKP010000036.1:0-15931 GCA_036562165.1 Clostridia bacterium
AGGTTACACTTTATACATATTGATTAAGGAGAGAAAATCAATATGTATAAAGGGCAACAAGCCTTAAGATTAAATATAGGCAGAACAATTTTAATCGGATTGGCTTTTATGTCAATCTGTTTGTTTTGGGAAGTTTATGACGCGGTTATGCCTTTATTTTTGAAAAACTTTCCGGTTTTTGCAAACAACAAAACGCTCGTAGGCGTGATCATGGCTTTAGACAACCTGCTCGCGCTTTTTTTATTGCCTTATATGGGCAAACTTTCGGACGACTTTCCTAAAATTTTCAAAAACCATCCCAAGCTCTTAAAACTAGGCAAAAGAATTCCTTTTATAGTCGTCGGAACGGTTTTGGCCGCTATAACGCTTATGCTGGTCACCTTAGGGCACGAAACCCAAAACCTTGTTTTGATGTTATCGGCTACCGGGTTTTTGCTTGTCAGCATGTCGCTTTATCGTTCGCCCGCGGTCGCCTTGATGCCCGACCTTACGCCTAAGCCTTTAAGAAGCGGCGCTAACGCGATAATTAACATAATGGGCGTGGTAGGGGGACTTTTAAGCTTAGGCTTGACAAGAGCGTTTTTAAAAACGCGAACCGAAATTATAGACGGGTTTGAAGTAAAATTCGTAGATTACGGCGCTCAAAACTGGCTGCTTATGATATGTTTAGCCGGGCTTATGCTTTTCTCGGTATTCATTTTGGTTTTGACTATAAGAGAAAACAAATTGCTTGAAGAAAAACAAAAGCTTTTAGCCGATTTGGGCGTGGTCGAAGACGAAGATACCCTGCCCGAACAAGAGCAAAATAAAACAGAAAATAAAAAAGGCGGAAGACTTAAAAATCTCGGTCTTACAAAATCGGAACTTGTAAGCCTTTTATTATTGTTAACCGCGGCGTTTTTGTGGTATATGGCGTATAACGGCGCTAAAACCTTTTATTCCACTTTTTATTACGAATTTTTAGGCAGAGAGAACTTTCAGCTGCCGTTGATTATAGGACAGCTCGCCGGATTTATCGCGTTTATTCCTGCCGGGCTTTTAGGCAGCGTGATTGGAAGAAGAAACACCATTTTGGTAGGCCTTGGAACTTGTATTTTCGGGTTCATACTTGCATGCGTTATGGTGTTTACCGTGCCTAGAGACAGCGTGGCTTTGGTCAATATCTTTATGATCTGCGTATTTATATTCGTCGGAATAGGCTGGGCGACCATAAACGTGCATTCTTACGTAATGAGCGTGGAAATGGCAAACAAGCACAACACCGGCGCGTTTACCGGATTATATTACAGCTTTACTATGACCGCCCAAATGCTGACCCCTATATTAGTGGGCGCGATTACGGACTTAAGCAACAGCTTCAAATATATGTTCCCGTATTCATTAATATTGATGGTTTTGGCGTTTATAATAATGCTGTTTGTCCGGCACGGCAACGCAAAACCGTTAAAAAAATCTGCGATTGAAATGTTAGGAAGCGAAGATTAAGTAAGATACATATAAAGGGCTTAAAAAAATTTAAGCCCTTTTTTATTGCAAGTCTTTTAGCGCCAAAAAATATCTTTCTTTTGCGTCTATGTATTCCATAAGCCTTTTGCTGACGTCTTGGGGGTCGCTTTCGATCAGTTTTCTGTGGGCTTCGTCCATTTCTTTTTTTAAATCGTTGATATTGACTCTCATAAAAACCGCCTTTTTTTTAAAAAATTTTTTTCATTATATTAGTTTGACGCTTTGAAAAGATTTATTCAAAAAAAAACGATTTTTTGGCTTTATAAGGCTCAAAATTTAAGATAATATTCTTTGTCGAGAAAATCGTTTTTGCGTCTATAAAAGCCGTTTAAAGCCGTATTTTTATATATCAAGCGTTTCGATTGCTTTTCGTTTTGTCCCGTTTGTGTTATAATTGATACGTTGCGTTTTATCTAATCTTTTTAATACTGGAGCGATAGATGGCTATAAAAAATTTCGATCAAAATACCCCCTACGATGAAAATAAAATTCAAGTTTTGGAAGGTCTAGACCCTGTCAGAAAAAGACCGGGCATGTATATAGGCTCGACTGACGTTCACGGCTTGCACCATTTGATTACCGAAATCGTGGACAACAGCGTAGACGAAGCGCTGGCGGGATTTTGCACTAAGATTATCGTAGAGATCAACAAGGACGGCTCTTGTTCGGTAACCGACAACGGCCGCGGGATACCCACGGGCATTCACAAAACCGAAAAAGTCTCGGCGGTAGAAGTCGTTTTGACCAAGCTTCACGCAGGCGGCAAGTTCGGCCAAGGCGGATACAAGGTAAGCGGCGGTCTGCACGGGGTAGGATTGTCCGTAGTCAACGCTTTGAGCGAATGGCTCGAAGTCGAAGTCCATCAAAACGGCAAGGTTTACGTTCAAAAATATAACCGCGGAGTGCCGCAAAGAAGCCTGCAGGTAGTGGGCGAAGCCCAAGACACAGGCACTAAGATAACCTTTATGCCCGACGCCGAAATTTTTGAGACCACTTCTTTTGTTTACGATATGCTCAAAACCAGATTAAGAGAAGTCGCTTTTCTTAATAAAGGCTTATATATAGAGCTTCGCGACCACAGACCCGGCATGGAAAGGAGCGACTCCTTTCATTACGAAGGCGGCATAGTGGACTTTGTAAACTATCTAAACCGCGCCAAAGAGACCTTGTTCCCCCGGCCAGTTTATATGAACTTTGAATACGAAGAAGGGCAGGTAGAAATCGCTTTGCAATACAACGACAGTTATAACGAAGTGATTTATACCTACGCCAATAACATAAACACCGAAGAAGGCGGCGCGCACCTAGTCGGTTTCAAAAACGCGCTAACCAAGATAATCAACGATTACGGCAAAAAACTTAATATCCTAAAAGACGAAGACAAACTATCCGGCGAAGACGTAAGGGAAGGCGTTTGCGCGGTAATAAGCGTAAAACTCGTAGAGCCTCAGTTCGAAGGCCAGACCAAGACTAAGCTAGGCAACTCTGAAATCAGGGGTTTGGTAGAGCGGGCGATGCAGGAAGGTTTTGGTACGTATTTGGAAGAAAATCCCAAAGAAGCAAAAGAGCTCGTGCTAAAATGCCTTACCGCCAAGCGCGCAAGAGAAGCCGCCAGAGCCGCAAGAGAGCTTACAAAGCGCAAATCAGTATTGGAATCTTCCGCTCTGCCCGGCAAGCTTGCGGACTGCTCGGAGACAGACCCTGAGCTGTGCGAAATATTTATAGTAGAAGGGGATTCCGCGGGCGGCACGGCAAAACAGGGCAGAGACCGCAGATTCCAAGCCGTTTTGCCGCTTAGGGGTAAAATTTTGAACGTCGAAAAAGCCCGTCTTGACAAAGTATTGGAAAGCGCGGAAATAAAAAATATGATAACCGCTTTCGGCTGCGGAATTTCGGACGACTTTGACATAACAAAGCTAAGGTATAACCGTATTATATGTATGACGGACGCGGACGTGGACGGCAGCCATATTAGAATTTTGCTTTTGACGTTTTTCTTTAGATACATGCGTCCCTTGATCGAAAAAGGCCATATTTATATAGCCCAGCCGCCTTTATACAAGGTCAACCGGGGCGGTAAGGATATTTACTGCTACAGCGACGCCGAACTTGAGCAGACTCTAGAGCAGTTAGGCAGAAAAAACGTGGTTATCCAAAGATATAAAGGCTTAGGCGAAATGAACGCCGAACAATTGTGGGAAACGACCATGAATCCAGAAACGCGGACAATGCTTCAAGTCACTATGGAAGACGCGTTTGAGGCCGACCAGCTTTTCAGCATTTTAATGGGCGAAGCTCCCGAGCTTAGACGCAAGTTCATAGAAGAAAACGCTACGCTTATTAAGGAATTGGATATCTAATTTTTTTAAAAAAGTAGGTAATTAATAAAAAATGGCTAAGAAAAAACACGACAATAGTTTGAACAAAGAAGAATTCGCTCAAATCCTAAAAAAAAGCAACATTATAAAAGTTCAGGTCAACGACGAGCTAAAGAAGTCTTTTATAGCCTACGCGATGGCGGTTAATGTCAGCCGCGCGATCCCCGACGTAAGAGACGGTCTTAAGCCCGTTCAGCGCCGTATTTTATACGCTATGAACGAGTTAGGCTTGGACAGCTCCAAGCCCTACAGAAAATGCGCCCGTATCGTAGGCGACGTATTGGGCAAATACCATCCCCACGGCGACAGCGCGGTGTATTTCGCGTTGGTAAGGCTCGCCCAAGACTTTACTATGCGCGTTCCGCTCGTGGACGGGCACGGCAACTTCGGCTCGGTAGACGGCGACCCGCCCGCAGCGCAAAGATACACAGAAGCTAGACTATCCAAAATCGCGGGCGAAATGCTCAAAGACATAGACAAAGAGACTGTAGATTTTTATCCTAACTTCGACGAGACATTGCAGCAGCCCGCCGTCTTGCCGGCAAGATTTCCTAACCTATTGGTAAACGGCTCGGACGGCATAGCCGTCGGAATGGCGACTAATATCCCGCCGCACAACCTAAACGAAGTAATAGACGGCGTAATCGCGCTTATAGACAATCCAGACATAACTATAGACGAATTAATGCAGATAATACCCGGCCCGGACTATCCCACGGGCGGCATTATCATGGGCAGGGCGAATATCCGCCAAGCTTACAAGACCGGCCACGGCGGCGTAACGGTAAGGGCAAAATGCGAAATCGAAGAATACTCGCATTCAAAAGACGGCTCTTCCACTAAAACACGTATCGTAGTGACCGAACTGCCCCACCAAGTCAACAAATCTAAATTAATAGAAGACATAGCTAACCTGGTCAAAAACAAACGCGTAGACGGAATAGCGGATATAAGAGACGAATCCGACAGAGAAGGCATGCGGATAGTCATAGAAGTAAAAAGAGACGCCCAGCCCAACGTCGTATTAAACCAACTATATAAGCATACCGAATTGCAGGTTTCTAACGGCATCACAATGCTCGCACTTGTGCACGGCGAGCCTAAGATATTAAACCTAAAAGAAATGCTCTATTATTACCTAGAGCATCAAATAGAAGTCGTCACAAGACGCACCCGTTACGACCTGAACAAAGCCGAAGAAAGACAACATATTGTAGAAGGCTTGGTAATAGCGCTCGCTAACATAGACGAAGTAATTCAGATCATCAAAGGCAGCAGGGACAGATTTGAAGCGGCTGAACAGTTGATGAGCCGTTTCGTATTGACGGACAAACAAGCCAACGCGATTTTAGAGATGAGATTGCAAAGGCTGACGTCCCTAGAAGTCGAAAAGCTCAACCAAGAATTGATAGAGTTAAACAACCTTATAAACGAGCTAAAGAGCATACTTAACTCCAAAGAAAAGATCGAAAACATAATCAAGACCGAGCTTACCGAGATAAAACAAACTTACGGGGACGCGCGCCGCACGCAGATTTCGCTTGATTACGGCGAAATAGACATAGCCGACACCATCGAAAAAAAAGACGTGGTAATCTCCATGACCCACTACGGCTACATTAAGCGTATGCCCGTAGACGAATACAAACCCCAGCGCCGCGGCGGCAAAGGCGTTACCGCGCACAGACCCAAAGAAGAAGACTTTGTGGAAAATATATTTACCACAAGCACGCACGCGGACTTGTTGTTCTTCAGCAACCGCGGCAAAGTCTACAGCCTGAAAGCTTACGAAATCCCCGAAGCCCAAAGAACAGCGCGCGGAAGAGCTATCGTCAATTTGTTAGATCTTCAAGGCGACGAAAAGATTACCGCATGCATACCTTTGGAAGAAAGCGGCCTAAACGGCAATCTCATTATGGCTACCAAGCAAGGCCTTATCAAAAAGACGGCTTTGAGCGAGTTCGCTAAAATCAGAAAGGCAGGCAAAATCGCTATAAGCTTGGTAGAAGGCGACGAATTAATAAGCGTCCAGCTTACAAACGGCAAGGACGAAATCTTGGTAGCCAGCGCCCAAGGCAAGTGCATCAGGTTCAGCGAAGAAGAAGTAAGGCTGATGGGCAGAGACACTCAGGGCGTAAAAAGCATAATTTTAGAAGAAGGCGATTACGTAGTGGATATGACCGTAATCAAGCCTGGCTGCGATATCTTGACAGTGTCTCAATACGGATACGGCAAGCGAACTGCTGAAGAAGAATACAGGCTGCAGGCGCGCGCGGGCAAGGGCATAAAAGCCGGCGTGTTTAACGAAAAGACCGGCAGATTAGTCAACTTAAAACAGGTTTCGCCCGAAGACGATATAATGATTATCTCAAGCAACGGCACTATGATAAGAATGCGCAGCCAAGACATATCAAAAATAAGCCGCGACACCCAAGGCGTAAGGCTTATGAAAATGGAAGAAGGAAGCGAAGTGGTGTGCGTCGCGGTAGCGAAATCTTCCGAAGAGTTAGACGAATAAAAATAAAAAGCAAAACGGGCTTATGGTCTTCAATAAGCCCGTTTTGCTGTTTTAAATTTTTCTAGCTTATTTAGAATAATACTGTCCTTCCTTATCGGTGGGAGGGAATCTGTGTCCTTTTTCCATTGTTACATATGCGCCTGTGCCTTGGCCGTTAGCGTCCATCAATTGATATTCGCCAGACTCAGGGCAGTTTTCGCCGGGCTTAAATTTTTGATTAGGCATGTTTATCCTCCTAAATAAGATTTATTAGGCAATAAGCCTTAATTTCAATACATAGTATTTTCAATTATTTTAATTTTATTTATATAGTTTTTCTTTTTTTCGAAAAAATTTATATTATATACCGCTAAAACACTTACAAGACCGCCGTTTGACATAATAAATTTTAGAATATATAATAAACTCATTTGATAGGGTAATTCATTTATAAGGGTTTTATTATGGACCATAAAGAGTTAATTTCTAAATTAGTGTTTGACAATCTTAATATCCCCGAAATTTCTCAAGACGATATAAAACAATGTCTTAATATCCCGCCCGAGCCCGCTTTAGGCGACTTTGCGCTGCCTTGCTTTAAGTTTTCCAAGGCTTTAAAAAACTCGCCCGTAAATATCGCTAACGCTTTGGCGGAAAAGATAAGCCGAAAAGCTCTGCCCGCCGAGATTGACAAAGTTCAGGCGGTAAACGGGTATTTAAACTTTTATCTAAACCGTCCTAAATTTATGCAAGAGACGGCGGAAAGATTTAAAAACGGCGTTCCTAAACAAGACATAGGGCACGGCAGGGTAATCTGCATAGACTACTCTTCTATCAATATAGCCAAGCATTTTCATATGGGGCATTTGTCTACCACCGCTATAGGCGGGTCTTTGTATAGAATATTTAACTTTCTCGGCTATAAATCCGTAGGCATCAACCATTTAGGGGACTACGGCACGCAGTTTGGCAAACTAATCTGCGCTTACAAAATGTGGAGCAGCGAAGAAAAATTAGAAAAAGACGGATTAAACGAACTGCATGAATTATATATCCGCTATCACCAAGAAGCCGAAACCAATCCACAGCTGGACGACATAGCGCGCGAATGGTCTAAAAAGATAGAGCAAAAAGACCCCGAAGCCGTAAAGATTTACGAACGTTTTAAAGAAATCACTTTGCAAAACATCGGCAAAATTTACGATAGATTAGGTGTTGTGTTTGACTCTTATCTAGGCGAAAGCTTTTTCGCGGACAAGGTAGGCGGGGTCGTAAAACTTTTGGAAGAAAAAAACTTGCTCGAAGAAAGCGACGGGGCAAAGGTAGTAAGGCTGGACGAATACGATATGCCGCCGTGCTTGATATTAAGAAGCGACGGGGCAAGCCTGTATGCCACGCGCGATCTTGCCACCGCTATATATAGAAAACAGACTTACGACTTCTACAAATGCCTTTACGTAGTGGCGTATCAGCAAAACCTGCACTTTAAGCAGTTCTTTAAGGTTTTAGAGCTTATGGGCTTTGACTGGGCTAAAGACCTAGTCCATGTCTCTTACGGAATGGTAAGCATGGAAGACGGCGCGATGTCCACCCGCAGCGGCAGGCTCATAAAGCTTGCGGACGTTTTGGACAAGGCGGTAGAAAAAATAAAAGGCATAATCAAAGAAAAAAATCCCGACGCCCAGAACATAGACGAAACAGCCGAAGCCGTAGGAGTGGGCGCGGTAATTTTCTCCAGCTTGTGCAACTCTAAGATAAAAGACATAGTCTTTTCGTGGGACAGAGTGTTGAACTTTGACGGCGAGACCGGGCCTTACCTGCAATATACCCACGCGCGCTGCTGCAGCGTGCTGAAAAAAGCGGGCGTGGACTATAATAACTTCGCCTTGCCCCAAAACTTACAAGACATAGAAGCGGACTTTGGCTCCAGCATAGACGATAACTCTTGGACGCTTATTAAAAATATAGACACGTTCTTTGACCAGATAGTTTTGGCGGCGCAAAACTACGAGCCGTCTATAATCGCCAACAGGATTATGGACATTGCCCAAGGCTATAATAAATTTTATTTCGATTACAAAATACTAGACGATAACTTAAGCGTCCAAAAAGCCCGTCTTCTTATTACCTTGGCTGTCAAAAACTGCCTGAAGACTGGTCTAGAATTGCTGCTGTTAAAACCTATTGAGCAGATGTAAAAATTATGGAAATCAAAAAACTTAAAATCGACGACTTTGACGACGTTCTAAAATTTTATAAAGAACAAATAGATTATTTAGAACGCAAAGAGTTTTTTTATCCGTATCAAAACCAAGACATTATAAACATCTTAAACGGCGGCGGGATAATGGCCGCCGTTTTGGACGACCAAAAAATTATAGGCTTAAGCGCGATAGACTTTGACGAAAATTACGGCAAACTTCTAAAAGAGATTATAAATATTTACCGCCCGCATGCTTTCAGCCATAAAGTCTGCGAATATTCAGGGGTGATTACGCATAAAGATTACCGCAATCAAGGCGTAGCGGGCAGGCTGTATGATTATTTGCTAGACCAAGTAAAAGACCAAAAAGACTTATGCCTATGCTCTGTCGTCCAGTTAGAAAACCAAGCAAGCTTGAATTTCTTTTTTAAGCGTAAGTTCAGGCTGGTCAGCGTAAAAAGAAGTTTTGACATAGATTTTGGATATCTAATTAAATTTTTAGATAAAGAAATCGAAGTCGATTTATCTGACCAAATAATAATAAATTGCCTAGACTACGATTCGTATAAAACATACTTAACGCAAGGCTACGCGGGCGTTTGGTTTTTGGACAATCAAATTAAATTATGTAAAATTATATAATTTTTTGGCGTTTTTATTTTTTCGCCCATAGTCTAGTTCGGGGACAAGCCAAATATAAATAATATCGGTATGGTGTTTGTCCTTGAGATTATTACTTCGATAATTTTGGGTTTGGCGTTAATCGTATTTTCGTGCTGGCTGTTAAAAATAAAGAAAAAAGGCTTTTGGGGCGTTATTATAAACGCCCTTATGGGCTGTTTGATTTTATTTGCCGTCAACCTTTTTAAGATCGTGGCGATCCCGATTAACCCGCTTAACGCGTTTATTTGCGCCGTGTTTGGCATATTCGGCGTGGTATTGATATATCTTATAATAACGTTTTTATAAAAAGGGAATTTTCGATGAGCGGCGACCAAGATTTTATAAATTTTGACGAAACCTACTACATTAACCAATTATACGAACACGGCGGTGAAGACGACGTTTTCGCGTCCGACGGCGTAGTGTCAAATTTAAACGGTCAAGAAGCCGTTCAAGCCGCGCAAAGCGCGAGTATTGAAAATCAAGAGCTTCAAAATTCAGCGAAAGAAGAAAAAATAATTCAAGACCCTTCCTATAAACAAAATAACCAAGATATTAACGCCGTAACAGGCCAAAAAATATTAACGCCCCAAAAAATCAAGGGGCGTCAAAAATAGCTTTTTTATTTTTTGTATATTAGGTTTCTTAAGTCCTGGCAAGCGGCTTTTATATGAGGATTGTTTTTTAGTTCGTTCGCTATCTTATCCCGCGCATACATTATGGTCGTGTGATCCCTTCCGCCGAAGATTTGGCCTATCGTGGTAAGCGGAACGGACAATATTTCGGTTATAAGATAAATGCACATCTGGCGGGGATACACGATCTCTTTGTTTTTTTTCTTGCCGATCAGCTCTTCTCTTGTTACTTTATAATATCTGCAGCAGGCGTCTATAATAGCGTCTATAGACAGCTTTTCGTTGGCTTCGCTCACGCTCTCTTTCAAAACCCTTGCGGCTAATTCCACGGTCAAGGGTTCTTCGAATAATTTGGCGTGAAAATACACCCTGGTTAAGTTTTCTTCCAAAACTCTTACGTTGGAATCGTTTTGCTCGGCGATATAAGCCAAAACGTCGTCGCTTATGTTGTAGTTTTGGAGCATAGCTTTCTTTTGCAAAATAGCAAGCCTTGTCTCAAAATCTGGCGGCTGAATGTCGGCTATAAGCCCCCACTCAAAACGGCTTCTTAAGCGTTCTTCCAAAGGATTGATTTCTTTAGGCGGACGGTCGCTTGAGATAATTATCTGCTTGCCTTTCTCATACAAATCGTTAAAGGTATGGAAGAACTCTTCTTGGGTGCTTGTCTTATTGGCGATAAATTGTATATCGTCCACCATCAAGATATCGATATTGCGATAACGGTTTCTAAAGCTTGCGGCGCTGTTGCGGTCTCTGTTGCCCAAACGTATGGCGTCGATAAGCTCGTTCATAAACCGCTCGCAAGTAACATACAAAACCTTAAGCTCGGGATGTTTGGAAGTTATGTAATTGCCTACGGCATGCATTATGTGCGTTTTGCCGAGACCCACTCCGCCGTATATAAACAAGGGGTTGTAAGAGTTGCCCGTGTTTTCGGTAACCGCTCTTGCCGCCGCGTAAACAAATTGATTGCTCTTGCCCACGACAAAGGTGTCAAAGGTGTATTTAGGGTTAAAAGAGCTGGACACGGGCTGTTCTATAGCGGTAAAAGAATTTTTAATAAACTCTTCGGGTTTATGTATAAACTCGTCCTTTTCGGACGAAGTGATAATCAGCGACGAAAGATGGGGATAAATTTTCGCGATAGCCGCGTCTATCTTGGTTTGGTAATTTTTTACGATTACGGCTTTGTTGGCGTTGGTTTCGCAAACTAAAACAAGCTTTTCGTCTTTTATAGTCAAAGGCTTAAGCGTCTTTATAAACACGTCAAAACTGACGGCCGATATGGTCGTTTCCAATTCCTGCAAAACTTCAGCCCACAGACTGTCAAATTCGGTTTTTTCGTCTATTACGTCGTAGTCAAAATCGTTCATATCTTTTTAAATCCTGATTACAAACAAAGCTTTGATATTAACAAAGAGTAAAAATAATTATACTATTTAAACAGCTTATTTTCAACTAAAAACCTGTTTGGACGGTTTTAAAAAATATCCGCTTTTTCGCTATAATTTTATTATTTTTTTGTTTGACTATGCGGAATATATATGATAATATCATATATGAATATATGAATATGTGTTCATATATTTACACGTTTATATATGGAGGCCGTTTATGGAAGATTATAAGATACCTTACAGCGAACAGACGATAGAAATTATGGCCGAATTTTTAAAAGCGATGTCCGATCCCAACAGGCTTAAGATTTTGTTGTTATTGTCCACGTCTCAAGGACTTAACGTAATTTCTATAGCCCAAACGCTCAATATGACTCATTCGGCCGTAAGCCATCAGCTTAATATGCTCAAAAGGATGAGATTATTGACTTCCAAAAAGGACGGAAAAAACGTGATTTACTCTTTGGCTGACGACCATATTTATTCGATCATAAACGCGTCGGCTGATCACGCTTTGGAGATAGTCTAAAAAAGGATACTTGAGTTTATGAACAAGATCTACAAGCTGAAAAATTTAGACTGCGCGGTTTGCGCGGGCAAGATCGAGCAAGACCTAAAAAAGATGTTCAAAAACGCGGCATTAAACTTTGCCGCTCAAAAGCTGTATATCGAAACCGAGCAGGATATTGACTCAAAAGAGCTTTTGAGCATTATAAACAAAACGATAAAATCAAGAGAGCCCGAAGCTTCGGCAATAGACATTACCCAAAAACATAAAGACAAAACCAAAAAAAGCGTCTTTACAATAGGATTGTTTGTCAAGATTTTTGGGGCTGTTCTTTTGGCGGCCGCGTTCACACTGGAACTTGCTGATATTTTAAGCGGATACCGGCTTATATCTTTATATATAGCCGCGTATCTAATGATTTCTTACAGCGTGCTTATTAAGTTCTTTAAGAATTTGGCGCGATTGCAATTATTTGACGAAAACTTTTTAATGACCGCAGCGACTATAGGGGCGTTTGTTTTGGGCGAGTATTTTGAAGGCGTGTCCATAATGCTGTTTTATCAGGTAGGGGAATTTTTACAGGATTTGGCGGTCGAAAGAAGCCGCGGCAATATAAAAAAGCTTCTTGATAAACAGCAGCATTCGGTATCCGTGATAGACGAAAACAATAACGTCAATATAGCCCATCCCGAAACAGTCAACGTGGGCGACAAAATCTTAATCAAGGCGGGCGAAACTGTGGCTTTGGACGGCATTGTGGCAAGCGGAACAAGCATGCTCGACACTTCGTCCCTGACTGGCGAAAGCGCGCCTGTAATGGTCAAAGAAGGCGACGAAATACTGTCCGGAAGCATCAATCTTCAAAACACTTTGGTCGCCAACGTCACCAGACGCTACAAAGAAAGCACAGCGTCCAGGATAGCCGATTTGGTCGAAAAGGCTGCGTCGCAAAAATCCAAAAGCGAGCAGTTTATCACTAAGTTCTCCAAATTCTATACTCCCGCCGTCGTCGGCATAGCCTTGTTTATCGGCGTTATATTGCCCTTGGCGTTTGGATTCCAAGCTGATAAGTGGTCGACTTTTGGACGCACCGCGCTTACGTTTTTGATAGTATCGTGTCCGTGCGCGCTTGTGATATCTATCCCGGTAAGTTTCTTTTGCGGAATAGGCGCGGCTTCCAAATACGGCGTGCTCTTTAAAGGGGCAAACTACCTTGAGACCCTGTCAAACGTCGACGCCTTTATTTTCGACAAAACCGGCACGCTGACTACGGGAGTATTCGAAGTGGTTCAAATCATCCCTGACGCGAATTATACTCAAGAAGAAGTATTGGCTTTGGCGGCTATGGCGGAAACTTACAGCCAGCATCCTTTGGCAAAGGCGGTATTAGACAAATACGCTCAAGCTGTAGACGTTTCTAAGATATTGTCTCACAAAGATTTTGTGGGGCTGGGCATTAAGACGGATACCGTGGAAGGCGAAATTATAGCAGGAAGCCGCGAATTTTTAAAGAACAACGGCATAATTCCGCCCGAATATTTTGGAACGGTTATATATGTGGCAAAAAACAACGAATACGCCGGCGCGCTTATACTTGAAGACAAAATCAAACCCGAAGCTCAAGAAAGCGTGCTCAGGCTCAAAAAGTTAGGCGTAAAAAATACCGTAATGATCACGGGCGACAACGCCGAAGTCGCGTTGAGCGTAAGCCAAAAAGTCGGCATAGACGCGTATCACGCAAAATGCCTGCCTGAAGACAAACTCAATATAGTCTCCCAATATATAGAGAAAGGCCATAAAACCGCGTTCGTGGGCGAAGGCATAAACGACGTGTTGGCGATATCGCGCGCGGATATAGGAATTTCGATGGGAACTTCAGGAAGCGACGTTTCGGTGGACTCTGCGGATATGGTAATAATGAACGACAACCTAAACGCCTTGCCCGCAATGGTGTCTTTGTCTAAATACACCAAAAAGATTGTTTTGCTTAATATTGTTTTGGTCTTGGCGGTAAAACTCATAATTATGATTATAAACTTTATCCCGTCGCTGCAGTCTTTGATTTTGGCGGAATTAGCCGACGTAGGCGTGGCTTTGGCAGCGGTGTTAATTGCCCAAACAATCCTAAGATATAATCCAAAAAAAATAAAAAATAAAAAGTCCGGCGTCTAAAAGCCGGACTTTTTTTGATTTTAGGCGTCAATCTTTTTGTATCCAGCGTATAAGGTTATAGTTTTGTCAGGCCATTTTTTAGGATCGTATTCTTTTGTTCTTTGAGCGTCAATATACCACTTGTCAAACGCGTAACCTTCAGGAGGCATGACGCGTCGAGTTTTGTATTCTAACCATTTTCTATGGCTCATATCAATAAAGGCAATTTTTTCATATTGAACTATAACTTTGTTATCTAAAGATAATAATTTATACGTATCATTAAATATTGTTGCAGTTCCTCCGTTTAGCTCGAACTTGATATAGATAGGTTTGGAAAATTTAGCATATAATTCAACGTCCGAACTAGGATATTCTTTAAATTCTTTGGTAAATTTTTTATCATAATACCAGCCTGAGAATATAGTTTCGTCTTCTGCGGGGTCATATTCATTTAATAAATGCATGGAAATGCGTTGGTATAAATATTTAAATTCTAGATCATCTATCTCTTCTACGTCTTCAACTATCGGTACGTTGAAGTAGGTATATTTATGTTTTTTATCTTCTATTCCTTTTAAAGTTATGCAATGCGCGTCAGTAAAATTAACAAATACAGTAATATCAATTTCAGGGAAAAATTCAAGAGCTCTTGTTACAAACAATCGCTCGTTATAAAAACCTTCTAAAACTTTTCCTTTGCCTTTTATATCTACCGGATAGCGTATTCTTTGCCCAGGAGTTCCGACTAAGTTTAATAGTTTATATTCAATGTCCGCGGACAAAGACACCTTAACCAGCGGAGTCCATTTGGCGTATAATGTATAAATGCTTTGACCGGCGACAAGTCCTGTAGGCAAAGGATTTTCAAAATCGCTGTCTAAATACCAGCCGTCAAATCTATAGTTTTCTCTTACAGGCTTGACGTTTTTATAGTTGCTGAAATATTGATATTGCTTCGGTTCCTGCAACAAGACGCCGCCGTTTAGCTCGAATAATACACGGCTTACGTTCCATTTTGCGTAAATCTTGTTTCTGACGTATCCTACTTCGTATATGCCTCTTTCTACAGGGTATTTGAAGTTTTTATCGTAATACCAACCCAAAAATTCGGCGTTAGTTTGAATAGGGCTGGGCAATTCGACTGTGGTTCCGGGTGCATGTTGTAAACTAAAATTCAAAGGAAGAGTTCCCTCATAGCTGCTTATACGCCCTGAGCCCGGCGTCATATCTTCATATTTAGACAAGTCGGGAACGTTTATTTTTATGTTGTCGTATTTTATTTCAATTTTTGATTTTTCTTCTTCAAAAATGTTAGGATTTAAATCGGTAGGCAAATAAGCTTGATATATCCTTTTATATTCTTTAATAGAAATGGGATTATCGTTTTTATCGTAATCTATTATGCATTCGTATGTATAAGGATAACTAGAACTTGTATAAGGATAACTAGAATTATCCAAAACTACGTTAGCGCTCGCCTTAACTTGAGTCGTTTTAGAAGACTTATTTCGCTTTCCTTCGTATTTGAGTATTCCTAAATCAGAACCGTATATTTTTGAATTTTCAGCTAAATATAATAAATCGTATTTAAAACTGTTCAAATCTATTTCTTCGAACATTTCTTCTATCATTAATTTAGCTTCGCGATCAGTAAGCCTGCTGTAACCGTAAGCTTCCAATCCGCCGTCTAAGATTAAGTCTATAATTTGAGAATATTTGTCAGTTTCGCCTACAACAGTGACTGCTTCATAATATTGATCTTCGATCTTGCCGATAAAAATTGATAACGTTATGTTTGAATTGTTTTCTTTTATGCCGTCAGATCTGCTTATTTTATAAACCATTTCAACGCTGGGATCTTCGCCGCTTAAATATGTAAGCTCTAAACCCAATTTGACTTTATATAATCCTAGAAATGTCTCAAGCTCGCTTGTCGTGATTTTAAAGCTTTTATCCGTAGATAATTCCTTATTCCAAAAATAGTCTTTAG
>DATCKP010000045.1:0-3366 GCA_036562165.1 Clostridia bacterium
GATCTTAGACATTTGCCCGCCTGTCAATCCCCTGTATCTTTTGCTTCCAGCGCTTCCCGCTCCGTCCGCGGTAACCACGGCGGCAAACGCCCGCTCGGAATCGCCGCAGGATTCCGATATAGCGCTGTAAGCCATTATCTCGATGTCGTCTTGATGGGCGGCTATCGCAAGACGCGTAACTGCCCGCGGTCTTTTGCAAGGAAAATATATTTCTTGGTCAGGTTTCATTTTTTATTTTGTGATAGTTATTTTTTGCAAACCCCTGGGCGCGTCAGGATTGAGTCCCCTTGCCAAGCTTATGTTTAACGCCCAAAGCTGTGCGATCACTACGTTATAAAAAGGCGTAACGTAATCTGAGCCTTCTATATCGTAAACTATGCTGTCGGCCGCGCCTTCGGCAAGCTCTTTTTTATTAGTGAATACCAAGATTTTCGCGCCGGTAGGCAATAATTTTTCTTTCATCTCCTGCATATCTTTTTGGCTGTTGCCGGCGGGGGCTATCAAAAGCACGGTATAATTTTGATCCACTATGGCAAACGGGCCGTGATGGAAATCGCTTGCCGCGTAGCTTCGCGCGTTGATGTATGTAGTCTCTTGAATTTTCAAAGCTGTCTCTTGGGCTATAGGATAGTTAGTTCCTCTTGCCAGCACTATCAAAGAATTTAGGTCTTTGTATTTTTGAGCGAGTTCTTGGATTTGGGGTTTTAGGTCGAATATCTTTTGAAGATTATCAGCAACTTGGGTTAATTCTTTTTGAACTTGCTCGTTTTTAGCGTAGTACGCTGCGAAGTATCCTAAAATCATAAGCTGAGCGGTCAAGGTCTTGGTAGCCGCCACGCTTAACTCTTTGCCGGCGTTGCAATACAAATGAAAATCGGTCATATTAGCCATTTTGGACTCAAGCGTATTGGTCACGCTTACTGTTATCGCGCCGCAGGCTTTTGCGTTTTCCAAAACAGCCATAGCGTCCGCGGCCGCGCCGCTTTGGGACACGCCTATAACTAAGCTGTGCGACAAATCCAATTTCGCGTTGTATATAGTATTTATACCGGGAGCCGCCAAACTTACGGGCAAGCCGGCTAAACTTTCAAAACAATACTTAAAATAATTGGAAGCGTTGTTGCTGCTGCCGCGAGCGGCGATGACGACGTTGGTTATCTTTTTTTTCTTTACCGCTTTGGCTAAAGCTTCAAAGGTGGGAAGGTTGTATTCGATACAGCTTTTTAGGACGGAACTTTGTTCCAAAATTTCTTTTTCCATTAACGTCATAGATTTTTACCTCTTAATAAAAGTATAGTTTAATTATAGCACATCGCTTTTTTCAAATAAAAAAGCCGAAAGGCGTTTTTTAAAAATATTTGCGTTATTTTTTTATTCGAAAAAACAAAAAAAGTATCGCGGTTTATTAAAATTTTTTAATAATTTTTTAATATAGTTCTTATAAATTTTATTAATTGAAAATGATATAATGAAAGCATAAAACTATTATGGAAACCGAAAAAAACATTCAAGAAAACGCGCGCTATAACGACCTTATAGCCCGCTACGAATTCGAAAAACGGGTTCAAAAACGCCTAAAGACTTTTGCCGCCGTTATGGCAGCGGCCGCGGCGATAATTTTGTGCTGTCTTTCGTTATGCTATAAAATCCCGTATATGATATCGATTTATACGGCGTTATCGTGCTGGGTTTTGGCGCTTATATCTTATTTCGCAGGCAAAAAGTATAAGCCTGTAGCGGCGTTAAATGCCGTATTTAATTCAGTAGCGATTGGTCTTGCTGTATCGGCTTTTTTTAATTACAAAAATTACTTGCCCGGTATAGAGTTATTAGGTTTTTTTTCGGCAGGCTTTTTAGCCGTAAGCGCGGTTTTTTGGCTTTTGGTCAATCTATTGCCGTTTAAAAAGACTTTGACTATAGCCATCATAATCTTGCCTGTAGCGGCAGGTATCTACAGCGCGATAAGCTATAAATCCAATCCGGAGCTGTACAGCCTTGTTTTGTTTATGTCTATATTTTATTTCGGCAACGCTTTGGCTTTCGGATATTACGCTTTTGTCCCCGACAGCAAGTTTTGGAACTGCGTTTATATAGGCTTGTCTTTTGTTGCGGTAATAATTATAGCGGTCGTTTTGTTTATAGTGTCTGAAGGGGATTTTGATTTTAATTTTTACGATTTGGGATTTGAGCCTAAAGACAAATTAAGAAAGAAAAAGCCAAAATAACTTTAACGCGTTTAATGCTTAAGACGGCTGATACATCTCATAAACACAAAGATTTTCCAGTCAGTAAGGTTTTGATATAAACTTATTTGATACGCTTTAAAAAATTATTAAGTATCTTAAACAGCTTTTTCCAATATATACGTTTTCCTAAGGCTTTAGGCTATATAGACTTTCTATACAGCCTTTTGTTTTTTTAATATAAGAGTTTAAGATGTTTTTTCTAAAAGTTTATCTTTTCGTTTATTATATAAAGCGGGCGGTTTTTGACTTCGTCGTATACCCTGCCTAGATACATTCCTATCAATCCTAAACCCGTAATAATTAAGCCGGAACATAAGGCAACCGCGGGCAAAAGCCAAAACGCTGGGTCAAAGCTTATTCCAGCGAACGCTAAAACCGCTAAAGCAAAAAACCCCAAAAAAGACAAAAGACTCAAAACTATCCCAAATCCGAACATAGCGGTCAAGGGAAAGTTGGTATTGCTTATAACGCCGTCGCCCGCAAGCTTGAGCATCTTCTTTAAGGTATATTTGGTCTCTCCCGCCGCCCTAGGATCGCGTTCGTATTCGATTTCGGCTTGCTTAAAGCCCACCCAAGCGTTCAGCCCGCGCAGGTATCTGTTTTTTTCGGGCAGGCTTATTATCGCTTGAGCGGCTTTTCGGGAGATCAATCTAAAATCCCCCGCGTCTTTTGGGATGTTAATTCCCGTAATGCGCGATAACAGCCTGTAATAAACGTAAGCGGTAAGTTTTTTAAAGGGACGCTCGCCTTTACGTTTTACGCGTTTGCCGTAAACTATGTCGTAGCCTTCGCGCCATTTTTGTATCATTTTCAGAACCGTTTCGGGCGGGTCTTGCAAATCCGCGTCCATAATTATCAAAGCTTCGCCTTGGGCGTGCTCCATCCCTGCGCTTATGGCGGCTTGATGCCCGAAGTTTCGCGAAAAGGAAATAATTTTGACCGATTTGTCGGCTTTAGCGAAATCCTTTAGGATATTTAAAGAGTTGTCGGAGCTGCCATCGTCCACAAAGATTATCTCATACCCGCCGTCAAAATTCTCGGCTAGTTTTTTTAGCTCTCGATAAGTCAATTCCAGCGCTTCTTGCTCGTTGTATACCGGGATAATGACAGAATATTTTAC
>DATCKP010000048.1:0-6500 GCA_036562165.1 Clostridia bacterium
CCACCACAAAGAATGAAAAATCGGCATAGCCGGTAAATACATACCAAACTATGCCGATATTTTTCCGGGATTGATAATCCCTAAGACGCACCCTCAAATTGAAGCGGTCTTTTTTGGTGGAGATGATCGGGATCGAACCGACTACCTCTTGAATGCCATTCAAGCGCTCTACCAACTGAGCTACATCCCCATATTTAAATTTTAGCATAGATATATTAGCATATTTTCGCGATAAACGCTATAGTTTTGCGGGCTTTATTTTTTAAAAATTATGGCAATCTAAAAAAAAACAATTTATTATTTTAATTTATTTGAAAAATGTCAATAAATAGAGAAAGCAAAATACGTTTAAATAATTTTAATTTATAGCAATCAAGAAACATTTAGATATCTTAGGCTAAAATTTGTTTCGCAAAAATTTTTAAGGAGAATATTAATGAGTTTTATAATTTCGACCGACTCTTGCTGCGACGGATTAAAGAGCGAGCTTGCCCAAAAAAACGTTTTTTATATTCCTATGGCTTATATTATAGACGATAAAGAATATAGAGACAATTTTGATTCGGAGGCGGAATATAAAGAATTTTATGCCAAACTGCGTCAAGGCAAAATGCCCAAAACCACGCAGCTTAACGCCGCCGAGACCGCAGAGTATTTTGAAGATATTATATCTAAAACGTCAGGCGATATAATCCATATCGCGCTGTCAAGCGGGCTTTCCGCCACTTTTGAAAACGCAAAAATCGCCGCTAAAGAAGTTACGCGAAAGCATAAAGACAGGAAAATTTACATCATAGACTCAAAAGGAGCGACTTTGGGGCAAAAACTTCTAGTAGACCGCGCTGCAAAGTTAAGAGACGCGGGCAAAAACGCCGAAGAAACGGCGGAGCGTCTAAACGGTTTGGTCGAAAGGCTTCAGCATTTTGTCACCCTAAAAAACCTGTTTCATTTATGCCGCGGAGGAAGATTGTCTTCCGCGTCCGCGTTAGTAGGGTCTATATTGGGCATAAGACCGATTATTGCTGTAAACCATTTGGGCGAGCTTGTGGTAATCGGTAAAGAACGCGGTCATAAAAAAGCGTTGGACGCGTTAACTAATTTTTATATTCAAGAAAAAGCTCTTAACTCGTCCGAAGTATATATCGCTCATTCGGACGATCTGGAAAGCGCGCTTGAGCTAAAAGACAGGCTTGAAAAAGCGGGAGCGATGGATATAAATATAGGTTATATAGGCCCTGTGATAGGCTCGCATACAGGGCCGGGCGCTGTAGCGATAATGTTTGAAGGCAAAAAGAGAATAGTCAAAGAGAAAAAGTAAAGCGGGCGAAATCATTCCCTTAATGACAGCAAAAAAAGAAAATAGTCAAAAAAATTAAAACCGCTCTTTCAATCTAGAGCGGTTTAATAATATTCTTTCATAGCGCGTTTTGTTTCCATTTCTTCGGTTTTACGCTTTAACGTTTCGCGTTTGTCGTATATTTTCTTGCCTTTGCAAAGACCTAATTCTATTTTGACAAGGCTACCTTTGAAATACGCTTTGAGCGGGATAAGCGTCAAGCCTTTTTCGCTTACCTTGCCTGTCAATTTAGATATTTCGGCGCGCTTTAGAAGCAGTTTTCTGTCCCTGCGCGCTTCGCTGTTAAAATAAGCAGCTTTTTTGTAAGGCGTAATATGGCAGTTTCTCAAAAAGACTTCGCCTTTAATTATCACCGCGAAGCTGTCTTTTAGGTTAATAGCGCCTTGTCTTATAGACTTTACTTCGTCGCCGTTTAATACAATGCCGGCTTCGTAAGTGTCTAACACAAAATATTCAAACCTTGCCTGTCTGTTTTCGGCAACAACTTTTATCCCTTCCATATCTCCTGACTTATCCCTTCTTTAAAAACATTTTTTAAGCAGGCACAAACTCGACCCTTCTGTTTTCTAAGTCCGCGCCCGCGACTATAATTTCCATTTTATCGCCTAGTTTATAAACCATTTTCTTGCCTATCAAAGCGTAGTTCGACGGGTCAAAAACGTAATAATCTTTAGGCAAATTCTCCAGCTTTACAAGCCCTTCGCAAGTGTTGGGCAGTTCGACAAATACTCCGAATTCGGTTACGCCGCTTATGATGCCTTCGTATTTTTCGCCCAAATGCTCGCTTATATATTGGGTCTTTAGCAAATCTTCCACGTCTCTTTCGGCGTTTTCGGCTATGCGTTCTCTTTCGCTGGATTGAGAGCTTGCTTCTATTACAAATTTCTCATATTTTTTCATATTTTGCAAGCCGTTGTTCAAAAAGTCTTTTATTATCCTGTGTATCGCCAAATCAGGATAACGGCGAATGGGCGAAGTAAAATGGCAATAGTATTTGCTCGCCAAACCGAAATGCCCTAAATTTTCTTCGTAATACCGAGCTTTTTGCATCGACCTTAAAACAACTTTATTGATTATGTTATAAATAGGCTTGCCTTCGGCTTGGGCCAAAATCTGCTGAACGGTCTTAGGATAAAGCGGCGCGTTTTTGTTAATCTTAACCTTTATTCCCGCGCTTTCCACAAACGCAAGCATTGCCGCGGCCTTGTCTTCGGCAGGGTTTTCGTGCACTCTGTAGACAAAAGGTATGTCCGCGTGGAAAAAAGTCTCGGCGATTACTTCGTTTGCGGCAATCATAAACTCTTCTATTATCCTGTTGCTCACGCCGCGAGGATAGGGCATCACCTTTAAAACCTTGCCGTTTTTGTCCATTATAATTTTGCTCTCGGGTATCTCAAAGTCTATAGAGCCCCTTTCCCGACGCCTTTGGTTTAATAAATACATAAGCTCTTCCATATCTTTGAGCATCGGGTAAAAATCCAGGTATTTTTGCTCTAAATTGGTGTCGCCTGCTAGCAGCCTGTTAACCTTTTCGTAGGTCAGTCTTGCCTTGCTGTTTATTACGCTTTGGTGAATTTCAGAATTCACCACTTTGCCTTCTTGGTCGAACTCTATAAGCACGGATAGAGTAAGTCTGTCTTGATGCTCGTCCAAAGAGCAGATGCCGTTGCTTAATTCTTTGGGCAGCATGGGCAAGACTCTGTCAGGAAAGTATACGCTCGTGCCGCGTTTTAAGGCTTCCTTATCTAAGGGAGTGTTGGGCTTTACGTAATGAGTAACGTCGGCTATATGAACTCCCAAAAAATAATGCCCTTTTTCGTCCTTATATAAGCTTACGGCGTCGTCTAAGTCTTTAGCGTCTTCGCCGTCTATGGTGATTATCTTCCAATCCCTAAAGTCCGCTCTGTTTTGCAGATCCTTTTCAGAGATAGGCTGGCACACCTTTTTTGCGTAGTCCAAAACCTTTTGGTCAAACTCTTCATAAAGGTTATACGACCTTATTATAGACAAAATGTCCACGCCTTTTTCGCCTGCGTCGCCCAAAACTTCGACAATCCTGCCTGCAGGGCTTTTGGTTTTGGAGTCCGGATAGGCGGTTATTTCTACTACCACTTTTTGACCGTTTTTGGCGCCGTTAAAGCTGTCAGCGGGTATAAATATATCATAGTTAAAGTTGCGGTCGTCTGGAATAACAAAACCGTAAGTTTGGTTATGCCTTACAAAAAAACGACCCACAGCCTTTTTTATTCCTCGCTCTAAAACGCTCAAAACTTCGCCTTCAAGCGACTGACCTTCCGGTCTATGTTTGCTTACCTTGACCATTACGGTATCGCCGTGAACGGCGCTGTTCATAGCTTTAGACGGGATAAAAACGTCTTCTCCAAGCTCGGCACTTATAAAAAACCCAAAGCCTCGCGGATTGCCTTGAATTTTGCCTTTGTATGCGTTTATTTTGCTAGGCAAAAAGTATTTGCAGCTTTTTTTTGTCTCTTGAGCGACAATCTTGCCTTCTTTGGCAAGCTCGTCTAAAGCTTGGCTTATATATTTAGTCTCGAAAGCGCTTTTTGCCCCTAGTTTTTTGAGCAAAGATTCTTTGGTCAATCCGGATAATTCTTGGTTGACTATTATCTCGTATATCCTTTCCTTAAAATTAGGCATATCCTTCACCAATATGGATTATTAGTTTTTCTCTCTATATTATGCGTATTTATTATATAAAACATTTTGAAATTTAAAAAAATAGGGCAGCCGATTAGCCGCCCTAAATATTTCTCATAAGTGTTTATTAGCCTGCGTATATTGCCAATGTTATAAAGAAGATCGCCGCGTTGATAACCAACAAAGCCGCCGTCCAAATGGTCAGCTTTTTCATTCTGCCTTCCAAGGTATGACCTTTATTCTTTCCGAAGAAGGTGTCTTGACCGCCGGATATAGCGCCCAAGCCTTCGGTATCGCCGGGCTGGAATAATACGACGATTATCAAGAATATAGCCAGCAGCACTTCTATAATCATAAGCGCCATTCTTATATAAGGGAAACTAATCGATACCCATTCAGGAACGGTTTTTAAAAACAGCGTCAAGACAATCTTCCTCCGTTAACAATTTTTAGCTTTTTGATTATAGCATAATCCTTTTAAGAAAACAACTAAAATAACGGAGAGCCTTCCATTTCTTCGGGTATTTTTTCGCCCAAAATCTTTAGTAAGGTAGGCGCAAGGTCGCACAACTTTCCGCCGCTTCTTAATTTTATGTCCTTTCTGGTATCGTCCACTAAGATGCAAGGAACGGGGTTGGTGGTATGCGCGGTGCAAGGAGAGCCGTCTTCGTAGCAAAGCTGTTCGGCGTTGCCGTGGTCTGCGGTAATAATCGCCGCCCCGCCTATAGATCTTATCTTTTCTACCAGTTTGCCTACGCATTCGTCCACGGTCGCAACCGCTTTTATAGTAGCTTCCAAGTTGCCCGAATGTCCTACCATATCGCAGTTAGCGAAGTTCAAAATCATTACGTCTATTTCGCCCGAATCTATGTGCTGTAACGCGGCGTCTAAGACTTCGTAAGCGGACATTTCGGGTTTTAGGTCGTATGTCGCGACTTTAGGCGAATGTATCAAAATTCTGCGTTCGTTCTTGTTAGGTGTTTCTACGCCGCCGTTGAAGAAGAAAGTAACGTGAGCGTATTTTTCGGTTTCGGCGATTCTAAGCTGGGTATAGCCTAGGTCAGCCAGATACTCGCCCAAAGTATTTTTTAGTTCTTTGGGAGCATAAGCGGTATGAAGTCCCGTAAAGGTTGCGTCGTATTCGGTCATTTGCACGAAATACAAAGGCAAAAATCCCTTTGCTCTTTCGAACTTGTCAAAATCTTTGGTTATAAACGCTTTTGTGCCTTCTCTTGCTCTGTCGGCTCTGAAGTTGTAATATATTACGCTGTCGCCGGCTTCCACTTGACCGTCGTAACAGCCGTTTTCGTCCACGACCGCGAACGGCTCTATAAACTCGTCAGTAACACCGTTTGCGTAAGACTCTTCTACGGCTTTGATAGGGTCTTGGACTTTTTTATATTTGCCGGCGGTTATGCTGTTAAACGCTTTTTCTACTCTTTCCCAGCGGTTGTCTCTGTCCATAAAGTAATATCTGCCTGCCACGCTGGCGATTTTGCCGATGCCTAACTCTTTCAGCTTTTGCTGGGTTTGAGCCAAAAAGCCTACGCCGCTTGTGGGCGAAACGTCGCGGCCGTCCATTAACGCGTGAACGTAAACTTTTTCAAGCCCGTTCATTTTCGCCATTTCAAGCAAAGCGAACAAGTGATTGATATGGCTGTGAACGCCGCCGTCCGACAAAAGCCCTATCAAATGAAGTTTTGAGTTGTTAGCCTTGGCGTTTTCCATAGCGCCTTTTAGAACGGGGTTTTCAAAGAACTCCCCGTCTTTGATGGCTTTGTCTATTCTTGTTATGTCTTGATAAACTATTCTGCCCGCGCCGATGTTGAGATGTCCTACTTCGCTGTTGCCCATTTGTCCTTCGGGCAGACCTACATCAAGTCCGCTCGCGCCTATTAATGCGAAAGGATATTGCTCTCTTAATTTTTTTAGATTGGGCGTGCCTTGAATAGCAACCGCGTTGCATTCTTTGGACTCTCTTTCGCCCAATCCGTCCATAATAATCAAAGCGACAAATCTGTTTTTCATATGCAGCCCTTCTTTATGTCAAAAAAATTTATTTCAAACCTTTTTGCTCGTCGGCGGCTTTTACTATCAAGCTGAAATCTTCCGCTTTTAAGCTTGCGCCGCCTATTAAACCGCCGTCTATTTGGGGCATTGCCATAAGCCCGTCGGCGTTTTTAGCGTTCATGCTTCCACCATATTGTATTCTAATTTGCTCGGCTATGTCATGTGAAAACATCACGCTCAAGATTTCCCTAATCTTGCCGATGGTCTCGTCGGCGTCTTTTTCGGTAGCCGTTCTGCCCGTGCCTATAGCCCATACAGGCTCGTAAGCGATAACTATTTTTTTAGCGTCTTCGGGCGATATATCTTGCAAGCCTATCGTCAATTGTCTGCGGTTGACTTCGTCGGTAAGACCGTCCAGTCTTTCTTGCTCGGTTTCGCCTACGCATACTATAGGCGTAAGCCCGCAGCGCAAGGC
>DATCKP010000058.1:0-18266 GCA_036562165.1 Clostridia bacterium
GCTCGTATGTATTAGTAATTTTAGCGTAATATGTTCCAAACGCGCCGTCAAATAGAAGCGTATTTGTCATTTAAAGACCCTTTTCGGCTCTTATTTCTTTTACGGCGTCGGTTACGTTCTTTAAGCTTTTTAATGTCTCGTCCCAACCCCTAGTTTTAAGGCCGCAGTCAGGGTTGATCCATAATTTTTTGACGCCTAATTTTTCTATCATTTTATAAATAGCCGCCTTGATCTCTTCTTTGGCGGGCACGCGCGGCGAATGAATGTCGTATACGCCCGGACCTACCGCCGTCTTAAAGCCGCTTGCTTGCAAGTCATCCAAAAGCTCAAGATTGGAGCGGGAAGCTTCAAAAGATATGCAGTCGGCGTCCATATCGTCTATTTCTTTTATGATATCGCCGAATTCGCTGTAACACATATGAGTGTGAATTTGGGTTTCGGGCTTGACGCTGGAGTGAACAAGCCTGAACGCCTTGATAGCGTAATCAAGGTATTGCTTCCATTCGCTCTTTCTCAAAGGCAGCTTTTCTCTCAAAGCGGCTTCGTCTATTTGTATAATCTTGATTCCGTTTTTCTCAAGGTCCATAACTTCTTCTTTTATGGCAAGCGCGATTTGGAAGCATATATCCTGCAAAGGCATATCTATTCTAGGGAAAGACCAGTTAAGTATGGTGACAGGCCCTGTAAGCATTCCTTTCATAGGTTTGCCGGTAAGGCTTTGGGCGTAAACGATATAAGGAACGGTTATAGGTTTCAGCCTTTTTACGTCGCCCCAAATAATAGGAGGTTTTACGCATCTTGTGCCGTAGGATTGAACCCAGCCGTTTTGTGTAAAGATAAAGCCCGAAAGGTTTTCGCCGAAGTATTCTACCATATCGTTACGCTCAAACTCGCCGTGAACGTAAACGTCTATTCCTAATTCGTCTTGGTATTTCACGGCTTGTTTTATAAATTCTTTTATGTTTTGGTCGTATTGCTCTTTGGTAATTTCGCCTTTTTTAAACCTTGCTCGGTTGCGTTTTACTTCAGCGGTTTGAGGGAAAGATCCGATCGTGGTAGTGGGAAGTTTGGGCAAGCCTAATTTTTTGTACTGTATGTCAAATCTTGTCTCAAAATTCGGAGTTCTTACAAAATCTTTTTCGGTTAAATTTTTAACTTTTTCTCTTACGTCTAGATCTATGTAGTCTTGATTTTGAGCTTTTTGCTTTATAAGCTCTACATTGTCTTGATATTTTTTCTCGGCTTTGTAATCGCCGCTCGCGAACAACAGTCTTAAATCGTTAAGCTCGTCCAATTTTTCTTCCGCAAAAGCGAACTGAGCTAATATATCTTTTGTAAGCGAAGTTTCAAGCTGAATGGTATAAGGAACAAACATTAACGAGCACGCTGAGCTGATTACTATGTTTTGAGCGGGAACGTATTGTTTTAAAGCGTTTAACAGCTCTAAAGACTGTTCATAATTATTTCTCCAAATATTTCTGCTGTTGATTACTCCTGCAAAGAGCTGTTTGTTAGAAGCAAAGCCGTATTTTTTAATTAAATCTAGATTTTTTTGACCTTCTACAAAATCAAGACCGTAAGCGTCAAAATCCATCGCCATTACGTCTTGATATATATCTCTTATGTCGCCGAAATATGTGTTAAGCAAAACGGATATTCCGTTTTTGTGTTTTAACAGCTCGTTATATACGGACTTAAACAGCTCTATGTCTTGCTTGTCTAAATCGGTTACCAGCATAGGCTCGTCTATTTGAACCGTTTTTACGCCGGCTTTAGACAATTCTTGGAAAAGCTCGATATACGTATTTTTGATTTTATTGATTATTTCGTTTTGATTTTTGGAAGTCTCAAACTTGGACAGCTTAACAAAAGTAAAGACGCCTACTATTACGGGCTTAGTTTCTATTCCCAAATCTTTGGCGGTTTTGTATTCGCGAATGACTTTTTCAGCGTTAAGTTTTATGTCGACGCTGTCGTCAATGACGGGCACGATGTAATGATAGTTGGTTGTAAACCATTTTTTCATAGCAAGAGCTTTTACGTCCGCGCCGTCTTTTTGATAGCCCTTTGCCATAGCGAAATATTTGCCCAAAGGAGTCAGATCTAGATTTTGATATTGGGCGGGAATTATGTTAAGCATTACCGCGGTATCAAGAATGTTATCATACATCGAAAAATCGTTAGAAGGGATATAATCTACGCCCTTTTCCCTTAAAAGCTTAATCTGGCTTAACCTTAATTCCTCGGCGTTTTTTATAAGCTCTTGCTCGGTTAAACCGCCCTTAAAGTAACTTTCGATCCATTTTTTTAGTTCTCTTTGCTTACCTATTCTAGGATAGCCTGAAACTGATACTAATACTTTTACTTCTCGCACGTTGCTTCTCCCAAATACATTTTTTCCTTATATTTCCATATTATAACATCTAAATTTTGGTTTGACTATTATTTGGGTGTTATTATACCAAAATGTTTATAATTATAAATTCAAGTTTAAAAAATCTTTTTTAATACGCGGTTTCTGTTGACTAAATCGTATTTATAGATTCCGATAAAAGTAGATATATTGCGAGAGGCAAGCATTTTTTTGACTTTTTCAAAGTCTTGGGGCAAAAAACTTATGCAAATGTTGCATATAGAGCTTACGCTGGCCGGGGCGTTTATGATGTTTGCCTTAACCCCGTAATTAGAAAGAAGCCTGAAAAAATTTAAGGTATGAGTTCTAGATTTGAAAATAAGATAATACATAACTTACTCCGTATTTTTAAATTAGCAATTTTTTGATTAAAAAAATATACTATATTGAAAGTCTATGAGAAGCAATGGAAGTCTATGAAAACTATATATTTTGATAACGCCGCGTCAGGCGGTTACAAACCTGACTGCGTCAAAGAAGCTGTTTTGCAAGCGTTAGAAAACCCGGCAAACCCCGGCCGAAGCGGTCATAAAGCGGCTTTAAACGCCGCTCTTACAGTATCGGAAGCGCGTCAAAATACGGCGGAATTTTTTGGGCTGGAAGACGGCAATATTGTATTTACACATAACTGCACCGCCGCGTTAAATTTCGCTATTTTCGGCGGTCTAACAGGTGGGCACGCGGTTACCACGGCATACGAGCATAATTCTGTCTTAAGGCCGTTAGATTACCTAAAACGCGCAGGCGTAATAGATTACACAATTGTTTATCCCGATTCTTCGGGCATAATAAGAGCCAAAGACATAATAAACAGCGTTAACCGCCATACCCGAATGATTATAATCAACCATATATCCAATGTCACCGGAGCAAGAGCCCCCATAGAAGAAATAGGTTATTGCGCGTATAGATTAGGCATACCGTTTTTGGTGGACGCAGCTCAAAGCGCGGGTCACATTGATATAAATATGAACGAAACCAAAATAGATATTTTGGCGGCGGCGGGTCATAAAGGATTAGCAGCCCCGCAAGGCGTAGGCGTTTTGGCGGTTAGAGACGGAATAAAGCTTAAGCCTATGATTATGGGCGGAACGGGCAGCCGAAGCGAAAGCCCTATTCAGCCCGACGACTTGCCCGAAGGTTTTGAAAGCGGAACGATTTCCACTCCCGCCATTGCCGGTCTTAACGCGGGAATTAAATGGATAAAAGAACATTTTGACGAGTTTTCCAAAAAGATACGAGATATTACGTTTTTTATATACAGCGAGCTTAAGAAAATCTCCGAAGTAGTAGTTTACACTCCTTGGGGACACTTTAACGGCATAGTATCTTTTAATATAAAAGGCATGACAGCAGGCGAAGCAGCTAATATTTTAGACGAGCATTTTAATATTTGCGTAAGACCCGGGCTTCATTGCGCTCCGCTTGCTCATAAGTTTTTGGGAACGCTCAAATACGGCGCTGTAAGAGCTTCGCTTTCTTATCAAAACACTTTTGAAGAAGCGGAAATCTTCATAGACGCGATAAAAAAGATAACAAATAGATTATAAAATAAAAAAGCCGAAAGGCTTTTTATTTTTCGGATTTTAGTTTTCTAATAATCTCTTCCATTCGTTTTTGCTGTTCGGGATTCAAAAAACCTTTTACCGAATTAGCGAAATTGTCTAAATCCGCGTTAGAAAAAGTTCCTTGGGCTCTGCTCTTTCTTACTTTGCTTAAAAGCTCCGCCATAAGCTCGGATTCGTCTTTGTTGCCGTATTTTTTTAGATATTCTTCCGCTAATCTTTTTTGCTCGGAGTCGGCTGTTTGATAAATTTTTTCAGCGCTCTTTTTGAGCTCGTCTCTTAAGTTTTTGGGCATTATGTAATCTCCTTACCTATTTAATCTCATTTTAATTATATGAGAGCATATATATAATATGTGTATAGTTTTATTACTACAGGATATGCAATATGGATTTAGGTTCTAATAACATGTTGACCAATCTCTTGCCGCTACTGCTGAACAGAAGCGGTCAAGGCTCTAATAATAACAATATGCTCGCTATGCTGCTTCCTTTGCTTATGCAAAGAAGCGGTTCTAATGCTTCGTCAAGCGAACTATTAAAAAGCTTGCTGCCCATGATGTCGGGCAGCAACCCTAATATCGCCCAGATATTAAACGCGTTGAATTCGTCAAACAATCCTTCAGAGCAAGAAAGTTATAAAGACGACGAACCCATAGAAATAAACCCGCAAAATATTAGATATAATCCAAGCCGCAGGAAAGTAGATTTTAGCAAGCTATATCCAGACCTTGAAAATATCGATATACATACAATGCCTAAAATCGAAGATTATAACAAAGAACAGGCAAAATCCAATGTAGAAAGCAATTCGGAGAGCCCTAACATCCAAAACAACAACGGCGCTCCAAACAACTCTCTTATTACCCTGCTTACCTTGCTTCAGAATTTAAGAAAGCCAAACAATGTTCAAGAAAAAATAACGGCGATAGACGGCATCGCCCCGCCTAAAATTAAAAAGAGTCTTAAAGCGATTTTAGCTTTAAACAGCATAATCAACGAATAAAAAGCTCATAACCGCCTTAATAAAGATATATAGCATAGCCAAAACTATGCTATAATGTCTTTATGAAAAAACAAGGCATAATTATAATTAATTCGTTTAGTTATTCTCCCGCTTTTCAAAACCAAACTAAAAGGCTGACCGAAGAATTTCAAAAACTCGGAGTCAAAATTGATATTGGCAAAAATAGCCATATCAATATCTATTTAGACAATTACGAAATTGTCAATAGAATAAAAGATTACGATTTTGTGGTATATTTGGACAAAGATAAGTATCCCGCAAGAATGATCGAAAAAAGCGGGCAGATGATTTTTAACAAACCTAGAGCGATAGAATTATGCGACGACAAACTTCAAACGTATATCGCTCTGACTCAAAACAATATAAAAATGCCCAAAACCATAGCTTCGCCTTTGAAGTTTTATACAACCGACAAAGACGACGGAATTTTTTTGGAAAAAGTCGTAGAGATACTCAAATTCCCCATTGTCGTCAAGGGAGCTTTCGGGTCTTTGGGACATAGAGTATATCTTGCTAAAAATTTTGACGAACTTAAATCGTTAAGAGAAAAATTGGCGGACATACCGCATTTATATCAAGAATTTATAGAGTCAAGCGCTGGAACGGACACAAGGGTCATAGTCATAGGCAACGTAGTCCGCGCGGCGATGATAAGAAAGTCGGAAACCGATTTTAGATCCAATATAGAATTAGGAGCAAAAGGCTACCCTGCCGAATTGACCAAAGAATATATCGAAATGGCCCAAAAAGCGTCGCAAATTTTAGGGCTGGACTATTGCGGCATTGATATTTTAAAAGACCAAAATTCCAAGCCCGTATTATGCGAAGTTAATTCCAACGCCTTTTTCAACACAATAGAAAAAGTCAGCGGAGTTAACGTAGCTAAAATTTATGCCGAATATATTTATGACAAAGTTTATAACCGCTGACTGAAACTAGAACATTATAAAAATAATACCATACGAAGCGTATGGTATTATTTTTTGCTGTCCGAAAGATCCACAGCGTTTTTGTAAAAGATTGTTTCAAAGAACGCTTTCGCGTTTGTTTCGGCAGGATTTACGCTTATTTTGTTGATAGAAACCTCATACGCCGTTTTAGTTACGACCGTGTCGTCTTCCAAACGCTTTTGGTATTCGCGGCTTTGGATACGACCAGAGATTATAACCTTTTCGCCCACTCTTAAATTTCTTACAAATCTTGCGTTTCTGCCCCAAGCTATGCAAGGTATGTAATCGGACTTGTTATAAGCGCGGTTGACGGCTATAAGCAGATCGCATATTTCGCGCTTAAAAGGCGTGGTGCGGTAAATCGGCTGTTTGCAGATATATCCGCCAAGCTCGATGATGTTGGGATTGCATTCGTTAGTCCAATCCACTATTTCCCGCACAAAAACCGTCAGCATCAATCGGCTTTTTCCGTCTACTACCTTGTTATAACTTCTAAATTGACCGAAAAGTCCGGTCATATCGCCGATCTTAAGCGGGCGGTCAATAAGCAGCCTTTCGCTGACAGTTATGGGCAGAACGTCTTTGTGCTCAGATAGTCTGGGCACTTCTATGAACATTTCATAAAAGCCTTCTCCGTAAATCTCGTGCGAGAATTGAGGTTCTGTTACTATCTGCCCTGCCAAAAATACTTTGTTAGGAATATTCTCAGGGTAATTCATTTTCCTCTCCCGTTCATCGTGAATTTTTTATTTGTCTTCCCGTATGGTCTATATAATAATCGTCGTGATATATAAGCTCGCTAACGCATACGAAGTCAAATCCTTTATTCTTTAGGCCCAATATTATCAGCTTTAACGCCTGCGGCGTGTTAGCGCCGTTGTTATGCATAAGTATTATTGAGCCGTTTTGAGTTCTGCTAATTACCCTTTGCGCTATATCTTGAGCCGAATAATCTTTCCAATCCAGCGAATCAACATCCCATTGTATAGTTTTAAGCCCCAAGCTTTCGGCAGTTTCGATTAGCGCGTTGTTGTAAGCCCCGTAAGGCGGTCTAAAAAGCGTAGGTCTTTTGCCCGTAATGTTTTGCAATATATTAATAGACGCTTCAAGTTCTAGCTGCATCTTTGCCCGGCTTAAATTAGCCATGTTGGGATGGGTGTTTGAGTGCGTCCCTATTTCAAACCCGTTTTCGTCCAGCGCTTTTACCTTATCGCTGTATTTTTCCGCCCAAAACCCGACTAAGAAAAACGTGGCTTTTACGTTGTTTTCCTTTAGTATGCTTATCAGTTCGTCCGTCTTGTCCGCGCCCCACGCGGCGTCAAACGTTATCGCGACCTTTTTTTCTTGCGTGTCAACGCAATATATAGGAAGTTTTCTAGGAGCGGTTCCCGTCAAATATACTCCCGCGGCGCCTACAACCGCGTTGAGCGATATTAAGACTATTAATAAGCTTATCAAGCCCAACCAAGCAAGCAGATTCTTTTTTTTGAGCGTTATAAAATGCATTGCTTACACCTTTATATTTAACGCATATTTATTTAAAAATTAATGATAATTTGATAAAATAATAGCTGCTTTTGTCGAACTAGCTTATGCGTTTGTTATAAATATATAAAGGTATAAGCATATTTATGACTATTAACGCCAGCGCCGCAATCTGACTTTTTATAGCAAAATATCTATAAAAAATAACAATGCTTTGTTAATATAAAGCATTGCGGTTTATTTTTTTAAAAAATTGTCAAGAATGCTTTATTTATATATAAAATATTATACTAGACTTTTTCAAAAACGCATATATTAGTGTCAAAATTGTAAAATATTTACAATAATTCTAATATTTACAAATATTCTGTTAAACTGGCTATAATTATAAGTTTTGAAGTTTTACATGTCAAACATTTATATACATTTTATTATAAATTTTATTTAAATATTGCATAATAATTAATTAATGCTTTAAAGCAATCTATAAAACCTATTTATAAAATAATAAAACCGCCTTTTAAAGCGGTTTTATTCTTAAGAATTATAAATATATACTTCTTCTATTAAACCTGTTTTTTGCAGCTTGCAAAGGCTCTTTCCTTTGCCAACACGGTCGGTTTTGACAATGTCTTCGGAAGAGAAAGCGAACAAGTATTTTTCGTTGTCTAGTAATATGATTGATACTTTTTCTTTTTCTCTCAAATACCTAGCCCATATTATTTTGCTGCCGAAATTTTCTTTTAAGTCATAAATTTTTAGTCCTTTTCTATATCTGCTCATGACGCCTAATTCACGAACCTTAAACATCTTTGCGTTGCTTTTATCCGTGATCGCCGCCACATAACCGCTGGAGTCTTGGATTTGAGAAGCGTAAACGACATAATCGCGTTCGTTTAACAAAATGCCTTTTACGCCGGTTGATATACGGCCTTGAGCAGGAATATCGTTTGATTCTGCGTTAAGACTCATGCCTTGAGCAGTAACAAAGAGTATGGTCGCTTTTTCAATCTCTTCTTCTATATTTATCACTTCGTCGTTATCTTTGAGTTTTACGGCTTGGAAAGACGATTTTGCCACGCCGTATTCCGACCAAGCCGATTTTTTGACCATGCCCTCTTTGGTAAAGAATAACAGATTGCCTTTGGGCAGCTCTTCTTTTATTTTGAATATCCTTACTAGCTTTTCGCCGTCTTGTAAATTAGGTATGCTGACTTTCGCGTCTTCGCCTTTTTCTCGCCATTTAGCTTCGGGTATGGACATTACGTCGACTTTGTGGCAATTGCCTAGATTGGTAAAGCAATATATTACGTCGTTAGTCTGGGCTTGAATCAAGAGCCTATAAATATCATGTTGGCTTGAGCTTTCGGTAAATTCTTTTACGGACATAGAATAATTCTTAAGCGGTATCCGCTTTAACGCTCCAAACTCGTTGTAACCTATCACAAAGTCTTCTACAGGCTTTTCGTCGTCGTCCGAAGGAATATAATAATCTTCTTCTGATTTTATAATCTCAGTTCTTCTGGGGTCTTTATATGTTTTTTTGATAGCGTTAAGCTCGTTTACGATTACTTCCATTTGAAGCTTTTTGCTTGCCAATATCGCTTCTAGTTTTTGTATTAAGTTTCGTATTTCTGCCAGCTCTTTTTCAAGTTTGTTGACTTCTAGGTGTGTAAGCCTTGCCAGTCTCATATCCAAAATAGCTTGGGCTTGGACTTCGCTTAAGGCAAATCTTTCGCACAGTCTAATTTTGGCTTCGTTTACGGAAGCGCTGGTTTTTATAATTTTAACAACTTCGTCTATATTTTTAACCGCTATTAATAATCCGGTTAAGATATGCTCTTTTTGCTTGGCTTCGTTGAGCTCAAACCTAGTTCTTTTGACTATTACTTCTCTTTGGTAATTTACGTAATACGCTATAATATCCAATAATCCCATCTGCTGCGGTTTGCCATCCGCTATAGCGACCATATTAATGCCGTAGCTTTGGGAAAGTTGCGTATATTTAAAAAGCGCGTTGCAAATCTGCTTGGGGTCGGCGTCTTTTTTTATTTTGATTACCGCGCGCATTCCGGCGCGGTCGGATTCGTCTATGATTTCGCTTATGCCGCTTAGCTCTTCTTTGCGTTTTTCCCTTTGCTCCATTATGGATTCCAGCAGCGACGCTTTATTTACTTGGAAGGGCAATTCGTCTATGACTATGGATTTTTTATCGTTTTCGCCCACTTCTATATGAAGTTTTGCCCTGATTGTTATTTTGCCTTTGCCGGTTTCGTAAGCTTTAGCAAGCTCGGAACCGGCTATTACATAGCCGCCGGTAGGAAAATCAGGGCCCTTTATGATTTTCATCATTTGTTTAAGGGTAATTTCGGGGTTATTAATATAAGCGATGACCCCGTCTATTACTTCCGCTAAGTTATGCGGCGGAATATTAGTCGCAAGCCCTACGGCTATGCCAGAAGCTCCGTTGACCAAAAGATTGGGAAATCTTCCGGGCAGCATCTCAGGCTCTTTCAGGGTGTCGTCAAAGTTAAGACTCCATCTTACCGTATCTTTTTCAAGGTCTCTTAACAGCTCCATGGCAATAGGGGCAAGCCGCGCTTCTGTATATCTCATAGCCGCCGCTTCGTCGCCGTCTATAGAGCCGAAGTTGCCATGCCCGTCTATCAGCATATGACGCATATTAAAAGGCTGCGCCATGCGGACCATAGCGTCGTAAACCGATTTATCGCCGTGCGGATGATATTTACCTAAACAATCGCCTACGATACGCGCGGATTTTCTGTAAGGCTTGTCCGGAGTTATGCCTAATTCGTATAACGAATATAATATCCTGCGTTGGACAGGCTTAAGCCCGTCTTCTACTCTAGGCAGCGCCCTATCCATTATTACGTGTTCGGAATATGGTATCATGGAAGAATGCATTACTTCTTCCATTGTCTTTTGAATTATCTGTCCTTGAACGATTTCTTCCATTAACCGATTTCTCCTAACATCTTATCGACTTTGTTAAAGTTAGCGTGTTCTATAATGTAGCTCTTTCTTAACTCTACCGCGTCGCCCATAAGCGTGGTAACAAGTTTTTCCGCCTCAGCCGCGTCTTCGATCGTGACTTGGATAAGTTTGCGGGTTTTAGGATTCATCGTGGTCTCCCACAATTGATCGGCGTTCATCTCGCCTAATCCTTTATAACGCTGTATCTGGTAGCCGCGGCCTACCTTTGCTTTAGCTATTTCTAATTCTTCGTCAGAATAGGCGTATACCACCAAATCTTTTTTGTAAACCTTATACAAAGGCGGCACGCCGAGATAGACGTAGCCTTCGTTGATTAAGTCTTTCATATATCTAAAGAAAAACGTAAGCAAGATAGCCCTGATATGCGCGCCGTCTTGGTCGGCGTCGGACAGGATTATTACTTTGTGATAGTTAAGGTTGTCCGCCGAAAAATCTTCGCCTATGCCCGCCCCAAGAGCGCTTATGATAGTCCGTATTTCTTCGTTTTGCAAAACTTGGTCAAGCCTTTTTTTCTCGGCGTTTAAAGGTTTTCCCCTTAAAGGCAGTATAGCTTGAAAATATCTGTCTCGGGCTTGTTTTGCCGTTCCGCCGGCAGAGTCGCCTTCGACTATAAATAACTCGTTTATTTCGGGCTTTTTGGAGGTGCAATGAGCTAATTTGCCCACCAAAGTCGCGTTTTCCAAACTGTTTTTTTGGCGGGTTATTTCTTTAGCTTTTCGGGCGGCTTCTCTTACCCTGGCAGCTCCTATCGCCTTTTGTATAATTTTTTCGGCTACGCTTTTTTTGGAATTTTTTTCAAAATAGCTATATAATTCGTTAGCCAAAATGCTTTCGCAAGCCACTCTGGCTTCGGGATTGCCTAGTTTAGTTTTGGTTTGGCCTTCAAACTGAACGTTATGCATTTTAACGGAAATAACTGCGGTCAAACCTTCTCTAAAATCTTCGCCCAAAAGGTTGGGGTCTTTTTCTTTAAGCAAGCCGTATCTTCTAGCCAAATCGTTAAAAACCCTTGTGATAGCGGCTTTTATGCCTGTCTCGTGAGTGCCGCCTTCGGTAGTGGGAATGTTGTTTACATAAGAAACTATAGTGTCGGTATAAGAATCGTTATATTGAATAGCGATGCTTAAGCGTATGTCGTCCTTTTCGCCTTCAAAATATAAAGGCTCGTGCAAAGGATTTTTGGCTTCGTTGATGTATCTGACAAAATCGCTCAAGCCGCCTTCGTAGCAAAATTCTTTTATGATAGGAAATGTTTCGTTTCTTAAGTCTTTAAAAACAATAGTTATTCCTTTGTTTAAAAAAGCAAGCTCTTTGAGTCTTTTTATTATTATTTCAGAGCTAAAGACTATGGACTCAAAGACCCGCTTGTCCGGCAAAAAGGTAACCAAAGTGCCAGTTTTTTTGGTAGGCTGGATTTTTGTTAAGCTTCCTTGGGGAACGCCGCTTCTTATTTTTCCGTTTTCGTCTTCCACGGAAGCAAAGTTCATACGATATTCCCAGCCGTCTTTATAAACGGTAACGTTTAGCCATTCGCTCAACGCGTTGGTAACGCTCGCGCCTACGCCGTGCAATCCGCCCGAAAAAGAATAATTGCTTGTGTCAAATTTACCGCCGGCGTGAAGCTGGGTAAACACGACTTCCACGCCGCTTACGCCAAGCTGCGGGTGAATATCTACAGGTATGCCCCTGCCGTTGTCTTCTACGGACGCGCTGCCGTCGGGGTTTAAAGTAACTATGATTTTATTTCCAAAGCCGTTGGCTACTTCGTCAATGGCGTTGTCGACTATTTCCCATAAAATATGATGGAGACCTTTTTGACCCGTAGATCCTACATACATACCGGGTCTAAGCCTTACCGCGTCAAGTCCTTCCAAAACCTTAATATCTTTTGCTTCGTAACGATGCTGCATGCGTATACTCCAACATATAAAACTATCTTTTTTAGTATAACAAATAAACGCCGATAATTCAACCTATAATTTTATAAAAATGCATAAAAAAGCCAATAGAAAGCCTTTCAATTGAATTATTGGCGAATAATAATTCAATATTATGTATAATTATAAATGGATTATGAATAACTATTCATTGATAAATTTGTTAATGAAAGAAACGACGTCCTGATAAACTTGCGCTCTATTGGTTTCGTTTAGGACTTCGTGGCGCATATTATCGTAAATTTTTAGATAAGCTTCTATGCCGAGTTTTTTGTATTCGTTGTATAAAGCTTTAGGATATTTGCCCCACGCTCCCACGCCGTCTTGAGCCCCGCACAATACAGCGACTTTGGTGGATTTGTCTATATTTTTTAACGCTTTGCCCCAAAGCCCCCATAATCCTTTAAAAAACGAACGATAAAAGCCGTAAGAAAAGACGGGAACTATATATTCGTCGCTATTATATTTGTCTATTATCGATTGCTCGTTAGTAAGCCAAGAATTTAAACCGCCTTTTAGTTTTTTGTCGTAGGCTTCAAAGGTAAGTTTTTTGATAAGGAAAGCGTCTTTATCAGGGTTTTGCAGACCTGACACTATCCTGCCAAACAGCACGCTTAATTTGTCTAGTTTGCCCGTGCCTGTTAAGATAAATCCCGAAACTTCTTTTGCCGCCGCCATTGTCATATATTTTTGAGCCAAAAACGAACCGTAACTATGGCCAAGGACTATTATTGGAAGGTTATATGTATTTTTTAGATATCGGGTAATCTCGATTTGGTCTTGAACAGTTTTTTCAAAAATGTCGTAATCGGCTTTGCCGACTTTGCTTCTTTCTCCCGCGGTCAGCCCGTGAGCGCGATGGTCGTCGCCCGCCGCCAAAAATCCTTGACTATTTAAAAATTGGGCAAATTCATCGTATCTGCCCATATGCTCGTTCATGCCGTGTATTATTTGGACGACGCATTTAGGATCGGGAACTTCCCAAACAGCAAGACTCAATTTTGTTTGGTCGGACGCGGTAAACCATTCTCTTTTCATTAAAATTATTTCCCCTTATCATTATTTATTTACTTAAAGACTTAAAAGGCGTTTTGCGTTGCCGCCTAAAATCATTTCAAGTATGTTGCCGGGAATATTAAAGCTGTAATATTGCAATAATTCGTCCGATTGATATGCCCACGGCGTGTCAGTCCCAAAGAGTATGTATTCCGGATTATGATATTTTAGGATAAAATCTATTTCTTCAGGTTTCATTAAGGTAAAAGAACTTGAAGTTTCCAAAGAAACCGCAGCTCCTAATATGTATTCTTCAAATTCTTTTCTATAATCAAGCAGTCCGCCCATATGAGCCGCGACTATTTTAGGAGTATTAAACGCGTCAATCAATGTTCGCAAGCGTTTAGGACTTGAGATGTCCGAATCGGTTTTGCCCACGTGAAAAAGCAAAACCATGCCTTTTGAAAGCGCGTATTCGTAAATTTTCATCATCTTGGGATCGTCTAACACAAATGATTGATAAGCCGGATGAAACTTTAAACCGCGTATGTTATTTTCTGCCAAACGGTCTATTTCTGTTTTGTAGTCTTCATAATCGGGATGTATGCTTCCAAAAGGTATTAATTCTTTATGTTTAGCGCACTCAATAGCGAAGTTATTAATCTTAACCGTAGTGTCCGCGCTGGGAGCGAAATTAACGACTACAGAGCGGTCTATTCCAGCATTTTCCATCGACCTTATGAGGCCGTCTATAGATCCGTCAAAAGAAGGGTAAACTTTTCTTTCGGAAGAGATTTCCGCAAAAGTTTTTGCGTAAAGATTTTTGTCAATGCAATGCGTATGAAAATCTATTATCATTTTCCACCTCTTTTGTTCTAATTGTATTTTAAAACAAATATTATGTCAAACGATATTTTAAAATATAAATCGCAATTATAATTATATAATTTAATTGAACAATAATTTTGCAGACAAGCTAAAACAACTATTAAAAATTGATAAAATACTTAATAAATATTTATTAATTATTTTATGATATAATTAAAGCAATAATATAAAATTATAAATAAATCAATCAAAAAAATTATTAAAAAAGGAATGAAAAATGAGTTATATTCCATTCGAAAACCGCTATTTAAAAATGAAATACAACGCGTGCGGAAACAGCGGGCTTAAACTGCCGGCAATCTCATTGGGTTTATGGCATAATTTTGGGTATGAAGCCAGCATGCAAAATATGCAAGAAATGATTTTAAATTCTTTTGACTTAGGCATTACGCATTTTGATATAGCAAATAACTACGGTCCACCGCCCGGAGCCGCCGAAGAAAACTTTGGCAAAATTCTTAAAAAACATCTAAAACCTTATAGAGACGAGTTAATAATATCAACCAAAGCGGGCTTTTATATGTGGGACGGGCCTTACGGAAACGGAGGCTCAAGAAAGTATCTTATCGCGAGCCTAGATCAGAGCTTAAAACGAACCGGATTAGATTATTTTGATATTTTTTATCATCACAGACCCGACCCCGAAACTCCTATAGCCGAAACTGCCGCGGCGTTGGACGATATTGTCCGCCAAGGCAAAGCGCTATATATAGGCATAAGCAATTATTCCGCCGAACAAACTGCCGCTATGGTTAAGGAATTAAACAAGCTTAACACGCCTTTTATAGTTAACCAATCGTTATATAATATGCTCAATCGTTCGTTAGAATACGGGCTGTTTGACGTTTTAAAATCTAACGGCTTAGGATTTGTCGCGTATTGTCCTTTGGCCCAAGGAATACTTACCGATAAATACTTAAGCCAAAATATCCCGCCTGATTCAAGGGCAAGCCGTTCTAAAAACGTTTCGGACGATTTAGCAAAAAATATAGAAAAAATTAAACAACTAAAATCAATAGCGCAAAAAAGAAATCAAAGTTTAGCCCAAATGGCGATAGCTTGGCTGTTAAACACGGGCAACGTTACAAGCGTGTTAATCGGAGCAAGCAGATTTTCTCAAATAGCTGAAAACGTCGCCGCCCTTGATAACTTGCGTTTTGACAAAGAAGAATTGGAGTTGATAGATAAAATTGTTTTTAACTAAAACAAAAGCTGCTAAACATAGCAGCTTTTTTATTATCTAATTAATTTGTTTATTATAAATTAGCCGAAGCCTTAATAAAGGAAGCAAACAACGGATGGGGTCTGTTGGGTCTGGACTTAAATTCGGGATGGAACTGAACGCCCACAAACCATTTATGATTCTTTAATTCAATGATTTCGACAAAAGATTCTTCTATCGATAGACCGCTGAATACAAGACCGTGTTTTTCCATTATTTCAAGGTAATCGTTATTAAATTCGTATTTGTTGCGGTGTCTTTCGCTTACAATCTCTTGTTGATATATATCTCTTGCCAAGCTTCCTTCTTTTGTTTTGAATTGATAAGCTCCTAAACGCGTGCATTTGAAAGATTCTTCAGCAATATTCTTGGGAGCTAAATGTATAATAGGATGTTGAGTATTAGGATCAAACTCTACGCTGTGAGCGTCTTTATAGCCTACCACGTTGCGAGCAAATTCGATAGCGGCAACCTGCATGCCTAAGCAAATTCCAAAATAAGGTATATTATTTTCGCGCGCGTATTTGGCGGCCGCTATTTTGCCGTCTATGCCGCGGTCTCCAAAACCGCCGGGAACTATAATTCCGTCAAGACCTTTTAGATATTCATGAGCGTTTTGCTCGTTAACGTCTTCGGAAGAAATCCATTTTATGTTAACGTTGACTTGGTGAGCTAAACCCCCGTGCTTTAGAGCTTCAACCACGCTCAAATAAGCATCGTGCAATTCTACGTATTTTCCGACCAAGCCAATAGTTACGTTTCTGTCTGACGAGCGGATTTTTTTGATATTTTCAACAATATTAGTCCATTCGGTAAGATCGGGAGACTCGCATTTTAATTTTAGCTTTTGACAAACTACGTTTGCCAGCCCTTCTTTTTCTAGTTCTAAAGGAACTTCGTATAAAATTTCGGAGTCTTTATTTTGGATTACCGCGTCGCTGGTAACGTTGCAGAACATAGCCAGCTTGTTTTTGTTTTCTTCGTCCAATTCAAGTTCTGTGCGGCATACTAAGATATCGGGCGTGATACCTATTTTTTGAAGCTCTTTTACGCTGTGTTGAGTGGGCTTGGTTTTGATTTCGCCGCTCATTCTCAAATAAGGAATAAGCGTCACGTGAATATACAAAACGTTTTCGCGGCCAACATCAAAAGGAACTTGTCTTATAGCTTCCAAAAAAGGAGTGCTTTCGATGTCGCCTACCGTTCCGCCTATTTCCGTAATTACTACGTCGATATCGGGATTGGTTTGAGCGACTCTATAAATGCATTGCTTTATTTCGTTTGTAATATGCGGAACGACTTGCACGGTGTTGCCTAAAAATTCGCCGTTTCGTTCCATTCTTAATATTTTGCTGTATATTTTTCCGGTAGTAATGTTGCTGTAAATAGTCAAATTTTCGTCGACAAATCTTTCGTAATGACCTATATCTAAGTCTGTTTCCGCCCCGTCTTCAGTAACGAAAACTTCGCCGTGTTGATAAGGACTCATCATTCCGGGGTCGACATTGATGTAAGGGTCAAACTTTTGGTTGCTAACTTTCAAACCGCGCTGCTTCAGCAATCTGCCAAGGGAAGCCGCGGTTATTCCTTTGCCTAATCCAGATACTACTCCGCCAGTAATAAAAATATATTTAGCCATTCCAGAATCACCTCGAAAACTTTCCGAAACATTATAACAGAAATACATTTTGGTGTAAATTGATTAATAAACGAAAAAAAACAGTTTCAAAAATTTTAGAATATTTGAAACTGTTTTCTGTGGTAAGTTTTTAATTGTTTTGATATAATAGGAAGTAACCCCCTTTTTATTAGTCTTTTTTCAAATTCTTTTTACATTCTTCGCAAACTCCGTCCAATACAATGCTTATATCCTTTATATTCAAATCAAATCCGTTCTTTTTTAGTTCGTTAGTTATAGAGCGCGACAAATCAATGTTCAAATCTAATACCGTGTCGCATTTGCAGCATCTAAAATGAATATGGTCTTGAACGAAGTTATCAAATCTTTCGGGGGTAAACGCGCTGAGTTTTTTTATTTTTCCCTCTTGAACTAACGCGTATAAATTGCGATAAACCGTGCTCAAACTAATTTGCGAATATTTAGGATGAATATAATTATATATTTCTTCCGCGGTAGGATGGTTATTTAAAGAAGTTACAGCTTCGTATATAATTTGTTTTTGCATTGTTTGCCTTTTGCTAGCCATTTTGATCACCTTATATGTAATACTTTAAATTGATAATAGCAAATATATAGATAATTATATAATTTATTAAGATTTAAAACAAACTAAATTCCCTGAAAATGATAAATAAATTTTGTTGGTTAATGAAAATAATTACTAATTAGTAATGCTTTTTATTTAATTATACAATATATAAATCTATAAATAAAGCATTTTAAGGTAATTTTTGGAAAAAATTTAAAAATAACACATAAAAGCTGTCTGATATTACCTATTAGGTATATATAATCTAATAAAAAAAATAAAATTAGAATATGTTCATTAAATCAGCCTGTTAAATTTATAATGTTTTTTTCTTTATAATCAGCTCAATAATTAAAAGAGTCATTTTGTCAAATCGCGGTAGGCTTGCATTATTTTTTAAAAAAAGAGAAAACATTAAAACAAAAAAACCGCTTGCGGAATCCGCAAGCGGTTTTTAGAGGTTTACGGCGACGACCTACTCTCCCAGCTCGTTGCCAAGCTAGTACCCTCGGCTCTGGAAAGCTTAACTACCGTGTTCGGAATGGGAACGGGTGGGTCC
>DATCKP010000064.1:0-2184 GCA_036562165.1 Clostridia bacterium
GAATACTGTAACATTGACTATAGACGGAAAACAAATTACAGTGCCCGAAAATTATACGATATTGGAAGCGGCAAAAGAACTTGGAATTAACATACCCCGTTTGTGCTATCTAAAAGGCATCAGCGAAACCGCGGCTTGCCGTGTTTGCGTTGTGGAAATAGAAGGAATGAGGACGCTCAAAAACTCCTGCACCGTTAAAGTGCAAAACAATATGGTCGTAAAAACTAATACCGAACGCGTTAAGAACTCGGTAAAGAGAAATCTAATGCTTTTGGCGTCCAACCATAAATTTGATTGCTGGAAATGCCCTAGAGAACGCAACTGCGAATTTTTGCATTTGTTAAGAAAATATAACGTAGACAACGTAATGGGCGAAAATCCTTACTTCACCAAAAAGCGTTTTATTTCTAATATAACCGACGCGATTGTTTTGGACAGCTCCAAATGCATTTTGTGCGGCAGATGCGTCAACGCCTGCCAAAAATTAGCTGGAACGGCCGTGCTTGACTTTAACGAACGCGGATATAACACTTACGTAAGCACCGCGCAAAACCATACGCTTGAAGACAGCGGCTGCATTTATTGCGGAAAATGCATACAATCTTGCCCTACGGGCGCTTTGAGAGAAAAAGACCAAATCGACGAAGTGTTAGAACTTTTAGACAAAAAAGAATACTATACCGTAGTTCAAGTAGCACCCAGCGTAAGAGCAGGATTAGGCGAAGAATTCGGCTATCCTATTGGAACCAACGTAGAAGGCAAGATGTATAACGCGCTTTATAAGTTAGGTTTTGACGATGTAACCGATACTAACTTCGGCGCGGACGTAACAATAATGGAAGAAGGAACGGAGTTTATACATAGGCTTGAAGAATACAAAAAAGGCAACAAAAACGCATTGCCTTTATTCACTTCCTGTTCGCCCGGCTGGATAAGATATATAGAGCAATACTATCCCGAATTCTTGCCTAATTTGTCGTCTTGCAAATCCCCTCAACAAATGCAAGGCGCTTTGATAAAGCATTATTACTCTGCTAAGTTGGGCGTTCCTAAAGAAAAAATTAAAGTCGTTTCTATAATGCCTTGCATCGCTAAAAAATACGAAGCAAATCGTCCCGAAATGCAAGTCGACGGAATACGCGACGTAGATTATGTGTTGACTACTCGCGAGCTTGCTAGAATGATCAAAAGACAAGACATCGACTTTAGAGCTTTAGAAGACATAACGCCTGCAAGCCCTATGGCTGAATACACCGGAGCGGGCGTAATATTCGGCGCGACCGGCGGCGTTATGGAAGCGGCTTTGAGAACGGTTAGAGATATATTAGAGCAAAAGGATTATAGCGACGTTGACTTTGCGGGCGTTCGCGGCGTAGACAATGGCATTAAAGAAGTCGAATTAGAAATCGCCGGCGAAAAACTTACCGTTGCCGTAGTTCACGGGGCAGCAAACTTCAAAGAAATGTTTGAAAGAGTAAGACAAAACCCCGGCAAATACGCGTTTGTAGAATTTATGGCTTGCACAGGAGGATGCGTTAACGGCGGCGGACAGCCTATCTTAACCGCTGAAGAGCAAGAAATAATAGACGTAAGAAAAGAAAGAGCCAAAGCGATTTACGGCATAGACGCTCATAAAGAATTGCGCAAGTCCCATCAAAACCCTGCCGTAAAAGAGCTTTATAAAGAATTTTTGGAAAAGCCCGGCAGCGAAAAAGCGCATAAACTCTTGCATACGCATTACGCTAAAAAAGAGCTTTATTCTGAATTCTAAAATATAGGAGATAAAAATGAAAAGGATTTTATCATTTGCCTTGCTGGTTGTTGTCGCTCTGACCAGCGCGTTGTTGCTGTCGTGCGACAAATCAACCGACAAGGTCAAAGTGCTGGTTCCTAACGGAATCACTTTGATTGCTTGGGGCGGGCTTTATGATAATCCTGACGTCGAGATCGAAAACATTGACGGTCCAGACAATCTAACCGTCGCGCTTGCGCAAGGATCTTATGATATAGTTGTCGCGCCTTTAAACGTAGGCGCGAAATTATATAATGACGGCCAAACCAAGTTTAAATTAGATTCTTTGTTAACTTTCGGCAATAATTACATCGTATCTAAAGAAGGCGTCTCTTTGGATAAAACTTTGAAAGACTTAGAAGGCAAAAAATTAATAGCCTTCGGTCAAAACG
>DATCKP010000066.1:0-3030 GCA_036562165.1 Clostridia bacterium
CTTCTATAGAGCCAATAATTGCAACCTTTTCAGGCATCGCTATATTTTTTATTTTAAATTTTTTGTTTTTGCTTAATAAATAACTTGCAACTGCCTGTCCAAGCCCGCCCTGCAAAACGTTGTCTTCCATGGTAACGATAAAACAGTCTTCAGGAAGACTATTCAAAAACTCGCGATCAATGGGTTTTATAAATCGGGCGTTGATAATATTTATTTTTAATTCTTTTAACAACTCGGCAGTCTCAAGCCCAAGCTTAATCATTCTTCCGCCCGCAGCTATGATATATATGTTAGAGTTTTCGGATTTTATAGTTTCCCACTTGCCGTATTCGATAGGAGCGTGGATATCTATTTTTAGAACGCTGTCTTTAGGATATCTAATAGCCAAAGGCTTAAAAAATTCTTGCGACCACTCAAGCGTCATTTCAAACTCTTTTATGTCTTTAGGAGAAATAATAGTCATATCGGGCATTAAAGATAGATATGACAAATCGTAAATGCCCTGATGGGTAACTCCGTCCGCGCCTACCACGCCCGCTCTGTCAATACAAAAAGTAACGGGCAATTTCATAAGGCAGACGTCGTGCAAAATCTGGTCAAAGCTTCTTTGCAAAAAAGTCGAATAAATAGCGACATAAGGCTTAAGTCCGGAAGCCGCCAATCCCGCCGCCATAGTAACGGCGTGCTCTTCGCAAATAGCGACGTCAAAAAATCTTTCTTTATGATTTTTCTTAAAAATCTCAAGTCCGGTGCCTTCCGCCATAGCCGCCGTTATAGCGGCGATAGATTTATTATTATCCGCTAGTCTGCTCAGCGTTTTACCCAAAGCTTTTGAAAAAGAATGCCCGTTATTAAGACCGGGAGAATTCAAACCGTGATAAACTGTAGGATTTTGCTCGGCACAAGGCAATCCCTTGCCCTTTTGGGTTACAATATGCAATAAAACGGGCTCGTTTAAGCTTTTTACGTCAGACAAAAACTCTATAAGTTCATCCAAATTATGCCCGTCGATAGGGCCTATATATTTTAAGCCGAACTGCTCGAATATTTTGCCGCTTACAAGGGCGAATTTTACCCTGTCTCGTATTTTTTCTAAAACATTTAATAAAGGTTTGCCTATTATCGGCAATTGGTCGATTATCTTTTTGACTTTTAATTTTAAAGACGAATATTTTTTGCTTACCCTTATTTTTGACAAATAGCTGTTAAGCGCGCCTGTGTTGGGCGATATAGACATATTATTATCATTGAGTATAATAATCATTTTTGTCCTTGAGACGCCCAAATCGTTCAGCGCTTCAAACGCCATTCCCCCTGTCAACGCGCCGTCGCCTATAATTGAGACGATATTATAATCTTCGCCTTTTAGGTCTCTAGCGCGCGCCATGCCTAATCCAGCCGAAATAGAAGTGCTGGCATGGCCAGTGTTAAAGACGTCGTATTCGCTTTCATCTTTGTTGGGAAAACCGCTTATGCCGTTTAGAGAACGAATAGTGTTTAGTTTGTCTTTGCGTCCTGTTAAAATCTTATGGATATATGCCTGATGACCTACATCCCAAATAAATTTGTCCTTGGGCGGATCGAAAACATAAAACAATGCCAAAGTCAGCTCGACTACGCCTAAATTAGAAGCTAAATGCCCGCCGGTAACCGAAATGGTCTCAATTAAATATTGCCTTATCTCTTCGCTTAATTGTTTTAATTGAGCAATAGAAAGATGTTTTAAGTCTTCCGGGGCGTTTATTTTATCAAGCATAGGCATAGTCCGTTTTATTCTATCAGCGGGAGAAAATAGACAGCATTTTGCCTACCGCCGATACTATTTTGGTGCTGTTATTTACCGCTATTTTCTTAAATACGGCTTTTAAACCTACCGTAATAGCCGCAAGCATCGCGGTTATGGCTATTGATATAACCGACGACCATAAATCGTTAAATCTAATCGTAATTATTAAAACCAAAGAAGCGCTCGCCGCGCCGCTTATAATATTGCAAATATCGCCTATGATATCCGAACAAATGCTGCCGACGATATCGCTGTTTTTGATTAGTTTTAGGGAGACTTTAGCTCCTTTGACTTTTTTAGCCGCCATAGCGTAAAAAGGCTTTTCGTCGCAGGAAGCCACCGCCATTCCTATCATATCAAATAAAACGCCTACCGCTATTAATATAATTATCACTGTTATTATAACTATAATACCAGCTCCCGTAATAGCAATAGACGATAATATATTAAAAATAACCGACAATAAAATGGTAATAAAAAAAGCTTTTAGCGGCCATAGCTTTGGCCCGTTTTTATTTTTTTTCTTTGGTTTTTGTTCGATATCAGGTTTTTTGGACGCTTTAGCGGTATTTTTATCCGTTCCGTTAAGATTATTGTGACTGCCTTCTTCTTCCACGTTCAAAACCTTTATGAGCGTTTTTATTTATTATTAGTATTTAGACGGCGAAATATATGTCGCAATACTAAAGAAGTAATCAGTTCCATATATTTCGCCGTCCGACTAAAAGAATATGCTGTTTGGTTTTTAGAGGTGACATATTAAGTAAACCTTGCGACTTAAGGTTCAGTAGGATTTCCCTGCGCAGTACCCCCCGTCGCCGAAGAGGCAGTTTCCTTTTAAACCGCGCATTCCGTTGTTGCCATACGGAAAACTGAATCGCCTGTGAGTCACACTATAATCCTTAATATGCCTGGATTACAGCCTAGAAGCTTTCCTTAAACATTCACTGTCAATCTTATCCTCTTTTGCATCACGGGTTTCATAAGGCGATCGCCTGAATAAGTTGGCCGACTTAATCAAGCGTGGTTCCTTAATCCGCCCGTAACACTCAAGGCTGGCTACACTGTACACAGCATTTCTACCGCATAGCAGGTTTAATTCACGTAAAGTAACAAAATCAAGTTTTGTTACCTTATGTGACCTCAACGGATATTGGGTCGGACTCCGTATGCCGTTACGGAACGCCCACTATCCTATCTTCCAGCAACAGCCCCCGTTTGGGCAACGAAAGCCATCACAAGAA
>DATCKP010000070.1:0-3941 GCA_036562165.1 Clostridia bacterium
GTCTTGGAGTTGTTGAGCGTTTAGATGAGCAAACGATACGACGCCGTTGACAATCTTGGGTTCGTGATAAGGAACGCCAACTAATTGAGCGCGCAAAGCTGTCAAATCAGCAGTAGAATTAGCAGTAGCAGCTTGAGTCCAGTTGGCAGGCAAGCTGTTAACGTCTTTTACATACCAAGGTTGACCTTCTTCGTCGTTATAAGGAGTGTAGAATTCTTGAGATAATAGTAATTGATATTCTGCTTCTGTTAGAGTGCGATCTTCTAGCGAAACAGGAGCGGGTTGAGTTAGTCCGCGATCTTTACGAGTAGCCATATTAGCGAGATAGTCATCGCGAACAGTTGTAAAGTCCATATAACCATCGTCGGTGAATACGTTCTTAACTTCTGCGCCCGTGTCCAAATCGTATCTGCAGAGGATGTCTTCTTTTACGGTGTATTTAACCGCAAATTCAGGCGTATGAGAGTCTCTGCGAACGGATAGATAATAGTCGCCGTGCTCGATTTCATAACCAGCGAAGCCGTTGTTGTTAGCATCGTTCCAGTCATAAGACGCAAGGTCTTGAGCTTTGATTTGGATGGTAACAACTTCGCTTTCGCCGGGTTGCAACAACTTAGTCTTAGCAAAGCCGACTAAGTTAACGGAAGCTTTTTCAATTCCGCCGTTGTAATAAGGAGGGGTAGAATAGAGTTGAACAACATCTTTGCCGGCTACGTTACCGGTGTTGGTAACTTTAACCTTAACGGTTATTAATTGAGCGTTGCTCGTTATTTCGGTGCTCTTGGAACGTCCTGCCAATTCCCACTTAAATGTGGTATAGCTTAGACCGTGACCGAACGGGAATGCTACGACGTCCTTATACCAAGCGTCAGCTTCTTGTTTTGTGCTGCCGCCGGCAATCATATCGTCGTAAACTGTTTCGTAATATTTGTAGCCAAGATAGATATGTTCGCGATATTCGACCAAGGAGAATACGGTCATATTGCCGTCGGGATCGCGGAAGTAAGCGTCGCTTCTGCCGTTGCCTTCGGCAATTTGTTGCTGGGTCGAAACGTTGGTGAAGGTAGGGTCAGCTTTTAGATCAGCAAACCAGGAATCAGGCAAGTGACCGCTAGGGTTAACATCGCCCTTCATGATTCTAACAGCTTCAAGGCAGCCGACTTGTCCAACGCCGCCAACCCATAGTATAGCGTCAACGCCGAGATTGTCTTTGGTCTTAGGTTGAGCTAATTCGCCAACAGCCATAGGGTTGGAAGAGTTAATAACGACTATAACCTTATTGAAGAATTGCTTAGCGTGTCTGATTAGCGCTTCTTCGTTATCTTGCAGGTCAAGTTCGGTATCGGTTATGTCGGAGTGACCTCTTGCGTTATAGGTTCTTAGGTCGGCGTTTTCAGTACCCCATCTGTGGAATACTATAATAGCCGCATCGCGGAAGGTCTCGTATGTCCTGGTTAGAGAAGGACCTACGTATTCAGCGGGATCGGCTTCGAGGTATTGACCAGCCGCAGCAAGGCCGGTTGCTACATAACCTTTGTAAATATCAACTAGCATAGGGTTAAGTTCAAAGCCTTCTTCTGCGAATGCCAGGTTCCAATCGTATGCGGTGCTTTGATCATTTTGCCTTGCTTGACCGGAACCGCCGCCGGATACGACTATATCCTGAGAAGCTATGCCCATTAATGACACTTTTCTCTCGTCAGCTTTGAGAGGTAAAGCGCCATTATTATACAAGAGAACTTGGCCTTCGTCGTTTATCTGGCGGTTCAACTTATCTGCCATCGCATCAGCTTCAGCTTTAGTGCGAGCGGCAGGATAATATTTAGCGCCATTAGCCAAATTACCTGTCGAAACGCCTGAAGATTGATATGTGCCTTCTTCAATCAATTCTATGCTGTCGGCAGGGGGCGTAGGTGGAACTTTGCCGCCGTTGCAGGCAGATAGAACGAGGCACATAGTCAATAACAAGCTTAAAATAATAGATCTGACTTTTCGCCTTTTCATCTTATTCCTCCATTTTATTTTTTGGAATATAATGTATATACCATATATTCTTAGCCAAAATTACAAACATCACAAAAACTGCCTATTTATTTTCGAAATTTACAATTTCAATAATTCTGTATCGTCGATTTTGCTCCGTATTTATAGATAGCGTTAATTAATAAATTCTTTTGTAAATATCTGTTTAAATTCTCGTAAAAATGATTTTTAAAAGCTCTGCTTATTCTTAACAAGTCGCCCGCGACATTGATTTCATCGCCTTTTATTTCATGGCAATAATTTAAATTAATTAAATAACTTGAGTTGCATCTAATAAAATTCTTATCCATCAATTTCGCTTCGAGTTCTTTCAGGCTTTTGCCGTTGCATGCTGAAATAATTCCTTTTGAGGTGTGAAAGGCAAGAGTATGATTGCAAATTTCTATGTAGTAAATCTCCGAAAGAAAAACTTTGGTTATTTGGTTTCGCGAAAGTATTACAACGGGGGTTTCTTTTTCGTTATCTTTTAAAAGCAACTGATTCATTATTCTTTTTATATCGCAATAAGAAACCGGCTTTAATAAATAGTCCAAAGCGTCCAATCTGTATCCGCACAAAGCGTATTTGCTTGTATCGGAAATCAATACAATATCTACGCGCTCGTCAAAACTTCTGATTTTTTCCAGCGCCCTGATATCGTTTAAATCGGAAACGCTAAAAATAATCGCGTCATAGTTAGGCAAATAATTAGATATAAAATCATCGGAACAGTCAAAATCGTTAATCTTAATCTTTTTGCCTATTTCCTTTTGATAATGGATCAAAGCGTTTTTCATTGCTATTACGTTTTGATAATCATTATCAACTATCGCCAATGACAGCATATCTCCTCCTTTAATTAAATAAGATTAAATTAATAAAGGATCTTGCTTTTAGCGGGGAAGAAACCAGGCAAACGCGGATATACTCGTTTTAAAGAACTCATAGCGCTTTTTCCCCGAATGATGTTGAATGACCAACATCATATATTTTTATATTTTGTTAAAACGATATAATTAATACTTCAAACCGTAAACTGTATCCTTTCTAAGCGTTATTAAGAGAACTTTTAACGTAGAATTTTTTAATCGCTAAAAAGCTTACGGCATTAAGCATTACAAGGAAAAAAGCGCGCACGAAAACAATTAGGAAAAAGAATATTTTAAAAAAAATATGACAAGGAAACCTATAAAAAAACATTCTCCACCCAATCTCCCCCTAAAAAGTCTTTTGCGACTTGCACTACTAAAATAGCATATATAAATATAGTAAGGTAAAAAAATTCATAAATTGTATTATTTTTAGCACAAATTGTAATTAAAAATTAAGGCTCTCCCTTTTTTATTGGGAGCGCCGGAATTTTAAATTGCAGATATCCAAGAAAAATTCATTAAAGAGTTTATATTTTCTTTACTAAGTTAAGTAAAAATTCTTTATATTTGTTTCCAAACTCGGAATCTCTTAAAGCGTATTCCGTGATCGCCTCTAAGCTGCCGAGTTTGTTGCCCATATCGTATCTTCTGCCCTCGAACGCATAGGCGACGGCGCCGTATTGTTTTGCTAAAATATTAATGCCGTCGGTTAGCTGCAACTCGTTGTTTATGCCCAAAGGCGTTTTTTTGAGGATTTCAAAGATTTCGGGAGTTAAAATATATCTGCCCAAAGCCGCCAAATCGCTGGTCAATTGATCTACCGAAGAAGGCTTTTCCAAAATGCCTTTCATAGAATACGCGTTCTCTTCCAATTGCTCTATTGCGTCAATTACGCCGTATCTAAAGATTTCGGGCGGTTGTCTTCTTTGGACGCCTAGGACGGTTTTTTGATATTTTTGATAACAATCTATCAACTGTTTTGCTACGGGGTATTGATCGTTATATATTACATCGTCCCCCAGCATAAGCACAAAAGGCTCGCCGCCT
>DATCKP010000004.1:0-8854 GCA_036562165.1 Clostridia bacterium
GCAATATCTGGGGGCTTACGGCAATGGGAGCAAAAGTAGTGCTGTGCGGCCCGGCTACCTTAATGCCCTTAGACGTAGAAAAAATGCCTGTCACGATAGTCAAAACTAAAGAAGAAGCCGCCGAAGGCGCGGACGCCATTATGGGATTAAGGCTTCAGCTGGAGCGTCAAGACAAGGGAATGTTCCCGAGCATACGAGAGTATCACGCCTATTACGGCATAGACCAAAAACTTTTGGATTTAGCGAAAAAAGACGTGTTAGTAATGCATCCCGGGCCTATCAATAGAGGCGCGGAAATAGCCACTAACGTAGCCGACGGCGAATATTCTTATATAAACGAGCAGGTTACCAACGGCGTAGTGGTAAGAATGTCGGTTATGGCGTACCTTACGGGAAAGCTGGACGATTTTATGAACGCTGAAACCCAAAAGCACAGGGTTATCCCGCTATAAAGATAGGTTTTAATTATAATCTTTGATATAATAAGTCTTAAGGTAGAACATATGAAAACATTATTAAAAAACGGCAACATAGTTTTAAAAGACAAAGTTATACGCGGGTATTTGGTTTTTGAAGATAACCGCATAACTTATATCGGCGAAAATTATTCCGGCCAAGCCGACCAAGTTTACGACGTAACGGGCAAAATGGTTATGCCCGGGCTAATCGATATGCATACGCATTTAAGAGAGCCGGGCTACGAATATAAAGAAGACATCTTAAGCGGCTCTAGGTCGGCGGTAGCGGGCGGCTTTACGGCTATAGCGTGTATGCCCAATACCAATCCCGTATTGGACAACCCCGCGCTTATTTCGTATGTAAGATATAGAGCCAAAGAAATCGGGCTTTGCAAAGTTTTGCCCATAGGCGCGGTTACCAAAGGCCAAAAAGGCGAAAGCCTTGCCGAAATGCGTCTTATGCATGACAGCGGAGCGGTAGCGTTCAGCGACGACGGCAGCCCGGTCGCGACCGCCCAAATTTTAAGACTTGCTTTGGAATACGTAAAAGACTTTGACGGACTTATAATTTCTCACTGCGAAGACAGGTCACTTAGCGACGGCGGCTATGTCAACGAAGGCGAAAACGCGAGTTTAGCGGGACTAAAAGGCATTCCCCGCGCCGCCGAAGACGTAGGCACGGCTAGGGATATCATAATAGCCAAGTCGTTAAACGCGCGCATACATATCGCTCATGTAAGCACCAAGGGCGCTGTAGAGATTATAAGGTTTTTCAAAAGCCTAGGCGTAAAAGTCACGGCGGAAACCTGTCCGCAATATCTGTTCGCTACGGACAAAGAAATCCTAAATTTCAACACCTTTGCCAAAATCAACCCGCCTCTAAGAGAAAGCTCAGATAACGAGGCCTTAATTCAAGGTCTCAAAGACGGCGTGATAGACGCGCTTGCGACAGACCATGCCCCGCACCATATAGACGAGAAGAACGTAGAATTCGCCAACGCGGCTTTCGGCTCGATAGGCTTAGAAAGCGCTTTGGGTCTAAACACAAGGTTGCTAGAGAAAGGTTTTGACTGGCCCGATCTGGCTAAATTTATGAGCTATAACCCCGCCCGAATTCTCAAGCTCAAAGAGACCGGCGAGCTTAAAGCGGGTAATTTGGCTGATATTACTGTCGTCGATCCTAATATCGAATATATATTTGACGCTAAAAAGACTTTCTCAAAATCTCATAACAGTTTGTTTGACGGCTGGAAGCTGAAAGGCAAAGCCGTAATGACCATAGTAGAAGGCAGCGTAGTTTACAACAACGGCAAGATTATGGAGAGAAAATAATGATAGACAGACTTATCGAAAAAATCAAAGAAACCGACAATCCTTCGGTTATCGGTCTTGACACCGACATAAGCTATCTGCCCCAAGATATGCTGGAAAAAGTAAACACTCTTGAGCAGGCGGCGGAAGCGATAACAAAGTTTAATAAAAATATTATAGACGCGGTGCACAAAATCGTTCCCGCAGTAAAAGTCCAAGTCGCTTATTACGAGCAGTTAGGCGTAGCGGGAATGAAAGCGTTTTGGGACACGCTTTCTTACGCTAAAGAAAAAGGAATGATAGCGATTGCCGACGTAAAACGCAACGACATAGGATCTACAGCTTCGGCTTATTCAAAAGCGTATTTTGGCGGCGTGGAGATTAAAGGCAAAAGATTAGTAGGCTTTGAAGCCGATTTTATCACGGTTAACGGATATCTGGGTTCGGACGGGCTTAAGCCTTTTATAAAAGACTGCAAAGAACGCGACAAAGGCATATTCGTATTAGTCAAGACGTCCAACCCTTCCAGCGCGGAGCTGCAAGACCAAGAGCTCAAAGATAATAAGCCTTTTTATCAATTGGTAGGCGAATTAGTCGACAATTTAGGAAAAGATTTAATAGGCAAATACGGTTATTCTAAAGTAGGAGCCGTGGTAGGCGCGACCCATCCAAAACAAGCTAAAGTTTTGAGAGAACTGTTCCCCAACGTATTCTTCTTAGTGCCCGGCTACGGGGCTCAAGGCGGAACGGCTGAAGATCTAAAAGTTTGCTTTGACTCTAATGGCTTAGGCGCGATTGTAAATTCTTCAAGGGGTATCATCTGCGCTTACCAAAAAGATAAATATAAAGGAATGCATTACGCCGAAGCGGCATATAACGCTTGTCTAGAAATGAAAGAAGATTTGATCAAGGTTATAAAATAATGAAAGACTATACTTTAGTTATTGCGAGCAATAAACAAATAGCTAACAAAGTTTTCCGAACGCAATTTATCTCAGACGAGCCTTTGCCTAAATTCAGGGGCGGCCAGTTTTTGCACCTGCAAGTTCCGGGCAAGGTTTTAAGACGCCCGTTCGGCATTTTGGAAATGACTTCTAATACCGTAAGCATCGTATACGCGGTGGTAGGAGAAGGCACTCAAATTTTGTCTCAAATGAAAGAAGGCGAAGCTTTAAAAGCTATGCTTCCTTTGGGCAACGGCTTTATTTTGCCCAAAACATACAAAAAAGTCGCGCTCTTAGGCGGCGGTTTGGGCGCGGTTCCGCTTTTGCCCGTTATTAATACCTATCCCGATATTGAGTTTTATTCGTATATGGGATTTAGGACAAAAGACGACGTCATACTTTATGACGAGTTCAATAAACTGTCCAAAAAGACTTGCTTTGCGACCGAAGACGGAAGCTTCGGCTGCCGCGGGTATTCGCTGGACGCTCTAAAAGAAGATTTAAAGACCAACAACTTCGACGCGGTATTGGTTTGCGGCTCTAAACCTATGCTTCAAGCGGTCAAAAACGCGAATTTAGACATACCGGTCTATGTTTCCATGGAAGAACGAATGGGCTGCGGAGTAGGGGCGTGCTTAGTGTGCGTCTGCGAAGTAAAAAAAGGCGAAAACGTCGAAAACCTAAGGGTATGCCTTGAAGGCCCCGTGTTTATGCTTGACGAGGTGACGCTATGAATTTAGCTGTAAACATTTGCGGAATAGAGTTTAAAAATCCTTTGATAGCGGCCAGCGGCACTTTTGGTTTTGGCAGAGAATACAAAAGCTTTTACGACGTTAATATCTGGGGCGGTATCTGCACCAAGGGTTTGACATACGAAAAGAGATTAGGCAACCCCGTTCCTAGAATAGCCGAAACGCCTATGGGCATATTAAATAGCGTGGGGCTTCAAAACCCCGGCTTTGAAGACTTTGTTAAATACGATCTGCCTTATCTAAAAACGTTGGATACGGTGGTCATAGCCAATATAGCGGGCAACACGGTAGAAGATTATTGCCGTCTAGCCGAAGCCATAAGCGGCTGCGATATAGATATGGTAGAGCTTAATATATCCTGTCCCAACGTAAAAGAAGGCGGAATGGCTTTCGGCACAAGGCCCGAATCCATAAAAAACGTGGTAGGCAGCGTAAGAAAATACTGCAAAAAACCTTTGATCGTAAAACTCAGCCCTAACGTAGAAGACATTACCCAAAACGCTAAAGCCGCCGAAGATTACGGCGCGGACGCCATATCGCTTATTAACACCGTAAGCGGAATGGCGGTAGACATTTATACCCGCAAGCCGATATTAGCCCGCGGCATAGGCGGTTTGTCGGGCCCGGCTGTTAAGCCTATAGCGCTTAAAATGGTTTGGCAGGTTTATAATACGGTCAAAATCCCCATAATAGGTATGGGCGGCATCTCAAGCGCTAAAGACGTCTTAGAGTTTATGCTGTGCGGGGCTAGAGCGGTTCAAATAGGCACTTATAACTTTATGAACCCTTACGCTCCCGTCTCAATTCTCGACGACTTGACAAAACTAATGGCGGAATGTAAAATACAGGATATAAATACAATTGTTGGCGATCTAAAAGCGAGGTAAAATTCATAGATGTTATCTAAAGAAAAAATTTTGAGCATTTTTGAAAGCTCAGGCGGTATCTTAAAAGGACATTTTTTATTGACGAGCGGAAGACACAGCGACCAGTATATGCAATGCGCGAAGTTGTTTGTCAATCCCGCGCACGCTCAAAAGCTTTGCGCAGAATTGGCTAAAAAATTCCGCGGAGTACATATCGACGTAATAGCAAGCCCCGCAATAGGCGGCATTATTATGGGCTACGAAATGGCGCGTCAGCTAAAATGCAAAAACGTATTTACCGAACGCGTTAACGGCAAAATGGAATTAAGAAGGGGTTTTGCTATACCTAAAGGAACTAAGGTCTTGGTAACCGAAGACGTGGTTACTACCGGCGGTTCGGTAAAAGAAGTAATAGACCTTGTTAAAGATTTAGGCGGCGAAATCGTGGGCGTAGCTTCCATAGTGGACAGAAGCGGCGGCAAGGTGGATTTTGGCGTAAAATTTGAGTCCTTGATCAGCATGGACATTCCCAGCTACGAACCCGATCAATGCCCTATATGCGCGCAAGGTCTTCCTTTGATCAAGCCCGGAAGCAGAAATAATTATTAATAGAGGTAATAATGGCCCAAAATAGAAGATTTTGGAATGGTTTGTCAATGATCGCGGTGGTAGTTTTAGCCGCGTTGATTTTGTTAAATTATATATTAGGCAAATTCACCAATTTCGCCAGCTTGATAAACGCCATTACCAAAATCATAACCTTAATAGCGCTTTTCTTTGCGATAGTTTTCGCTTATGATTGGGTAGACGCTCAAAGCGGCAAAAACAGAAAGATTTGGTTTGTTATTTATGTCATAAGCGTCATATTAATAGCGGTATTTTATCTTTTGGGCTTATAAAATAAAAACACTTTAGGAGTCTTCCAATGCAAGGAACTAATGTAAAAAGACGCAAAAAAAAGAGCAACTTTCTAGCGGCTTATTTTAAAGATTTTGGATTAAGACAGTTTGTAGGTTTGATTATAATTGCGTGCTCTATAGCGCTTATTTTTGGTCTTATTTTTAAGTCTCAATTGACATTGCTCATTGCTTTTTCCGTTTACGCAGGCGGGGCGTTTTTGAGCATGGCAGAGTCCGTTATGATTATGACCAAAGCTCACAAGCGTTCGCCCGAATATAAAAGAGCTATGGTCAACCTTATAATAATGACTGTAATATTCGCCATAGCCTTGTTTGCGGCGTTGTTTACAGGCTTACGCGGAATTTATAGATAATCATTAAGAAATTGGAAAATATTACAGCCGTATAATCTTTTTAGGTTATGCGGCTTTTTTGTTTTATATATTTAAAATATTATTCGGTTAAAAGAAAGATTTTGATAATTATGTCGAAAGACATTATGTTACAAAATTCGCCTTTACGATTGTCTTAACAACGCTATATAATTAATGTCGGACGATTTTTATTATAAGCGGCAGTTATGTTTTAAAAAAAGAGGTGCGTATGGCGCGTAAGATAGTTATATGTTCGGGCAAAGGCGGCGTGGGCAAAACCGCGATATGCGCTAATTTAGGGATGTCGCTTGCCAAAATGGGCTTAAAGACGGTATTGATCGACACCGATATCGGTCTTAATAACCTGGACGTTGCCATGGGCATTGAAAACAAAATAGTTTACGACATTATCGATGTAATCGAAAACAGATGCCGCGTAAAACAAGCTTTGATCCCCGACACCGCGTATGACAATTTATGCACGCTCGCTTCGCATGGTCAAGCCGCGAAAAATATAACCGGAGCGAACATCAAATACATAGTCAATTGTCTCGCTGAAAGTTTTGATTATATTCTCTTGGACTGTCCTGCGGGAATAGAAGTGGGTTTTCACAGGGCAGTAGCCGCGTCGGACGAAGCCATCATAGTTACTACCCCGCATATATCCGCGATAAGAGACGCCGATAAAGTTATTTCTATTCTTAATAATTACCGAATAGACAATATATTTTTGATTATAAACAGGGTAAGGGGCGACCTTATTCTCAATTATGAAATGCTGGATGTAGACAGCATAATAGAGCTTTTAGGAGTCCCGCCTTTGGGAGTAGTCCCCGAAAACGACGATATTTCAGCGTATACTTCTATGGGCACGCGTCTAAAAAGCGGTTCGGAAGCCCAAAAAGCCTTTGACATTTTAGCTCACAATCTGCATTACGGAACAAGAAAGATGTATGACTGCACGTCAAAATACAAAGGCGTTTTGGGGAAAATCAAACGAAATTTAAAAAGGATGGTTTAACTTATGACCAAACAAAAAAGAGATTTGGCTCTCAAAAGGCTAAAAAGAGTATTGACTGTAGACAAAGTCAATCCGTCCTCGCAAAGATTGGGCGACGTCCTAAAAAGCGATTTGGTTTTGTTGTTTAATAATTATATGGAAATAGACAATCTTCAATTGGACATAAATTTCGACCAAAACGGCTCGTGTTATGTTTCGGTCAACGTCGTTTCTAACAAATTAAAAAACTTTTCGGCAATCTTATGAATTTAAGATAAAGCGCAGACTAGTTTTTTCTAGACGCAGAAAAAATAAAATCTTGTTAGCAAAGAGTTTTTCCTAAACATCTGACCGTTTATCAGTTTAAATAATTTTAACGATTAGCCAATGCTTTAATTCTTTAGAGAGCGTTTACTTGATTAAAAGATTCAGACTGTCTCAAATAGTTGAAGTTTTTATTAATTTTTCCCAAAAATTTACAAATTTTATTGGTTTAATCATATTGACATTTTTTTTCGCATAAAATAAACTTATGTTTAGAACATCTGTTCAAAATGTGTGTTTAGGGCGTATGGATAGGGTAATTTTGCATTCCGATTTGAATAATTTTTACGCTTCAATCGAATGTCTTTATAATCCGGAGCTCAAAAACAAGCCCGTTGCGGTTTGCGGTGACCCTGAGCTTAGGCACGGCATAGTTTTGGCAAAAAACTATATCGCCAAGCTTTACGGCGTCAAAACGGGCGACGTAATCTGGGAAGCCAAACTTAAATGCCCCGATATAGTCATAGTCCCGGCTAATTTCCCTTTGTATTTAAAGTTTTCCCAGCTTGCCCGTCAGATTTACGAATCCTACACCGACAAGATAGAATCTTTCGGAATAGACGAATGCTGGCTGGACGTTACCCAAAGCTTAAAGATAAAAGGCGACGGTGTAAAAATCGCTCAGGACATCAGCCGCCGCGTAAAAGAAGAGTTAGGCGTTACCGTTTCTATAGGCGTTTCTTGGAATAAAATTTACGCGAAATTAGGTTCGGATATGAAAAAACCCGACGCCATAACGGTAATAACCAAAGAAAATTACAAACAAAAGGTATTTCCGCTCTCCGTGGATAACCTGCTTTACGTGGGCAAAGCAACCAAGGCGAAATTAGCTAAGCTCAATATTCGCACAATAGGCGATTTAGCCGAATGCGATATCAATCTTTTAAAAACCCATTTAGGCAAATGGGGCGAATATTTATGGTTTTTTGCCAACGGGCTTGACAATTCGCCCGTAACGCCCAACGGTTCGGAATCCGTCGTAAAATCCGTGGGAAACAGCGCGACCACTATAAGAGACCTTGCTACTGAAGAAGACGTTAAAATGATAGTTACCGTGCTTTCCGAAAGCGTGGCAAGACGGCTAAGGGAACAAAGCCTGAAAGGTCAATGCGTTCATTTGGGACTGCAGGATGTAGATATGAACTATTGGGCAAAGCAGATGAAGTTAAAAGAGCCTACCTATATATCAGGCGAAATAGCTAAAGCGGCTATGCATATGTTCAAAAATTATTATTCCTTTGACAAGCCTGTTCGCAACGTCAGCGTCTCCGTATCGGCGTTATGCGGGGCTGATTGTCTTACCCAGCTTGATTTTTTTGGAAACGCGGCAAAACAGCAAAAAGCCGAAAAATTGGAAAAAGCCATAGACGAAATACGCCGTAGATTCGGATATTTCGCGATAAGCCGCGCCACCGTTTTGCAAGACAAAACTTTGACGGGTCTAAACCCTAAAGAAGAAAACGTCATACATCCTTATAGTTATTTCAAATGAAAGCATATATAGAAGTCATAGCAAAATATAATCAGCAGGGGCAGATAAGACCCCTTAAGATAATCTGGGAAGACGGAAGGGCGTTTGAGATCCAGCGGATAATCGACATAAGACCCGCGGCTTCTTTAAAAGCGGGCGGCGCAGGCCTGAGATATGCTTGCGTAATCAACGGCAAAACCGTTTATTTGTTTTTGGAAGACAATAAATGGTTTATAGAACTAGATTAACCGACCGCTCAAAATCGCGGGCTTTGTTTGCATTAATATTAATGTCGTCGCTTTAAATCATCGCTGGGTCAATACGTCGTTAACTCTAGTTAACGTCAAATTTTTTATTCTAACGCCTGTGTTTCTTCGCGGAAAATTCCTAAAAACAGATTCGGCTTTTTTGAATTATTACTTCTTTTAGGCCGCTGCAAGATTTTAGCATTATTT
>DATCKP010000018.1:0-2210 GCA_036562165.1 Clostridia bacterium
GTGGTAGACAAGGTGCAATAACTATTAAAAAGTTATTATATGGAAATGTTTTTTTAGAAAAAAACAAAATAAAGCCTGTTGTTATTATAAGTCTTGAAAAAGAAAATACAGATATATTTTGGAATGAAAAAATTCAAGCAATGATAATAAAGCGTTTTTTAACTTTAATAAATTATTACGCAGAAAAAAAATATAATAATAATCAATCTCTTAATACTCTTGTTATCATTGATGAAGCTCATAGACTTGCGCCGCGCGAAAAAGTTGAAGACGAAGTAATTGCTTCGGTAAAAAATACTCTTAAGGACGCTGTAAGGACAACAAGAAAATATGGCCTTGGATGGATGTTTATTAGTCAAACATTATCAAGTTTAGATAAAGAAATAATAGATATGTTAAGAATAATGTTTTTTGGATTTGGATTAGGGTTAGGTAATGAATTTATAGCGCTAAGAGAATTAATTGGAGGAGATAAGAATGCTTTAAGATTATACCAATCTTTTAAAGATCCTCATAGCTCTTTTGATATAAATAATAGACAATATTCTTTTATGTGTATCGGTCCTGTATCTCCATTATCTTTTTCTGGTAGCCCATTATTCTTTACAGCGTTTAATAATGTTGAAGAGTTTATATCTTCAAATAATATCAAGATTGATTAATAAGCTTTAAAATAGCTTATAAAAAAGAAGTCTTAAGACTTCTTTTTTCATATCAACTGCAGCCCGCCGTAAATAATCAGCCCTAGAATGCCCGATCCCAGCATTACCAAAATAGGCTTGGTTTTGAACTTTCTTAACGCAAAAAGCCCTAAAGCGAAGATAGCTATTGACGCGATATTGACGATTCCTATTGTCGCCGCGCTTTGAGAGAAAAAGGTCAGTTTTAAAATCGACAAAGCCGCCGAACCCACAAATCCGACAACCGCCGGACGCAATCCTTTTAAAGCGTTGTTAACTAATTTAAGATTTTTATATTTATTAAACAAAAACAAAAGCAAAGATATTATAATCCCCGGGGCTGTTAAAAACCCAAGGGTCGCGACAACAGCGCCACCAAAGCCCGCAATACGCGTGCCTACAAAGGTTGCCGCGTTAAGCGCTATAGGCCCGGGTGTCGATTCCGCTATTACTATAAGATCGGCAAACTCGCTCGCGGACAGCCATGCGTTTTTGGATATGATAATTTGCTGTATCAAAGGCAAAGACGCGTAGCCGCCGCCTATCGAAAAAAGTCCTATTTGAAAAAACGCCCAAAAAAGTTCAAGATATATCATTTTGCTTGCCTTTTCTTCCAAAAAATATGATTCCCGCCGCAGCGCAGGCGATAATGACTAATATTACGTTTATTGATAAAAACGCCAAAGATACAAAGGAAATTATCATTATTATCAGCGCGAACGCTTTGCTTTCTTTCCAGACCGAAACACTCAAGCCTATTACCACATCGCAAAGCACGCTGGCTACTCCCGCCTGCATTCCCATTAGAATATAGCTTACAATGGCGTTGTCTCGCAACAACGAATAAAACGCCGAAATAATAGTGATTATTATCAAAGGCGGCAAAGCAGCTGCCAAAACAGTAAGTACCGCGCCCAAAACGCCGCCTATATGATAACCTACCAAAAACGACGCGTTAACTACCACCGCGCCCGGAGACGACTGCGCTATAGCAGTGTAATTTAACATTTCTTCGTCTGACAGCCATTTTCGCTTGTCCACAAACTCTTTTTTCATTAAAGAAATCATTACAAAACCGCCCCCGAAAGTAAAGGCGCTGATTTTGAGCATGGTCAAAAATAGGTTAAGATAAAGCTTAAAATTTCTTTTTAATTTTTGTTCCATTTTTTGTTTAGTATTTGAATTGTTTTATATAAAATGCTATTAATATAATAAGCCATAAATACAAATTTATAAAGTTATTTCGGGCTTAGCAAGTTAAAAATCATCGGGGCGTATAATTATGAACATTAAAAATATTGATTTATACGAATATTTTAAATTTGAGCGTAAAGAAGGCTATAAAGGCTGTCTTAAATGTTTTATAAACGATAATTCTGAAGTTTACGGTCAAAATTACCTTTATCCCGCTATATTAATTTTGCCGGGCGGGGCATACGCCTATGTTTCCGCAAGAGAAGCCGACCCTGTAGCGCTTAGATATTTTGTTTACGGCTTCCAAGCTTTTGTTTTGGACTACACCGCAGGAAG
>DATCKP010000046.1:0-6021 GCA_036562165.1 Clostridia bacterium
GGTTCTTTATTATTACAGCCAATCATAATTAAATGAAAAAATGCTTATTATTAAAATAAAGACTATTAATAATGTAAATTTTTTTACCTTTTTCATGGTTAGATCCCCTTTGACAATTATATCGATAGTATATCATTAACTTCTTTTATTGTAAAACATTAATACTTTTTTATATGTTTTAATCATATTAATAAATTTTTTTAATCATATTCTTGTTTTAGAGCGCATATTTTATACTAAATAATTCTATATCGCAGGGTGAAATTATGAGTTTGAGTCTAAAGAAAGAAAAAACAAAATCCCCCGAAAAGTCCGCAATGTTTTTAGAAGTGCTAAAAGCTTTGACCATAGCGCTTATAATCAGCCTTGTTTTGATATTGCTGATGGCGCTTATAATAACCTTTGTGGACATTTCGGATACGGCTATAGAGATAATTAATCAAGTAATAAAGGGCGTTTCTTTGCTTACGGCGAGCATTATATCCTTTAAAGAAAAATCAAACGGGTGGAAAAAAGGTCTGCTTTTGGGCGTTATATACATAATCGCCGCGTTCTTAATCTTCTCTCTTATGAACGGCAAGTTCACTTTTGGCTGGAACATATTAATTGACCTTGTAGCCGGCTCTATTATGGGCTTAATTTGCGGCATTTTCGCGGTAAACATAAAAGGCAAAAAATAAAAAGCAACTTAAAAACTTAAGAAGTGAAAAAAATACCGCTAAAAAGACTTAAGGCGGTATTTTTTGATTATAAAAACGCCGCATACATAATGTTTTTCAATATACTTACCAAATAAAGTTGAAAAATACGGCGATTTATTATATAATTCAGTATATATTTTAGGAGGAAGCTATGAAGCATATAAAAGTTATCGCTCTCAACACTATTGATAGAAGCAAAAATACGGGTTGCGGAGAATGCCAAGCTAGCTGCCAATCCGCTTGCAAAACTAGCTGCACGGTTGCTAACCAAAACTGCGGCAGAAAGATAACCCGCAATCCTAATATTAAGGTAAGTTTGTAATTTAATAACAAAAAACTAAAAAGTAAAAAGGGAAAAATGCAGTACTTAGATACTGCATATTTTTATTTATAATATGGTTCATGCGTTTAAGTGTTTAGATAAATATTTCTTATTAGACAGCGAAAGCGGCAGCGTTTTTTTGATCGACTATCCAGCGTATGTCGCTTGCAAAATTATGACAGGGGAAATCGAGCCTGAATTGCCCCTAGACCCTGACGTAGAGGAAGCCATAAAAGAGCTTGACGGTCTAAAAGAAAAAGGCGTTTTGTTTTGCGAAGCTCAAAAGCCGGATAACATATCTTATAGCGGCGAAATCAAGTCTATGTGCCTTAATGTCAGCCACAAATGCAATCTTCGCTGCAAATATTGTTTCGCAAAAGAAGGCACATACGGCGGTCAAGCCATGGATATGAGCGAAAGGACGGCTTGCCTTGCCATAGACTTTTTGATCGCCCACAGCGGATCAAGACGCAATCTGGAAGTCGACTTTTTTGGGGGCGAGCCTTTGCTCAACTTTGACGTGGTGAAAACCGCGGTATTTTATGCCAAAGAACAAGCCAAAAAGGCTGGCAAATCTTTCCGTTTTACCATTACGACCAACGGAACGATATGCGATGAAGAGCAAATGCGTTTTATCAACGAGCATATGTCTAACGTCGTAATAAGCATAGACGGAAGAGAAGATGTTCATAATTTTTACAGACCCGCCCGCGGCGGTCAAGGAAGCTACCAAAAATCTCTGAAGTTCGCTGAAGAGTTCAGGCATATAAGGGGTGAAGGGGAGTATTATATCCGCGGAACATACGCTTCTCAAAACTTGGACTTTGCGTCAGACGTTTTGGCGATAAACGATTTGGGCTTTGACCAAATATCTATAGAACCCGTCGTTTTGCCGCAAGAGCATCCCTTGTCTATCAGAAAAGAGCATGTGGAAAGAATCTGCCAAGAATACGAAAGACTCGCAGGCGAATACCTAAAACGCAGAAAAAGCGACCAATGGTTTAATTTCTTCCATTTTATGATAGACTTCGAAGGCGGGCCTTGCGAGAAAAAAAGGGTAAGCGCGTGCAGCGCGGGCAACGAATACATAGCCGTCTCTCCCGACGGGCTTATCTATCCATGCCACCAATTCGTAGGGATCAAAGAGTTTGTCTTGGGAGACCTGAACGCTTGGGATAAGACGGGCAGACTGCCTTTAAACGAAAACATAAGAAGCCTGCTTCAAAACAGCAATATCCATACTAAGCCCAAATGCCAAGATTGCTTTGCGAAATATTATTGCTCCGGGGGATGCGCGGCTAATAACTATAATTATAACGGCGACGTGAACAAACCGCTTGACATAATGTGCGAGATCATAAAAAAACGCACGGAATGCGCCATAGCGGTCAATATATTAGAAAGAATTTAAAAAACCGATTGACTAATAAAATATAAAAACTTATAATAAATTAGTGCGAGATTAATATAAGGGAGATAATATGCAAAAGCATAAAAGGCGCGCAATAATAAAACTGACAATAGCGTCGGTCGTTATTGCGTTGGCGATGATCTTGGCTTTAGTGCCGTTCGACATTCCTTTTACGAATTATAGATACACGTCTTTTGCGGGCGGTATAAAATTAGGAATCGACTTAAAAGGCGGCGTTTACGCCGTATACGATATCGCGGACGACGAGCCTGACCGCACTAATTTAGATTCGCGTTTGGACGGAACGGTAACGCGTTTGCTTAGAGTGATTACCGAAAAAGGCTATATGGAAGCCACCGTAACCCGCGAAGGCGATACTCGTATCCGCGTCGAAGTTCCCGACCTTGAAAATCCCAAGGAATTGTTCGAAATTATCGGCGAACCCGCTACTTTGGAATTTAGAATTGACGGCGAAACTGTTTTGACGGGGGATACTATTAAGGACGCTTACGCCGGTTATACTACGGAAAACGGTTATTTCGTTCAACTAATTTTTGACTCCGTCGGGGCTAAAAAGTTTGGCGAAATAACTTCCGCAAACGTCGGCAAAAACATGGACATAGTGGTTAACGAACAAACCATATCCACCGCCACTATCAAAGCGGCCATAACCGACGGCAAGCCTATTATTACAGGCAGCTTTACTTACGAATCGGCGGACAAGCTCGCAAAACAAATCGTAGCGGGCGCGTTTGATGTAAAATTGACTTTGATAGAATCCAGCGTCGTAAGCCCTACGTTAGGAACTAACGCGCTTACCACCAGCTTGATTGCTGGAGGCGTAGGCTTGCTGGGCATCATTATTTTTATGTGCGTGTTATATAGAGCGATGGGGGCCATGGCTTCTTTGTCGCTGTTGTCCTTTGTCGTTTTATATTTATTCTTCTTATGGGCACTGCCTTGGGTTCAATTGACCTTGCCCGGTATCGCCGGCATTATCCTAAGCATAGGCATGGCAGTCGACGCTAACATTATAATATTTGAAAGAATAAAAGACGAATATAAATTAGGAAAATCTATCAACGCGTCAGTTACCGCGGGATTTAAGAGATCTCTAAACGCCATAATCGACGCTAACGTTACCACAATCATAGCGGCTATAATCCTTATAGCTATAGGTTCCGGCTCTGTTAGGGGCTTTGGCATTACGTGGTTAATCGGTGTAGTAATTTCGATGTTCTGCTCTTTGGTTATCACCAGAGCGCTGCTTAAAAACTTGCTGAGAATTAACAAAGACAATCCCGCTGTTTATAATCTCAAAAGAGAAGCCGATGTAGTCGAAATCCCCGATGAAGACGACGCTAATACATCGCGCAAAAAAGAACTTAACACAAAACTCGGGGGCGCTCAAGTATGAATCAGAAAGAATCCTTATTCAAAAGAGATTGGCATATAGTAGAGCAATGGAAGTGGTTCTTCCTAGCTTCAGGCTTGATAATATTATTGGGCATAGTGCTATTATGCATACCTCAAATAGGGCTTAACCTTGGCATAGACTTTGAGGGCGGCTACTCGGTAGAAATCAAATACGGCACCGCTCTTACCAAGGAAAACTTTAACGAAAAATTAGGCGAAATTCGCGAAGTCGTAGAAAACCTAACCGACAGCGAAGGCAAAAAATACAATCTAGAAATTTCTAGAGCTCAATTGCAAGGCGAAGGCGAAGGCGCTTCTATTCTCATTAGATTTAAGGCTATCGGCGACGAGCAATATATGGAGCAAGTCTTGGACGATCTAAAAGAAGCGCTTAGAGAAGCTCTTACAGATCCAGAAAATCCTTACGTTGGAAACGTATCTAACTCCACGACTATATCTAGAACGGTAAGCTCTGAATTGATATACGCCGCGCTTGCCGCAGTATACGTCTCTTTGCTCTTGATGCTAATATATATCACTATAAGATTTGAGTTCAAAAGCGGTCTTGCTGCGACCGTGGCTTTGTTCCACGACACCCTTGTTGTTTTGGCGTTTATGGTGTTTACTCGAATAGAAGTCAACTCCACTTTTATCGCGGCTATCATAACCTTGATCGGTTACTGCATCAACAACACCGTGGTTATCTTTGACCGCGTAAGAGAAAACGCCAAAAACCCTGTCAACGCTGATATGTCTCCAGTCGAGCTTGCCAATAAGTCCATAAAAGAATCTTTCTGGAGAACGTTTAACTCTACGCTTACCACGCTGTTTATTATCACGCTTTTGGCGGTTATAGGCGTGCCGAGCATAAGAGAGTTCGCGTTGCCTATTATAATAGGATTGATTTCGGGTCTTTATTCGTCGTTATGCTTGGCTCCTTCTGTATGGGTTTTGTTAAGCAAAAACCGCAAGTCTAAAAAAGAAGCCAAAACGACGGAAGCTCCTTCGGAAGCTTAAAGCTGTAAAAAAATATTGAATAATTGCGCCGCAAAATTACGTTAAAGCGGCGCTTTTTTATATCTTTACAAAACGACATATTCAGCGTATAATTGTATAAAAAAATCAGCGAGCAATAATTTAATGAACACGATTTTTAAGAAGCGGAACGAGCGGCCCGTAACCGTTTTACGCAACAATTTCGGGCTGTCAGATATCGTTTTAAAAATTTTAGCCGCCAGGGGATACCAAACAGAAGAGCAGATACGCAAATTTCTTTATCCTTCCGAAAAAGATTTGCACGACCCGTTTTTGCTTAGCGGAATGCGCGAGCTAAAAGACCGCGTTTTTTTCGCTATGCAAAACAACGAAACGGTAGTAATATACGGCGACTACGACGTAGACGGTATTTGCGCCGCGGCGATATTGTCCGACTATTTGTCCAAAAACGGCGTTACCGTCATTCCTTATATTCCCGACCGCCACAATGAAGGATACGGTCTAAACGAAGACGCTCTGACCAAAATTATAGAAAACTGCATGCCCGACCTTATAATAAGCTGCGACTGCGGAATATCCGCGCATAAGGAAGTCGAGCTTGCTCTTGACTTGGGCGTGGACATAATGGTCACCGACCATCATGAAGTCCCCTCGACTCTTCCGCAATGCGTAATAGTCAACCCAAAGCTCAAAGGGCAAGACTATCCTTTTGATATGCTGTGCGGGGCGGGCGTGGCGCTTAAGGTTGTCCAAGCTTTAGGCGGGCTTCAAGCCGCTTCAAGATATTACGATTTGTGCGCGCTTGCGACGGTCGCCGATTTAGTGCCTTTGGTGGACGAAAATCGCAGTTTGGTAGTATTGGGTCTAAAAAAGATAAATTCTGATAGCGTAAATATCGGGCTTAAAATGCTTTGTCAATATCTGGGCTTAAACTGCGAGATAACTTCTTCCGATTTGGCGTATAAAATATCGCCCCGCATTAACGCCGCGGGCAGAATGGGCGACGCGTATAGAGCCTTTGAACTTCTGACCACAAAAGACCAGTTTAAAATAATGGAAATCATCAAGGCAATATGCTTGGATAACGAAAAGCGGCGCGATATTTGCGACGAGCTTCATTACGAAGCGTTGGATTTGATAAGCGAAATAGACTTGATTAATCAATACTCCATAAT
>DATCKP010000087.1:0-9756 GCA_036562165.1 Clostridia bacterium
TTGGAATATTTCTTAGAATACAACAACGAAAAGCTAAACATTATCGCTCATACCAACGAACAGCACAACGCCGTAACGCCGATAGCGCGGTTTAACGAAAACGGAGAGTATTCTTTGGATATTATCTTAAGAAATAACCGAACGGATTCGGCGCACCCCGACGGAATTTTCCATGTAAGCCCCGATCTTCAAAACATCAAGAAAGAAAGCATCGGCTTGATAGAAGCCATGGGCTTATTCATCCTGCCGGGAAGGCTTGCTCAAGAAGCCGAAGAAATCAAAGATTTCCTATTAGGCAAGAGCAAATTCCATGAACTAAGCGACTTCAATCATCCGTTGGTAGCTCATACTGGAATGATCGCGCAATTAATCAACGACTACGGCACAAATTTAAGCGATGAAGACGCGGGAATGGCTATAGAAAAATATATAAACAAAGCGTGCGAACGGATATTAAAATGCACGGCGTTGTTTAAGGATGATGAAGAAGGCAGCAAAGCTTTCTTAAAAATGATGAAAGAAATGCGATTTGTCTTATCGGAAACATTCAATTAAAAAAATCAACCCGCTATAAAAAGCGGGTTTTCTTTTGTTTTATTTATCTTTATTTTCTGTATTATCTTTATTATCTTTGCGGTCTTTATTTTTAACGTCAAAAAAAGCCCAGCGAAATCAAAATAGCCTTATTGACGCTTTCCATGGTCTCTGCGTCAAGCTCGCCTATTTTTTCTCTTAAGCGTCTTTTATCTAAAGTTCGTATTTGTTCCAACAATATTACCGAATCCTTGCTGAGCCCGAATTTTTCGCCCTTAATCTCTATATGGGTAGGCAGTTTTGCTTTGTTTATCTGGCTGGTTATCGCCGCGGCGATAATAGTGGGGCTGTGCTTATTGCCTATATCGTTTTGGATGATCAATACAGGGCGCAGTCCGCCCTGCTCACTTCCCACCACGGGACTTAGGTCGGCGAAAAATATCGAGCCTCTCGTTATGTTCGGTTTCTCCATCGCAACAATCTCCTATATTAGCAAGCTGAAGATTGATTGCCCCCATTTCCTGATATCCCTTCTCAAACCCTTCTCGGTCTATACTATGCGAAGCGCTCAAAAAAAGTTTCGCCAAGTTGTTAAGATATTGCTCTTTTGTAACGCCTTGCTCTTTGGCTCTTTTTTCTAATTCTTCTTCTAATTCCTTGCTTAGTCTTATAACATATTCTTCCATTAGATTATTCTCCCAAATCTTAAGATTTAAACCTAAAACAACGTAAGATTTAAGGCTTAAATGCCATAGTTCTTTAGTTTGTCTATAATTGGAAAAAATTATGAAATAAAATAAAAAAAAGCCTTATAACAAGGCGAAAATTGATATCTAGAAAATGTTTTGAAATGAAAAAAGGACTTAGCCGTTGTTTTTATAATTATTTAATAATCAAAACAAGCTTGGCAATTGATAACCTGCTAAAGACACGAACATTATTATTAATCCAGCGACAAGATTTCCTAAAAAAACAATAGTCAGACTTTTTTTTAAGTCCAATCCCATAAACGCCGCTATCCCTGAGCCCGTCCAGCACCCCGTAAGGGGCAAAGGAACGGCCACAAAAACGAAAAGCGATATGTATTTAATCCATTCTATTCTTTTTCTTTTGGCGATCTCTTTTTGAGCGTCATCGCTGGGAGTATCGTCAATTTTTTCGGCTTTAAGCACTGCTTTTTGGTTTATTTCGTCAGTCTTTTTGGAAAAACGATTTGTAAGCCATTGAGACAATTTTCTAAAAGCTTTAGTTTTTGCTAAAAAATTTAATACGGGACGCAAAAATAAAATAATAAACGGCGCGGGCAGACACGAGCCTAAATACGCGAAAATAAAATAAATCCAAGAATTAAGTTCGATACCGTAATGAAGAGCAAGCCCCATGCCTAAAGGAATCGCGCCTTTTAATTCTATTACAGGAACAGCGGCGACTCCGAACGTAACTAAAAGCACTAATAATGTTTTCATCCCGCTGTTTCCTGCGCCTGCTCGAAAATTATAGAGCTTGTGTTTTGCAAACTAGCTTTGAGAGCTTCAAGGCTTTTGCTTTCGCCGTTATACACCGCGTCCATCAATGTATCCACAAGCATGTTTATATCGTTTTGACGAAGGGCGTTTTCTAACCGCTCAAGGACGCTTATAATAAAGTCCCAAGAAATATTAGCCAGCTCTTCGACGTATATTTTGTCGTCTATTTTTTTCGCCCTGTCTTTGTGAAGAATTAATTCTTCATACATCTTTTCGCCCGGTCTTAAGCCGGTATAAACAATCTTTATATCCTTATCCGGAGCGTAGCCGGCTAACACTATCATCTTTCTTGCCAAGTCGTCGATTTTTACGGGAGCGCCCATATCAAGCACATAAACAGAGCCGTTAGAGCCTTTCGCTCCGCTCATTAATACCAAGCTCACCGCTTCGGGTATGGTCATAAAATATCTTATTATATCCTTGCTTGTAACGTAGATCGGGCCGCCCTTTTCTATTTGCTTTTTGAAGAGCGGAATTACAGAGCCGTTGGAGCCCAAAACGTTTCCAAATCTTACCGCCATAAACTGCGTTTGGGACTTGTCCTTCATTGATTGTATAATCATCTCGCAAAAACGCTTGGTAGCTCCCATTACGTTGGTGGGATTTACAGCCTTGTCGGAAGAAATCAAGACAAACTTTCCTACGCCGTATTTGTCGGCTAATTTAACCAAGTTAAACGTTCCGAAAATGTTATTTTTTACGGCTTCGTCGGGATTAGCTTCCATCAAAGGCACGTGTTTATGCGCCGCCGCATGAAATACCAGTTCGGGTTTGTATTTTTGGAACAAAACTTCCATTTTATCGTAATCGCGAATAGAAGCTATTTCCACAAACAAGTTTACGCTGTCGCCGTATTGGAATTTTAACTCTTGCTGTATTTCGTAGGCGTTATTTTCGTAAATGTCTAAAATTATAAGTTTTTTTGGATGATATTTTACAATTTGCCTGCAAAGTTCCGAACCGATAGATCCGCCGCCGCCAGTGACTAATACGGTCTTGCCTGAAATAAGCTCGTAAAACTTGTCCGTGTCCAATTTTATAGGTTCTCTGTCCAACAAATCTTCCACGTCAATTTGCCTTCTTTTTTGCCAAATGTTTTTGTCGCTTATGATCTCGGACATACTAGGCACAATGACCACGTGGCATTTGGTTTGAAGGCACTTATCCAAAATGCGTTGCTTTTGTTCAAACGTCAAAGAAGGAATGGCTATTACGATTTCGTCTATATTAAGTTCGGAGCAATATATTTCTATCGTGTCCGTAGACCCTACGACCTTTATGCCGTTTATGATCTTGCCGATTTTTCTTTCGTCGTCGTCAAAGAAACATACGGGCTGGTATGCGCTGTTTTTTTCGGTCAATATATTTTCCAAAAGCAATACCCCAGCTTGTCCTGCTCCCACAATCGCAAGCCTTTTGCCGCCGTTATTTTTTTTGCGGCGCATACGGTCATACATAATTATATAAATAAGCCTGCTCGCAAAAACAGCCACGCAAGCCATTAAAGACGTGATTAAAGTAAATATAAGATACGTTACGTCAAAACCGCTGGTTATAAAGGAAGATACTATAAAGATAAAAGACGATATTCCCAAAACTATAAATAGTTTGAACAAGTCCCTAAAGCTCATAAACTGCCAAAGATTGCGATACAATCCGAAAAGGTTGAACAACAAAGCGTAAGGGACTGCCAAAAACAATATGGTATAAAGATTGTCAAGCCAAAGCAAAAAAGTTTTTTCGTATAAAACTAGATAAAATAAAACGCCTAAAAAATAAGTAAGTATCAATAAAAAAATATCTATTATTGATAAAATAAGAGTGTTATGCTTAATGAGAAATATATTTTTTATCCGATTTTTTATTGACATTTGTAATCCCCCGCCCTTGCGTATCTTGATAATTATAACAGCTGCAAGTCAAATATTCAATCAACGCTTCTTGAAATCAACTTTTTTGGTAATAAATTAAATATTTATCCTTATCAGCTTATTAATTCCGTATATACCTTATCAGTTATTTTAATCTTATGTTTTCCTTTAGATATATTAAAGACGTATTCCGATTTGCCCGATTGATAATTCAAAGGCCTTAAAGTAATTTTTAAGTCGACAGGCGCGATAATCAAAAATCCGTATTCGTCTTTTGCGTCTATATATTGTCTTACTACGCACCTTCCGCCTTCGGATTTGAATACTTCTTTATTGTCTATTATCAACGCTGTCGCGTAATTGTCGGTCTCAATGCTGTAAATATGGTCTAATATCTTAAGGTTAGTAACCGCGTGAGAGCCTTTGGCAAAAGAGCCGAATCTTACCGCGAATTTTAAATCGTCTCTAAAATATTCGACATCGATTAAAGATTGCATACCTATTAACGCCAGCAAATTGCCTTCCATGCTCAGATATTCGACATTTTTGGGAGCGCCGCCGCCAGGCAAATATTTGGAATACACGTTAAATTTAAACTTAGTATGCTTTTGCCAAAGCTTAGCGCATTTATACGCGAATTCGCCGGCGATTTCGTCAAGCCCGTATCTTATAAGCCCGTGATAAATAAGATAATTTACATAAGGCGTTATAGCGCCGCGATAGTCTAGATACGGGGGCTTATTGCCGTTATCGGCGTCTTTTAACGCTTTGCCGTATTCTTTATTGTTTTTAGACAGCGTAGGCGCAGGGTACTCGCCCCAAAATTGCTTTTTTGAAGTAAGATTGTCTACTACAGCCCTTAGCTGCTCGGGCGTCTCTATAGCCCCGGCGATAAGCGGATAAAAACTGGTAGCTCCGTAATTTTCAGCCCAAGTATCGTCCGCGTATCTATTAAGGTATAAGCCTTTTTCTTCGTTGTATAACGTTTGGTTGATTTTTTGCTTTAGTTTTCTTTTTGCTTCGCCGTAAATCGCGGCTTCGGGTAAAGCGAATTTTGCGGCTATTCTTTCTATCAAATCATACGCCAAAAGTTTAAGACAGCTTTGGTCCAAAGAATACACAGGCTTTTCTTTGGTCTTTTCTTTTAAGGGAGAATCGTCCCATTGATAAGCCGTTAAGTCTCTGCCTTTGGTTTCGTCCAAGACAAGTTCTCCGTCCGGCTCGAACATTCTTGTCAATTTAGCAAACAGCTTAATAAAGCCGGTTTTGTCTTTTTGACGAACAAATATCTGATACGCCGTAATCAAACCCAATATTTTGTCTTGAATTGTATACGTTAATTGATTTAAAAAGTCAGAATCTTCCGAAATCCAAGAATTGACTAACAAACTAGAGTTTTCTTCTACGCCGTTTAAATCAAAATGGTCGTTTTTGGAAAGCCTTTTGGAGACAGAAATGACGTCAAGAAGATAGGGGTCGTATATCCTTGACCACATAGAAGCGTTAAACATATATTCCACAGGCGTTCCCAAAACGCCGCTTCCATAAGTTTTGTTTACGCTGTATCTAAGGTCGCCCGCGGTTTCAATAAGTTTATCCAGTTTATCCACATCGGGAATATCTACCGCCAAGATTTTTTCGTCCCCTACCGCGCAATATAAGTTAACGGTCGGCTGATAGCTGTTGATTATAAACTCCATCATTACTTCGTTAAAAGCGCCGTTTGCGGAGTCCAAAGGCTTGTTGTAGCTTTGGGCCATAAAATATTCGCGGGCGGGCTTGTCGTCCAAAATAACTTGGTAGCGGTTTTTAAACACAGAATACGGTCTTGACAACTCAACGTCTCCCGGAATAATCGCCACGTAAGGAGATCGGCCTTTTACGTAAGAGCCTTCTATGCTGATTTCTCCCGGCCAGTTAAAGCAAGGATAAAATATTACCCTTACTCTCAAACGCCTGCTTGACGTTATCTGTATACCTAAGCCTTGTTCGCCTTGTCGTATCCATTTAACAGATAACGGGCCGCTAATAAAATGAGCGTAGCCTCCGTCGCTAGAGTAAACGCTGAATTTGGAATGTTGAATGATAAAATCTTCGTTTTCGAGCCACTTTCTGCCGTTAAAATAGGTAACCTTGACGCCCCATAAAGAGCCGTATTTTCCTACAAGCATTGCGCCGTTTATGGCGGAATAATCAAGACCGGCTCCTATTATATATCTTGAAGGATAATTGTTATTTTTTATAGCCGGGCCTTTGGGCTCTTCTTTTTTGAAGCTTTCTAGATATGGCGGTCTAAACGTAAAGCCGTATTCTTTATTTATATATTTCATATCAAATTCTAAACCTTTGATATCATTTATTAAATTATTAAAATTATACCATATTAAAAAGCCGCGTCCAAATTATTATCAATATAACAATTTTGCATTGTTAGGAAGCGTCAAAATTTTGTCTTTATGAACTTGGATTCTGTATACGTCTCTTAATAAATGCTCGTCAGGTATAACGTAAATTCTTTTGCCTGCCCAAATAGTTTCGCATTCTTTTGAAAATATTCCGGTAAACATTTTAGCCATAACGTCGGGATTAACGGTAATAGTCGCCGCGGGCGGATCCATCGTGGCAAACAAGTCCAAAAGATCAGTGCGTATTTTGTCCGCCACCGCCGCGGTAGACAAAATTCTGCCCGAGCCGTGACAGATTGTGCATTCGTCTTGAAGGCAGCTTGATATGTCGTTGCGAACTTTTTTGCGGGTAAGCTCGACAAGCCCAAGCTGAGTCATTCCCAATAATTTGCACTTGGTGCGGTCTCTTTTGAGCGCTTCTTCCAAAACTTCCAAAACCTTTTGCTTGTGCTCGTTAAGCTCCATATCGATAAAATCGATTATCACTATGCCGCCTATGTTTCTCAGCCTGAGCTGGCGGGCTATTTCTTGAGCCGCTTCAAGATTAACCTTAAACACCGTATCTTCTAATAGATTGCTCTCTCCGGTGTATTTCCCGCTGTTGACGTCTATTACCGTAAGGGCTTCGGTCTTGTCGATAATAAGATATCCGCCGCTTTTCAGCCATACCTTACGGTCTAACAGCTTGTCGATCTTTTGGCGGATACCGTAATATTTAAACATATCAATCTTGCCGGTATAAAGCTCTAGTTTGTCGGCGCAAACGGCAAGGCTTTTTACTAAATGCTCGGATATGGTGTTATATGCTTCTTTTGAATTGGTTATGATATGCTCGACGTTAGAATTGAGCATATCCCTGACCATTCTTGCCACCAAATCGCCTTCGGTGTAAATAAGCTCTCTGGGACGGGCTTTTTTATACCTTTCTTGAATGCTTTCCCAAAGCTTGCTTAATTGCTTCATTTCGGCGACGATTTCTTTTTTGGACATCTCGGGCGCGACCGTTCTGATGATATATCCGCAGCCTTCGGCGGCGTGGTCTTTGACGATTTTCATAAGCTTTTGCTTGATTTTTTCGTCTGTAATCTTTCTGGACACGCCGAAAAAGTCCAAAGTAGGCGTCATTACCACGCTTCGACCGGGCAAAGAGATATTGCACGAAATACGCGCGCCCTTGGTGCCTACTTCGTCTTTTACCACCTGCACCATAATCTCGTCGCCGGGAGCTATGGATAATTTCTCGGGAATGTCTATTTCGTGGTTTTGAAGTTCGGCGCGGTCGATTATCATATCGCCGACATACATAAACGCGTTACGCTCCAGCCCGATATCCACAAAGGCGGCCTGCATGCCGGCTAACACATTGACGACTACGCCTTTATATATGTTTCCGACCAGCTTTTTTTGAGACGAAGATTCTATATAGAATTCGACCAGCTCGTCGTCTTCGGTCATCGCCACGGAGACATTATTAGAATTGACATCTATGTAGATGCTGCTTTTTTTGCTCAAACTAGTCCTCTGTAAAATTTGTTTACGCAAACATTATACAATCTTTATACAAAAAAGTCTATAGTATGCATAAAAACAAAACTAATACAGAAAAAGCGGTATAGCAGGGCAAGAAAAAAAATAGAGAACAATTTTGTTCTCTATTTTTTAGCTTAATTTTGAAGAAATCAGCTTTTTATTCTCTTAAGATTTCAAAATTTAAGCTTCGTATATGCCGTAAGCGGAATTGACGTCTTGAACGAAAATAATGCCGTTGCCGGGCTTGCCTAATTCTAGATTATTATAAATAGATTCTACTATAGCCTTGGTAACGTCCGCCTTGCACAAAATCAAAACGGTTTCTTTTTCGGGCTCTATTTCCATATTAAACACCTTGCTGGTTTCATGAATGCCAGAGCCGCGCGCGTTCAAAATCGTTCCGCCTTTCGCTCCCGCCGCCGTAGCGGAGTCTATTACTTCTTCGGCTTTTCCTTTATTGACGATTGTGATAATAAGTTGATACATAGGATTATTTGCTCCTTCGTCGCTATCGCTTTCTTCCCCTTTATACGCTGTCGAACCTAATATGTTTCTAGCGCTTACCGTAAACGCTATTCCATGGTTCGGCTTGTCAAAATGAAAATTTTTGCTCAGGGCTTCTACGGCTTGGTCGGCGGTTTTAGCGTCCGCGCCCATTATAATAATCTCTTTTCTTGCGTCGTATAGGGAGAAAAACTCCAAAAACGCGTTTTTAACAGTTCCCCTGCCTAAAAAGACCGTACCGCCCCGCATACCGTATTCTTTTGCTTTTTTCAAAACTTTGCTGCCCATGCCGTGATTTACAATTATATATATAAGCTCAAATTTGGGCATCTTGACTAACTGTTCCATTAGTTATTTTGAACTCCTTTTCTCTTGGACTTTATCTTAAATATCAAGCCCAAAATTTCTAAAGTCATTATAGGGAACAACGCTACCATCGCTATCATTCCAAATCCTTCGGTAAGCACGTTCGCGTCCGCGAAGGCGTTAGCGGCTCCCTGTATAAACGCCAACGCAAAAGTAGCCGTCATAGGCCCGGTCGCAACCACGCCGGCGTCAAAAGACATACCGATAAAAAGTTTAGGCACAAAAAACATTAATATCAAGCATATTATATACCCCGGCAGCAAATAATGCCATAACTGCAATCCGGGCACCAACACTCTCAATACCGAAAGCATTACCGCCAAACCTACGCCTATAGACAACGCGGCTAAAACCGCTTTTCTGCTTACGTAACCGCTCGTTACGTCTTCGATTTGGTGAGTCAAAATATGAACGGCGGGTTCGGCCAAAATCGTGACTACTCCCAAGAATAGTCCTATTATTATAATATATACTTTATTTTCTTTCAACGCTAAAGTATTGCCTATAACTACGCCTACTTCCATAAAGCCGCCGTTTACGCCTACTAAGAATATAAATAGTCCTAACAACGCGAAAATAAAACCAGTAAGCAGTTTTCGAAATTGTTTGCGGTTGAGCTTAAACACAAAGATTTGAAGAACGATCAATACTATAGTCAAAGGCACGACGGCAAGCAGGCTTTGCATAATATATGTAGGCAAAATGTCCGTAAAGGCTTTCAAAATCGAACCTGTTTCGGGGTCTATTATATCTAAATTGCCTGTAAATTCGCTTTTATAAAATAGATTTAATATCATTACCGCCAATATCGCTCCCGTTCCGGCGATAGCAACTAAGCCGAAGCTGTCGCTTTCGGACGCTTCGCTGTCCTTTTTTAAAGACGAAATACCTACGGACAACGCCAAAACGAAAGGCACGCTTAACACGCCCGTAGTAGACCCGGACGAATCAAACGCTATCGCCAAAAACTCAGGCGATGTAAACAGAGCGAAAATAAAAATTATGAAATAAACTATGAGC
>DATCKP010000108.1:0-9476 GCA_036562165.1 Clostridia bacterium
AGCAGATCTTATCTATCATACGCTTGTTCTGATGGAAGACAGAGAATTGGATATTCAAAAAGTATTTAAAATATTAGACGAACGAAGCAAACGCAGCCGTTCGAGAGTATATCCGACCAAGGTTGGCAGTATACAAAGTCAGGAAAAATAAATATAATATAAGTAAAAACATTTCCAAAATTTATTAGCTCAAAATCTAATGTTTTTAGGTTTTTAGAGCTTTTAAACTGTTGCAATTTTTTAAACAATTTGGTATATTAAAGAAACCGAAAGGAGCTAAAAATCAAGCTACTTTCGGACATATGCGGTAGTAGCTCAGTGGTAGAGTGCCGCCTTGCCAAGGCGGATGTCGCGAGTTCGAATCTCGTCTACCGCTCCAATTTTTTTGGCACCATAGCCAAGCGGTAAGGCAGAGGTCTGCAAAACCTTCATCCCCAGTTCGATTCTGGGTGGTGCCTCCAACTTTAAAGCCCTTTAACCGGGGTTTGTTTTTTTGCCGAAGTGGCGAAATTGGCAGACGCAAAGGACTTAAAATCCTTCGGAGGTAAAACTCCGTACCGGTTCGAGTCCGGTCTTCGGCACCAATACAAGATATAGTATAAAAAACCACTATATCCACAAGATATAGCGGTTATTTCTTTTTTGAGTCACGAAAAAAGTCACAGTTTTAAGATAATTTATATTCTCTAATACCTTTATTATGCCTTATTGTCTATCTGGCAACATATGAGAGATGAGCAAGCTAACGTGCGAATGACGCAAATCGTGAATCTAATTTTTTTTCTTGGTCTTAAATTCCGTCAATCTTTTTAACTTAAGTCCGTCTGGCGTTTTATACTAAAACCTTATAAAGTATTCGCTTTTTGGTAGTTTTGTTTATTTTAGTCGCCAATGATAAATTTGATTGAAACACTAAATTCTTTACAGCAAAAACGTGTCTTAACTGCTAAAGATTGTTTAATTATTGCTTTGTTTATCCAAGAAGTTCTTTATAATAATTTGGAGAGCGCTTATTTGCTCATCAGTCAAATTATCTAGTTGACTTTCTTTTACCCCTAATTTTTTCAAGAACCCTTGTATTTTTCCTAAGAACTCTTGTATCAAGGTAAGGTTTCGTATTGCTTAATTACCTTATTTTCTGTTCCATATATTTGGTCTAATGTAATATTAAAAAGCTTGCATATTTTAAAAGCAATAGGAACGCTAGGAACATATTTCATATTTTCCCACGAACTCACATTGCTTTTATACGTATTTAATATTTCGGCTAATTCTCCCACTGTAAGACCAGTTTTTTTTCTCTTTTATTGGCTTTTTTATATTGACAATTCGGCTGTTCCGAAATTTAATTAAATTAAGTTAACTTTACATTAGCTGAAGTTAAACAAAAATTAAGTGAAACATAGCAAAAACAATTTCAAGCAAAAAGTTTTTATTCGATGTATTAAATATACAAAAATCATCTGTTTCTGAGTTTTTAGCAAAGTATCTTTACTTGATTATTTAATTATCATTTTTTTAATTATGAATTTTCTTTTTTAAAATAATTGCTACGCTTTTTTATTTATGATATAATTTAAAAGGTTTTAAGCCAAATACACACTCGATTGCGATCGGTCTTCGTTGGCTTTTGTGAATCACAAAAGTTTTATGCCGGGGCAAATCGCGCGAGGAGGACTAAACGGAGGATTTTTTTATGCCAGTAATTTCAATGAAACAGTTGTTGGAAGCAGGCGTGCATTTTGGGCATCCTACAAGAAAATGGAATCCCAAAATGAAAAAATATATCTTTACGTCTCGCAACGACATTCACATTCTTAACCTTGAACTCACAGTAGAACTTATTGACCAAGCTTACGCATTTGTAAAACAACAAGTAGCCGATGGCAAATCCGTATTGTTTGTCGGCACCAAAAAGCAAGCAGCCGAAGCTATTCAACAAGAAGCAGAACGCTGCGGTATGTTTTATGTTAACACCAGATGGCTGGGCGGAACATTGACAAACTTTACGACTATCCGTTCCAGAATCGATCGTCTAAACAGGCTCAACCAAATGGAAAAACTCGGCGAGTTTGATTTGCTTCCCAAAAAGGAAGTTCTAAAACTCAAAGCCGAAAGAGATAAATTGCAACGCAACCTAGGCGGCATCAAAGATATGCGTTCATTGCCCGGCGTGTTGTTTGTTATCGACCCTAAGAAAGAGCATATCGCCGTCAAAGAAGCGCGCGCTATGAAGATTCCGATTGTAGGTTTGGTAGATACCAACTGCGATCCCGACGAAGTAGATTATATTATTCCCGGCAACGACGACGCTATAAGAGCCGTTAAGCTTATCGCAAGCGCTATAGCAGACGCCGTTATCGAAGCCCGCGAAGGCGAACAAGGCGCTGCGGCCGCTCAAACCGAAGAAAATCAAGAAGTTTCTATCGAGCAATCTTTAGATAACATTGATTTTGAAGCTATAAAGAAAGACGAAGAAGACGAAGCTAAGGATAAGGCTCCTAAACGCGCTAAAAAAGCTTCCGCTAAGGAAGAAGCCGTAGAAGCCGAAAAAACCCAAGCTCAAGAAGAAGCAAAAGAAGCTCAAGCTGAATAATTAGACGCAATTTATAACATATTTTAATTAAAAAAGGAGAACGCAATGATTACGACTAAGGATATTCAAGATTTGCGTGCAAGAACGGGAGCGGGAATAGTAGACTGCAAAAACGCTCTTACCGAAGCTAACGGCGATATCGAAAAAGCTATCGAAATTTTGAGAGAAAAGGGCAAGGCTGCCGCAAGCCGCAAGGCAGGCAGAATAGCGGCAGAAGGTCTTGTTGACGCATATATCCACTTTGGCGGAAAGATCGGCGTATTGGTAGAAGTAAACTGCGAAACCGACTTTGTTGCTCGCAGCGACGAATTTAAAGAACTCGTTCACAATATCGCGATTCACATTGCCGCCGCTAACCCGCTTTATGTAAATCCCGAAGACGTTCCCGCTGAAGCTTTGGAAAAAGAAAAAGAAATTCTCAAAGCTCAAGCGCTCAACGAAGGCAAGCCTGAAAACGTCGTAGACAAGATGGTAGAAGGCAGAATCAAGAAATACTACAAAGAAGTATGCTTGATGGAACAAGATTATGTAAAAGACCCTTCTAAGACAATAAAAGACTTGATTGCCGAAGCTGTCGGAAAAATCGGCGAAAAGATCAGCATTAGAAGATTTGTCAGAATGGAAGTTGGAGAAGGGTTGCAAAAACGTTCGGATAACCTAGCCGAAGAAGTTGCGAAGCAAATAGAAAGCGCGAAAAACAAATAAGCAATTGCTTTTTGAGATAGTTTAAAAAGGACACATAGCAAAAAGGTTGTGTCCTTTTTTTTCGGATAAATTAAGACTTAACATTATCAAAGACTTCTGTTATAATAGCATAAGGAGTTAAGTTGTGAAGTATTCCAGAATTTTATTAAAGATAAGCGGCGAAGCTTTGGCGGGCGAAGATAAGTTTGGTATCAACCCGTCAGTCGTTCAACACGTCGTAAAACAACTTAAGATAATACACGAAAAAGGCATTCAAATAGCTATAGTTATCGGCGGGGGAAACTTTTGGCGCGGCCGACAAGGTCAAAATATGGATCGCACGACGGCCGACCATATGGGCATGCTTGCTACCATAATCAACGCTCTTGCTTTGCAAGACGCGCTGGAAAAAGAAGGCATTCCCACAAGAGTGCAAACCGCTATAAGCGTTCCCGCGGTAGCCGAGCCTTATATCTTAAGAAAAGCCATCAGGCATTTTGAAAAAGGCAGGATTGTGATCTTCGCTTGCGGCACGGGCAATCCTTATTTCTCTACGGATACGGGCGCGGCGCTTAGGGCGGCTGAAATAGGCGCTGACGTAATTTTGATGGCGAAAAATATCGACGGCGTTTATGATTCCGATCCCAAGATTAATCCAAACGCGAAAAAATTCGACGAAATTTCTTATCTTGACGTAATCAATAAAGGCCTTAACTTGATGGATTCCACTTCGATTACTTTATGTATGGAAAACAAAATACCTATTATCGCTTTTGCTTTGGCTGAAGAAAACGGCATAGTCAAAGCCGCTTTAGGCGAAAAAATCGGAACATTGATTCAATAATAAAAACGGGGGTATTGGATATGTCACCTGAATTAGAATCTTTAAAGGATCATTTTACAAAATACGAGTCCAAATTGGCTAAAGTATTGGAAAGCTTCAAAATCGAGTTAAATAAAATACGCGCCGGACGCGCAAACCCGCATTTGTTAGATAAGATAATGGTAGATTATTACGGAACGCCTACTCCTATAAACCAATTAGGCACGATAAGCGTTCCCGAAGCGAGAGTTTTGACTATTTCCGTTTGGGACACGTCCGCCGTAAAAAGCATTTCTAAGGCTATTTTAGCTTCCGACCTAGGAGTAACTCCTGTCGACGACGGCAAAGTTATAAGACTAGTCTTCCCGCAATTGACAGAAGAACGCCGCAAAGAATTAGTTAAGAACGTCAAAAAGATAGCGGAAGACTTTAGAGTTTCTATGCGCAACGAAAGAAGAGATGTTTTGGAAGTCTTCAAAAAACTCAAAAAAGACGGCAATTTGAGCGAAGACGAGTTTGCGGCTCAAGAAAAAGAAGTTCAAAAGATTTTGGACAAATATATGAACGAGCTTGAAAAAGCTTTGGCAGGCAAAGAAAAAGAAATAATGGAAATCTAAATGGACATAATCGCGTTGCCAGTTGATAAAGCTGTCAAGATTATTGAGTCCCATAATATGACATATGAAATAATCAGAATTAACTCGGCGTGCGCGGACGATTATATAGAAAGAGTTATAAGATACGCCGTGGCGGGCAATAAAGTTATCTTGACTACGGCGTATTTTAAAGATATTTTAAGGTTAAAAGAATGAATGATCTACCTAGGCATATAGCTTTTATTATGGACGGCAACGGGCGTTGGGCTTTGCAAAAAGGCTATCAACGCTCTGCAGGGCATAAACACGGCGTAAAGGCGTTAAAGCGTATTTTTGAATATGTGTTCAAATTAGGCGTAAATTATATGACCATTTACGCCTTGTCTAAAGAAAATCTCAAACGGCCTAAGGAAGAAATTCAAACCCTTATCGATCTTTTAAATGAATATATAGACGAAAATCTGCCTTTACTGATAAAAAAAGAAATCCGCCTTAACATAATGGGCGATTTAAGCATTTTAGACGAAAAAAGTTTAAGAAAAGTAACAAAAGCGGTCGAAGCAACAAAAGAATTTAAAGATAGAGTTTTAAGCATAGCTTTTAATTATAGCGGAAGAGACGAAATAATCAGAGCGGCAAATCTAGCGATAAAAGACGGCTGTCAAGAAATCAACCAAGAAATATTTGAAAAATATCTATATTCCGCAGGCATTCCCGATCCTGATCTAATAATACGCACAAGCGGCGAGCAGCGTTTGAGCAATTTTTTGCTGTATCAAGCCGCTTACAGCGAGTTTTATTTTACGCCGACGCTTTGGCCTGATTTTGACGAAAAAGCTTTGAATGCCGCTTTGGAAGAATATAAGAAGAGAAACAGAAAATTTGGGGATATAAAATAAAATGAAAAAACGTGTATTAACAGGCGCCGTTATATTGCTGATAATCATAGGCTCTTTTTTACTGAGAGAAATTCATACGCTCTTTTTTGATTTATTGGTAGTTTTTTTGATGATCGTCTCCGGCGCGGAAATGGCTAAGGCTCTATCTCACAATATGCCCAGTCCTATATTTCCCGTGGTCATAATGTTTCCCGTTATGGCATACGCGGTATTTAGCTTTTCTATTTTTTCGTCTAATATAATCGGCGTTAATTTATATTTAGACGGTCTTTCGTTAATATTTTTGCTTGTCGGAATAACGTTTTTGGGAATGATGATAACGTCGTTTTTCAATAAATCCATTGACACTAAAAACATCTTAACGACGTTATTTATAATGATATATCCGCAGTGTCTGCTTGCCTGCCTGTTTGCCATAAACAATACCTTGGACAAATGGTACTCGCTAATGCCCTTGGTATTGACTTTTGCGATTTCTACTTTTTCGGATACTTCCGCTTATTTAATAGGCATAACATTCAAAGGTCCTAAGCTGGCTCCCGAAATCAGCCCTAAAAAGACTATAAGCGGGGCGATAGGCGGGTTAATAGGCGGGGTCATAGCGGCGATAGCGGTTTTGCTGCTGGGATATTATAAGATAGGCGATTTTAGGCTTTTGAATTTGTCGTTAGGGCTTAATTTTGTTAATTTTATTGTCCTAGGAATATTCGGTTCCGCGTTTACCCAAATAGGAGACCTTATAGCTTCCATAATAAAACGTTCGGTCGGCATAAAAGATTACGGCTGGGTCTTGCCCGGCCACGGCGGGATTATGGACAGGTGCGACGGTCTAATGTTTAACGGGCTGTTTATTTATACATACTTTTTAGTCCTTCATATCCTTTCTATAGGAGTTGTCGCTTAGAATGAAAAAGCTAGCCGTTTTGGGCAGCAGCGGAACGATAGGGACATACGTTCTCAACGCGGCAAGAAAATACCCGGAAAGGTTCAAAATCCAATCTCTATGCGTTTATAATAACATAAAAAGTCTTATTTCGTCTGCTTGGGAGTTTTTGCCACAAGCTGTCGGCGTTTCTGACCCTAACGCCGATTACGATTATTTAAAGCTTAAGCTTCCCCCTAAAACCAAAATATATATCGGTAAGCAAGCTCCAGAGCAAACAGCGGACATAGACGACGTGGACGTTATAGTCGCCGCAAGCTCAGGCATTGCTTCTTTAAAAGCCGTAATACTAGGGCTTAAAAAAGGCAAAATTATAGCTTTAGCCAATAAAGAAGTTTTGGTAAGCGGCGGAGAAATTATTATGAAAGCCGCAAAAAGCGGTCAAATTTTGCCCATAGACAGCGAGCATTCTGCGGTATTTCAATGTTTACTAAAAGAAAATCCAAAAAACGCAAAGAGAATAATCTTAACCGCAAGCGGCGGCCCTTTTTTCGGCAAAACCAAGGACGAGCTTAAAGATATTACTCCCGCTCAAGCGCTGGCTCATCCTAATTGGAATATGGGCAAAAAAATAACCATAGACTCCGCAACGATGATGAATAAGGGGCTGGAAATAATCGAAGCTAAGCGTTTATTCCAGATAGAAAACGTCGATTACGTCATTCACCCCCAAAGCGTTATACATTCTATGGTGGAGTTTGAAGACAATTCTATAATCGCGCAAGCGGCTTATCCTTCGATGGAAATACCTGTTTTATACGCCTTAAGCTACCCTGAAAGATTGACTACGGACGTAAAACCTATAGATTTTTCAAAATTGACTTTGAGCTTTTGCTCTCCTGACGAAGAAAATTTCCCTTTTCCCAAATTAGCGCGGGAAGTTTACGACAAAGGCGGGCTTGCGCCGGCTGTTATGATTTCGGCTGACCAAAAAGCAGTCGAAATGTTTTTGGACAATAAAATTAAGTTTTTGGATATTTATGAATTAGTTGAATATTGTGTGACAAACTTGACTTATAATGATAGTATAACGATAGAAAATATCCTAAACATCGAACAATTCGTTAGAGAATATCTTGAAAAGGATTATAATAAAATATTAAAACGTTCCTAAACTTTTTTCTTTTAAGGTGAAATATGTTCGCTTTTTATATCTTACTGGCAATATTAATATTGCTTTTGATGGTTACTATACATGAGTTCGGGCATTACATTGCTGGAAGAATATTAGGTTTTAAGATAAACGAGTTTTCAATAGGTTTCGGGCCTGCGATATTTCAGCGGGAGAATAAGCGCGGCGAGAAAATAAGCGTCAGAGCTTTCCCTTTGGGCGGTTATTGCGCGTTTGAAGGTGAAGACGACGGTGAAACGCCTAAAGAAACTCCAAAACCTAATGTTTTTGAAGAATACGAAAAACCCAAGGAGCCTAAGCCCCAAAATACCGGACTTAAATTTAACGAACAAAAGCCTTGGAAAAGGATCATTGTTTTAATAAGCGGCGCTTTGTTTAATATAATTTCGGGTTTTATTTTTTCAATAATATTTATAGCCGTCGCGGGAAATTCGCTGCCTGTAATAGACGAAATTTACGACACTCCTAACGCCTATTTGCTTCAAAAAGGCGACGTCATTATAGCCGTAGACAATCAAGAGCTGTCTATCTTAAACAGCTTGACCGAGCTGTTAGCGCGAAAAAAACTGGATCAAACTTTTACATTGACCGTTTTAAGAAACGGAGTCGAGAAGGACATTGAAGTTAAGAAAGTAGAATATTTTTACGAGCTTGACGGCGAGCAAAAAAAGACTTCAGGAATAGGCATCGGAATAGGGAATTACGTAAGAAAAAGGTATAGTTTTTTTGAAAGCATCGGATACGCTTTTCCGTTTACCTTGAAAATGGCGGGAGCCATACTTTCGGCTTTTGGAGACATTTTTAGGGGTATAGGGTTAGACCAATTGAGCGGACCGGTTTCGACCGTAACCGAAATCGCTAAAATGACCCAAGCAAGCTTGTATAACGCGTTGATTTTGCTGCCGCTTATATCCATAAACTTAGGCATATTCAACCTTTTCCCCATACCCGCTTTGGACGGCTCAAAGGTAGTGTTTACGCTGATTGAATGGATAAGGGGCAAGCCTATTAATAGAGATATAGAAAACACTATTCACTTTGTGGGTTTTATCTTATTGCTGGGACTAATTATTTTAATTGATTTGTTAAAGTTTATAAAGTAGAATAAATTTATGACCAAAAAGATAAATATAGGCGGCGTTGTCATTGGCGGCGGCGAAAAAATAGCCATTCAATCGATGACCAACACCAAAACTTCGGATATCGAAAAAACGACCGCTCAGATTTTAAGCTTAAAATCGGCTGGCTGCGATATTGTAAGAATGGCTATAAACGATCTGCAAGACGCGCTGTCTATCAGGGCTATCAAAGAAAAAGTCGATATCCCGCTTGTAGCCGATATTCAGTTTGATTATAGACTCGCTATTGCTTCTATCGAGAACGGCATAGATAAGATTAGAATCAACCCGGGCAATATTGGAAGCCAAGACAAGATCAAGGCGGTTATAGACGCCGCAAAAACGCACAACATACCCATAAGAGTGGGCGTCAATAGCGGTTCTATTGAAAAAGAGTTTTTGCAAAAATACGGAAGAACCGCCCAAGCTTTAGCAGAAAGCGCGCTAAACAGCGTCAAAATTTTAGAGCGTTTAGGCTTTTACGACATTGTCATATCCGTAAAATCTTCCGAAGTCAAAATGATGATCGACGCCTGCAGAATAATCGACAAAAATTGTCAATATCCGCAGCATTTAGGTGTCACGGAAGCGGGCTTATACGAGAGCGCGCTTATAAAATCCGCTATAGGCATAGGCTCTTTGCTAATAGACGGCATAGGCGACACCATAAGGGTTTCTGTAACAG
>DATCKP010000126.1:0-2017 GCA_036562165.1 Clostridia bacterium
GGTTAAAAATTATTGGGCTTTTAAAGAGCTTGACTAGTAGGAATGCTTTGATTAAAGATTGTATGGGCTAGTATTGTTTGGATTAAAAAGCGCTTGGGCTAAAAATTGTTTTTTTAGCCGTGATGCGCTTAAGCTAAGGATTATTTGGATTAATAACATTTAAGGATTGTTTGAATGAACGGGCTAAAAATTATTAGGACAAAAAAGCGCGCGGCTAAAAATTATTAAGGCACAAAACAAGCATGGGCTAATAATCATTGGACCAAAAAGCGCGCGGACTAAGATTTGAACCAAAAAGCGTATAGATTTGGAATAAAATGCGTTTGATAAAGATACGCTTGGATAAGCATTGTCAAAATAGGATTGCTGGGCTGTTGAATGTTTAGGCTAAAAGTTATTTGCCCATAGTCGTAATAAATTGATATTTTGTCTGGTCTATAAACTCAGGCAAATCTTGGAATTTTTTGTTATATATATTTGACCATTTAATACATGTTTATATTTGGAAATAAAATGCAAATAATGTATAATTCTTAATGATTGATTTTCTAAAAAACAAAGGAAAGTAATAATGGATTGGACTTTTATTTTGGCGGTTTCGTTATTTGCGATTACCTACATCTGTTTGTTAGTTTTCCCAAAAGTAAGAGCATATATAGCGTTAGGGTCGGCCGCGCTTTTTGTTATCTTAGGGATACTTCCCGTTAACAAAGTCTTGGGCGCGGTGGACTGGAATGTTTTGATGATGATAGGCGGCACTATGGGCATAGTGGCGTTGTTTATAGATTCCAAAATGCCCGCGCTTATGGCCGATATGATTATCAAAAAAACCCCGAACTTAAGATGGGCTATTATCGCGCTTTCGCTGTTTTCTTCGCTTGTATCGGCTTTTGTGGATAATGTGGCTACCGTATTAATGCTAGCGCCTATCGCCCTTAGCATCTGCCAAAAACTCAATGTTTCGCCCGTAAAGAGTTTGATTGCTATCTCTATCGCGTCCAACTTACAAGGCGCGGCTACGCTTGTGGGCGATACGACTTCTATAATGATGGCGGGAGCGGCCGGAATGAACTTTATGGACTTTTTTGTCTATAAAGGAAACCTTGGCATGTTTTTTGTGGTTCAGGCGGGCTGCCTTGCCGCCACTTTTGTTTTGTGGCTGCTGTTAAGGGAGGAAAAACAGCCTATAAAACTTGAAGGCGACACCAAAGTTACCAATTATTTTCCTACGGTTTTGCTTTTTTCAATGATAGCGCTTTTGATCGCGGCGTCGTTTATCCCCGAAAAATACAAATTAGACATCACAAACGGCCTTATCTGTATGAGTCTTTTGGTCGTAGGGCTTGTGGTGGAATTCGCGAGAAAAAAGAATTTCGCTGTAATAAAGGATACTATCAAAGAAATAGATTACTTCACATTGCTACTGCTGACGGGTCTATTTATAGTAATCGGGGGAATAAAAGAAGCGGGGGTTATTGACGCGCTCAGCAAGCTGTTTGTAAAAGCCGGCGGGGGCAATCTTTTCTTGATTTTTACCATTATAGTATGGGCGTCCGTGCTGATTTCCATGTTTGTGGACAATATCCCATATACAGCGACTATGCTGCCCGTTGTAGCGTCTATCGCCGCGCTTATGAATATAGACCCTACTATATTGTATTTTGGTCTGTTGTGCGGCGCGACTTTGGGCGGAAACTTGACGCCCATCGGCGCTTCGGCCAATATTGCGGCATTAGGCATCTTAAGAAAGCAAGGTCAAGAAGTAAAGGCCCTAGAGTTCATGAAAATAAGCGTGCCTTATACCCTTGCCGCCGTTACAGTGGGATACTTAATGATTTGGTTTATTTGGGCGTAAGATAATAAAAAAAAGACCGATAAAAGCGGCCTTTTTACATCGTTTCGAAATCAAGAAAGAATCGTTTTCTATTGCAGTTATCGCACTTTAAATAAATGGCGATTTTCGAAAACGCGTTTACCCATTCGTCTTCGGAAAAAGTTCTTCGGTCCTCGACAGGCT
>DATCKP010000127.1:0-3129 GCA_036562165.1 Clostridia bacterium
GCCTGCGCTCTTTTGATTACCAGCCTAAAAGCGTCTTCTAGACTCAGCATTTTAGAATACGCGATGGCGCTTATTTCGCCCAAAGAATAGCCCGCGCAAGCTTGAGCTTTTATGCCGTATTCTTCTAGGGCGTAAGCCGCCGCAAGATTTACGGCAAACAAACAGGGCTGGGCGTTTATCGTCTGCGACAATTCTTTTTGGTCGGTCTCAAAGCATAGCTTTTTTAGACCGGGCCTAATGTTTTCCAACTTGTCGAATATTTTTTTCGCGTTTTTGTTCGTTTCGTACAGCTCTAGCCCCATTCCTTTATATTGAGAGCCTTGACCTGAAAAAACAAACGCTATTTTTTTATCCATCTTTCTGCCTTTTTGAAGGTTTCTATAGCAATGTTTACGATTTCGTCTATTATCTCTTGGACGGTCTGTTCTTTTTGGACCAGCCCCGCTATTTGTCCCGCCATAAAACAGCCTTTTTGCTCGTCGCCTTCCTGGACGGCAAGCCTCAGCGCCCCCGCGCCAAGCTTTTCTATCTCTTCGTCCGAACACTCAAGGCTTTTTTCTTTTTTGACATACTCAAGCGAAAAAGGGCTTTTTAGGCATCTTACGGGGTGGCCTACCCGCCTGCCTGTCACTATCGTGTCGGTGTCTTTGGCTCGTAATACTCTTTGCTTGTAATTAGGATGGATAGAGCATTCCTTGGCGGCTAAAAACCTTGTGCCGATTTGGACGCCTTCGGCGCCCAGCATAAACGCAGCGGCTAATCCCCTTCCGTCGCCTATTCCGCCCGCCGCTATTATAGGAACGCTTATTTTGTCGCATGCCTGCGGGACTAAAGCCATTGTAGTAAGTTCGCCTATATGCCCGCCCGCTTCGCAGCCTTCCACGATAACGCAAGCCGCGCCTATTCTTTCCATCATCGCCGCTAGATTAGACGACGCCACTACGGGACAAACTTTGATTCCCGCTTGTATCCAATCTTTTATATAAGGCGAAGGGCTGCCCGCGCCCGTGGTAACAACGGGAACGCGTTCTTCGATTACTACTCGGGCGACATCGGCGGCGTGCGGGCTCATAAGCATAATATTGACGCCGAAAGGCTTGTCGGTAAGGCGTTTTGCAAGCCTGATTTGCTCGCGCGTCCAATCCGGGCCTGCGTTCATAGAAGCGATTATCCCTAAACCGCCCGCGTTGGACACGGCGCTGGCTAATCGCGCGTCCGCTATCCACGCCATGCCGCCTTGGATGATAGGGTATTTTATGCCTAAAATTTGGGTTACTCTGGTCGAAAGCATAAGCTCACTTTGCCTGTTCAATTAATTTGACCAAATCGCCTACCGTTTTGATGTTTTGGTTCATAGACAAGCTGATGCCGAATTCCTGCTCGAACACCATAATAAGCTCTACTATGTCCAAAGAATCAAACCCGAAAGACTCAAAAGTAGAGTCTTCCTTGATGTCTTGGACATTTAAGTCTTTGTGTTCAGCTAAGATTTGAGCTACTTTTTCAAACGTCGTCATTTTTTGATCCTCCAATAAAAAATTTAATAACTCCATTCTGTAATCGCGGTTCCGGCGGTCATTCCCCCGCCAAAAGCGCATAAAACCAGCAAATCGCCGTTATAGAGCTTGTCTTTATTTTTAAGCTCGTCCAGCAGTATGGGAATGCTTGCCGCCGAAGTGTTGCCTAAACGCTGAAGGTTGGTTGGAAACTTATGAGAAGACTCGCCCAAAAAAGATTGGGCTGTTTCTAAGATTCTTTTGTTTGCTTGATGTATAAGATAATATTTTATGTCGTCGCTTTTTAAGGAAGTTTTTTGAAGGGCTTTTTTTATGTCTTGTGTTACGGTAGAAACGGCGAATTTGAAAATATTCTGTCCATTCATTTTCAGGCAGCCTTGATCGCTTTTTTTGCGATTTTTAGCAAAAGGAATATAGTTTTTGCTGCTTTCTATATGCAAATTTTTGTATTCGCCCTGCGCTGTTATTTCGATGTATTTCAAAGCAGAGCCTTGAGTCAAAACTGCCGCTCCCGCGGCGTCGCCAAACAATACGCACGTGCTTCTATCCGAAAAGTCTAAAAACTTGGACATCTGGTCGGCGCATACTATTAATATGTTTTTGGCTTTGCCCGCCTTGAAATACGCGTCCGCCAAATCCAGAGCGTATAAAAAGCCCGTGCAAGCGGCGTTCAGATCAAAAGCGGGGCAGCTGGCGTTTAACTCTTTTTGGACTAAACACGCAAGGCTAGGCATTATGTAATCGCCTTGCAAAGTGGCGGCGATAATCAAATCCAAATCGTCTTCAGATAATCCGGCGTCGTCCAAAGCGTTTTTGGAAGCCGTAGCCGCAAGATATGTCAAGCTGTTTTGGGTTATAAAATTGCGGGTTTTTATGCCCGTGCGGGTTGTTATCCATTCGTCCGAAGTGTCCAGAATTTTTTCAAAGCTGAAATTATCGACTGTCAAATCGGCAAGCGCGCTGCCTACCCCCGCTATGCGAAAGCTCATTTGCGTTTCTCCAACTCATTAATTTTGGCGATAAAGAAATTATTAAGCTTGGCGATGCCTTTCAGCAAAATCATTTTTTCTTCTTTGGAGAACTCTTTGCTTATGTCTTTGGTCATTTGCTCGTGGAAATATTGGTGAACGGCGTTGACTTTTTTGCCTAATTTAGTCAACGCTACTATAACCTTTCTGCCGTCGTCCGAGCTTTTGATTTTCTCCACGTAACCTTTTTTTTGAAGCTTGTTTATAGCCACGGTTACCGAAGGGAGAGTAATGTCCAATTCTTGAGCTATATCCGAAATCGTTACGCCCTTTTCGTTTTTGGCTATAGCTTCCAGCATATGCATTTCGCTTATGGATAAATTCAAAGCTTTGGAGCTTTTTATGGTGTTTTCTTCGACTTTAAGAATTGATCTGTATGTATCTACCAATAGTTTGTTTAGCTCTTGTTCGAAAGAATCCATCATATTTCCATTCCAAAAATTAATTAGATAGTCTAACTAATTAATAATTATAAATATGGAATGTTTATTTGTCAATAGAAATAGTTTTTGTTTTTTGATTATTTAAATTTTTGTTTGATCTGAAATTAAAATTTGGACTTTTAATATATTTAAAAATTTTGC
>DATCKP010000128.1:0-16858 GCA_036562165.1 Clostridia bacterium
CTTCAGGACCGGTAGGACCGATAGGGCCTTCAGGACCGGTAGGACCGATAGGGCCTTCAGGACCGGTAGGACCGGTAGGGCCTTCAGGACCGGTAGGACCAGTAGGGCCTTCAGGACCGGTAGGACCGGTAGGGCCTTCAGGACCGGTAGGGCCGGTAGGACCTTCAGGACCGGTAGGACCAGTAGGGCCGGTAGGGCCGGTGGGACCGGTAGGACCTTCAGGACCGGTAGGGCCGGTAGGGCCAGTAGGGCCGGTAGGGCCGGTGGGACCGGTAGGACCAGTAGGGCCGGTAGGGCCGCCAGCAGGACCTGCAGGGCCGGTAGGGCCGGTAGGACCTGTAGGACCAGTAGGGCCGGTAGGACCTATATGACCTCTAGGGCCGGGCGGACCGGGACATCCTCTAGGGCCGGGCGGACCGGGAGGACCGGGGCAGCATATATCGCAGCATCTGGGTTTCTTTTCGCAATCGTCAAAGAACATCTTCTTTAGTTCTCCCTTTAAATATTTTTGTATAACATTATATTTTTTTAACAAAAAAAATGACACTGCCTCAAAAAACAAAAAAGCCCTTTCTGCTAAAAATAGAAAGGGCTGTATAAGACTTATTCCATCTATATATTATGACGTAGTAAAACCCTCGCCTATTACTTCGGTAGCTTGAGAGATGTAAGTAAAAGAATTAGGAGCGTATTGCTTTAGGAGTTTTTTCATAGCGGAAACTTGGCTTTTTCTAACCAAGCAAATCAACAAATTTCGTTCTTTATTAGTGTGCATTCCTTTTGCTTTTAGGCAGGTAACTCCGCGGTTTAATTTTTGCATAATAACGGCGGCAAGTTCGTCAGGGTTGTCCGTGATTATTTCAAATTTAACCGCCGAAGTAAAACCTTGCAATATCGCATCGCTTACTTTTGCGCCTACGAACATTTCGACGACCGAAAGCATAATAGGGTCAAAGCTTGAAAATAATATCGCTGAAATCAAAACGATTATGGCGTCAAAGAAAAATATAAAGTAAGAAACGCTGGTAGCGCTGTATCTTTGATTTACAATAGACGCCAAAATATCCGTTCCCCCTGTGCTGCCGCCTATTTTTAACATAATAGCGAGCGCAGCGCCGTTTATGACGCCGCCCGCAAGCGCGGCCAATAATTTGTTTTCAGGCGCGTATCTTAGCGATATGCTGGTCATTGCTTCGATTTGCTCTAGCAATATCAGCATAAGGGAATTGATTACTATAAATATCAAGGTTTTGAGCGTAAATTTCCAGTTTAAAAATTTCCAAGCCAAAAAGACTAAGGGTATGTTGAGAATAAATATAATATAACCCGAGTTTATCGCGCCGTTGGATAAAATTTCGACCATAGAAGCTATGCCGGTAACTCCGCCCGGGGCGAACACGTTGGGAACGATAAAAGAGTGAACTCCAAACGCTCTTAAGGCGCTGGCTAATAAAAGGGCGCCGCTCATTCCCAAAAAGGATAAAACTTTGTTTTCTTTTTTCATTTGATACCCGTCTCTTATCAAAAAATATAGATTTAATAATAGATATTATATATGTTATCCAAAAAAAATAATAAATCTTTTGATTTATTAATTTTGGCTAACATTAAAAATATATAAGTTTAAACCAAAAAGTCAAGATTTTTAAACAATAATTTTAAATTGATATTGCTTATGACAGTGCTAGTATAATTGCTTAATCAAATAACTTTGTGATATACTAAACGATAAAATAAGGTTAGTAAAGCTATGCCATTAATCCAAGTAAAAAACGTAAAATACGCCTATAATTACAACTCTCAAGACGCGATCGTCGCTGTAAACGACGTGTCTTTTGATATAGAAGAAGGCGAGTTTGTGGCGTTGGTAGGCCCTAACGGCAGCGGAAAATCGACATTAGCCAAAATGCTAAACGGGCTTATAGTTCCGTTAGACGGCGACGTGCTGATTGACGGAATGAACACCCGCGACGATTCGCTGCTTTACGATATAAGACGCCAAATAGGCGTAGTTTTTCAAAACCCTGACAACCAAATGGTAGCCACAATAATAGAAGACGACGTGGCTTTCGGACCCGAAAACTTGGGTTTGCCGCCCAAAGAAATCCGCGAACGCGTTGACTGGGCTTTGGAAGCAGTAGGTATGCTGCAGCATAAAAAAGGCATGCCTTTTAGGTTAAGCGGCGGGCAAAAACAGCGCGTGGCTATAGCGGGCGTTTTGGCGATAAAACCTAGAATAATAGTGTTAGACGAGTCTACTTCAATGCTTGACCCCAAAGGCAGAGAAGAAGTTTTGAGCGTCATAAAAAAGCTCAACAAAGAGCAAAAAATGACCGTCGTGTTAATCACTCATTATATGGAAGAAGCTGTAGACGCCGACAGAATAATCATTCTTAACAAAGGCAAGCTAGCCTATAACGGCGGCAGGGAAATATTTTTGGACGAAGAAAAGATAAAAAGCTACGGGCTCAGCGTCCCCGTTCATATACACATAGCCAACGCGTTGCGTAAGAGCGGAATGGACATAGGAGAGATTTGGACCGAACGCGAGCTGGAGGACGAGATATGCCAATTATTATAGAAAACTTGTCTTATACCTACAGCCCCAACACAGCTTACGCGCGCGAAGCGTTAAAGAATGTGCATATGACCATAGACGACGGGGAATTCGTAGGCGTAATAGGCCATACCGGCAGCGGCAAGTCCACTTTAGCGCTGCATTTAAACGGTCTTATCAAGCTTACTTCGGGCAAGATAATAGTCAACGAGATAGACTTGAGCAAAAAATACGACTATAAAAAGTTAAGATCTACGGTCGGCATAGTATTTCAATATCCCGAATATCAGCTCTTTGATGAAACGGTCGAAAAAGACATAGCTTTCGGCCCAAAAAATTTGGGGCTTAGCAAGGAAGAAATCGCCTATAGAGTAAAAACAGCAATGGAAATGGTCGGGCTTGATTATGAAAGTTACAAAGACCGTTCTCCTTTTGAGCTTTCCGGCGGTCAAAAACGCCGCGCTGCATTGGCGGGCGTAATCGCTATGCGTCCCAAAATTTTGATTTTAGACGAGCCCACCGCGGGTCTTGACCCTAAAGGCAAGGAAAACCTTTTGGGGCTCATTCATTCTATAAAAAACGCTACCAACGCTACCGTAATAATGATAAGTCATAATATGGACGAAGTAAGCGAGCATTGCACGCGCGTAGCTGTTTTAAACCAAGGCGAGCTTGTTTATTATTTAAAACCCGAAGAGCTAGTCCAGCATAGCCAAGAATTAGAGCAAATGGGTCTTGACGTATCCGCTTCGGCTAGAATAGCCAATAATTTAAGAGAGCGCGGAGTTAATTTAAGACCGGGCATTCATAAGCAAGACGAATTAATTAACGAAGTATTGAAGCTGTATAAAGGAGAACGGGCTTGAGAGATATAGCTTTGGGGCAATATTATCCTGCTAAATCGATAATTCACGAAATGGACCCCCGCTCTAAAATATTAATATCTCTTATTTATATGGTGTCCATTTTCTTTATAAATACATACACGGTTTACATTATAACCTTCTTGATTTTGTTTATTACTGTGCTGTTATCCAAAGTTCCTATCAGGCTTATATTAAAGAGCGTAAAGCCCATAATATTTTTGATTATATTTACAGCTATAATCAATTTATTTTTGACGCCTTTAGAAAATAAACCGTATTCCGTTAATTTGTATTTTAAACAATGGACGGTTAATAATATAATTTTCCAGGTTAAATGGGGTTCGTTTAGGTTCGGGCTTACTTGGACGGGCGTAAATAACGCGTTAAAAATGGCTTTGCGTCTTATTTTGCTTGTGATGGGCCCGTCGCTTTTGACTTTGACAACTACTCCGGTAAACCTTACCGACGGCGTTGAATCGCTTATGAGCCCTTTAAAAATCATAAAATTCCCCGTTCATGAGCTTGCCCTTATAATGAGCATAACGCTTAAGTTTATACCTAACATTATAGAAGAAACGGATAAAATTATGATGGCGCAGCGCGCAAGGTGCGCAGACTTTGACAGCGGAAATCTGTTTAAAAAAGCCAAAGCGCTGCTGCCCGTAATAATCCCGCTCTTTGTAAGCTCGCTGAGACGCGCCGAAGAGCTGGCATACGCTATGGATTCGCGCTGCTATCGCGGCAGCAAAGGCAGAACCAAAATGAAAGAGCTGAAATTTAAGTTCGCTGACTACGCGGCTTTGGTTTTGGCGGCGGGATTTATGTTTTTTATTCTGATGGCAAGATATAATTGGTTTTCGCTAGGCTGGATTAACGCGTTGGTTTGATACATATGAGAATATTGTTGACCATAGAATACAGGGGAACAAACTACCACGGCTGGCAGCAGCAAAAAAATTATAAATCCGTATCCCAAACAATAGAAAAAGCGATATATAAAATCACTGGTCAAGAAATAAGACTAAAGGGCGCGGGCCGCACGGACGCGGGCGTCCACGCTTATAATATGAAAGCGCATTTTGATATCGACTTTCCCTTGCCGCCCGAAAAGTTTGCGTATGTTCTTAACAACGAACTGCCGCCCGATATCAAAATAAGAAAAAGCGAACAAGTAGACGATAACTTTCACAGCCGTTTTGACGCAAAATCCAAGACTTATATATACAAAATATTATTGACCGAAAATCCCGGCGGACTCTATTACGACACCCATTATGTTATAAAACCGCCTTTGGACATTGACGCCATAAAGCAAGCGTCAAAATATCTTATAGGCTCGCACGACTTCAGCGCGTTTATGACGCAGGGAAGCAAGCCTTCTTCGACCGTAAGAACGATAATGGATTTTTCGATAGATTTAAGGGATTTTGACGGCGGATACGGACAAGAATTGATAATCAAAATAAAGGGCAATTCTTTTTTATATAATATGGTTAGAGTCATAGTCGCCCAACTAGTCAAAGTCGGCAAAAAAATCTTAAAACCCGAAGACATAAAAACGATTTTGGAATCCAAACAAAGAAAAAACGCAAAAGAAATCGCCCCTGCGGGCGGACTGTATCTGCTTGATATTGAATACTAGATCAAATGCTCTATTAAAATTTTAATTCCTATAGCTATCAGGATTATTCCGCCTGCGATTAACGCGTTTTTCTCAAGCTTTTCGCCTAATTTGTTTCCAAGACGCGAGCTTAAAAGGCATATAATAAACGTTACTGCGGCGATAATCAGGGAAGATATATAGATGTTTAATTTTTCGGCAGTAAGACTCAAGCCTACCGCTAAGGCGTCTATGCTGGTGGCTACAGCCAAGATAATTAATACTTTGTTAGAGCTGTAGTCTACTATTTTTTCTTCGTCTTCGCAAAAGGCGTCGACGATCATTTTACCGCCAATAAAGCAAAGAAGCCCGAACGCTATCCAATGGTCATATAAAGCCACATAATCAATAATAAACGAGCCCAAAAAATAGCCCAGCAATGTCATTACGCCTTGAAAAACCGCAAATAGTACGGCGCATTTCAGCCCCAAGGCGTTTTTTTTCTTGCAGCAGCCGCACGCTCCGCTGGCCGCGGCAGCGGCGGCCGCGTCCATAGACAAACTTATTCCTAACAAAACGGCAGTAAAATATTCCATCTTTATAACTAAAAAAGACTTTTGACATTGTCAAAAGTCTATTTAAAACTTTAAACAAATGTCAAAATCAAATTTGATTTTTAATTTGGTATTTTAAATATCCACAATATAAAACCTTTTTTTTTGCTTGTCAAGCTATTTTCCAAGTATATTTTATTTTGTAATAATTAAGATTATGCAAATTTAATCATTACCTAGTTACTTAGCAATATTTGCTTGACAATGATACAATTATTTACTAAAATATTTTAGCATCATTGGATGCGTGTTTTTTATTGTCTTTTTTTGCCCCGTAAAAAGAAAATAAAAAGCGCGCGTCAAAGCTTTTTAGTTTTTCATTATAACAACTGTTTATTTAAGAAAGGGTAAAACACTATGAAAACATTCATGGCTAAAGCGCAAGATATAGAAAGAAAATGGTATGTAGTCGATGCCGAAGGAGTCGCGTTAGGACGCTTGGCTTCTCAAGTTGCGGCGATTTTGCGCGGAAAACATAAACCTATTTATACTCCCCATGTAGACACAGGCGATCATGTTATAGTAATTAACTGCGATAAAGTAGTTTTGACGGGTAATAAGCTCGATCAAAAGGTTAAAAAATCGTATTCCGGTTATCCCGGCGGTTTGAAAACCACTATTTATCGCAAATATTTGGCTGAAAAGCCCGAAGAAGCGGTCTATAAAGCAATCAAAGGAATGCTTCCCAAAAATAGCTTGGGCAGAGCTATGATCAAAAAGCTTCGCGTTTATCGCGGCGCAGAACATAACCATCAAGCTCAAAAGCCTGAAGTTTTGGAATTATTTAAAAGATAAGTAAGAGGTTATAAATTATGGCAAAAATCGCGACTAAGAAAAAGATTCAATATTGGGGGACAGGCCGCAGAAAGAAGGCAGTTGCCCGCGTAAGACTTATACCCGACGGAACCGGCAAGATAGTTATCAATAAAAGAGATATAGACGATTTCTTCGGATTGGAAACCCTAAAGTTAATCGTAAGACAACCGCTTGAATTGACTCAAACCGCGGACAAATACGACGTTTACGTAAACGTAAAAGGCGGCGGATTTACCGGTCAAGCCGGCGCTATAAGACACGGCATTGCAAGAGCTTTGGTAGAAGCTAACCCCGAATTTAAGACCGCTCTAAAGCAAGCCGGCTTCTTAACAAGAGACCCTCGTATGAAAGAAAGAAAGAAATACGGTCTCAAAAAAGCTCGCCGCGCTCCTCAATTCTCCAAGCGCTAATAATAAGTTTGATAATAAAAAATACCCCTTGGCAAAAAAGGGGTATTTTTATTTTAACTTCAACTTAATTTTTATCGCCTTTTAATAAACCGTTTAGGCAAGATGATAATACCAATGGCAATAATCAAAATATCAGCCCAGAACACTAAAATTTAATTGAAAAGTCTGAATATTTTGTTTTATATCATTTTTTGCTTTGGACAATACATCAGGCACTAAAAAACCCCTTTTGCAAGGGGTTTTTAGTTTTGTTTAAGCTAAATCCAAGGGAGGATATTTTGCTTTTAAGTCTTCATAAAACGCCGCTTTGGCGAGTTTAACGTAAGGAGCGATGAATATAAAGCCTATGCCAAGGGTCAAAATTCCTAATAGATACCAGCCTATAAAGCTTAAGTCCAATAAGAATAACTTAAATTTGTTTCCTTTCATCATTATCATGCTGTAAGAGATGCAATCGCTGGCGCGCAAATTAGGATTGTCGACGGCTATAAAGTCCGCCATCGCGTAAGAATATGATTTTATAATTCCCGGAATGACTAATAAAAGACTCCATAAACAGATTAAGATATTTTTCAAAAGGAAAAGAGCTTCTGTTCTGCCGAAATCTTTATTAATAAAGGGCTCGAACAAAGCGCCGTAATGCAAGGGTTCGTTTCTTATGGCTCTTAGAAAAAATACCATCGTTCCTATGTATAAAGGACCGACTATTATAATACCAAAAGACGTGCTCAATAAAGCGCCGATAATCATTGACGCCAATATTCCGAACGCAATGATCTTGCCGAAGTTTTGTTTTAAGGCGATGCCGGCGATTTTTCTATACTCTTTGCAAGTTTTCATTCATTTCCTCCTTATAATTTTTAAATGAATATGTTAAAACGTTTGAGTATTATATTGTTTTTTCAAATCGTCATAAAACGCCGCTATAGCCAAGTTGTGATATGCGGAAACAAATATCGAACCGATAAAAAACAAAAGTGAGCCTAATATATACCAGCCAATAAAGCTTAAATTTAATAAGAATAATTTAAATTTATAGCCGTCCATCATTTTGCGGCTTAAGGTTATGCAGTCTTTGGCTTTCATACCGGGATTGTCCAAAGCAATGTATATCGCCATAGAATAAGAGTAATTTTTTATTAAAGCAGGAATTATAAATAAAAATCCCCAAAGGAACAACAATAGCAGTTTTAATAGATAAAGAGCTATCGTTCTCAAAAAGTCGTTTTTTAAGATAGGCTCGAACAAAGCGCCGTAGTCCAAAGGTTCCCGTCTAACCGCTCTCAAATAATACAGCGCAACGCCTACGAAAAACGGGCCTAAAATAAGAAACCCAAATCCCGTGCTCGATATCGACGAGATAAGAATTTTAGCCAGCAAAGCGAATAAAAAAATAGACCCGAGATTTTGCATTAGGATGTCCCATGCTATTTTGCGATATTCCTTGCATCTTCTCATCAAACTTCCTCCCATAAATTACACGTTCATTATAACATAAATGTTATTAAAAATATAATGATTTTACATTTTTTCTATATATAAAAATTACTTTAATCCAATGTCTAAAAATGTTAAAATATGTATGTTTATGAATTCAAGCATATATTTTTTCAGCGGCACGGGAAATTCTTTATTTGTCGCAAAAAATCTAGCGTCCAAACTTGACGCCCAATGCTTTAATATCGCCCGGATCCTGAAAGAGAAAGAAGTCAATTTGGACGCGGATATCCTAGGGTTTGTTTTTCCGGTTTACGCGTACACCTATCCTAAAGTCTTAGACGCCTTCATAAAAAAAGCCCGCGTTTTATCAAAACCAAAATACGTTTTTATAATTGTAACTTACGGCTCTACGCCCGGACGCGCCGCCCATAAATTCGCAAAAAGGTTGAAAAAACTTTTTAGAGCAGATTATATAAACGGCGTGCTTATGCCCGAAAATTACGTGCCTATCTTTAAGCCGGACAGCCCCGAGGTAATCCAAAGCAAGCTAAACGCCGCTTTTGAAAAAATCCAAAAATTATGCGACGATATAGAGTCTAACGTTAATTATATAGAAAGACGCAATACGCCTTTGGATTTTGTTAAGTCTAATTTAGTAGGGCCTGTGTTTAATATGTTTTTGCCTTTTTCGCATTCTTTTTTCAGAGTAAACAAAGATTGCAACGGCTGCGAGATTTGCGTCAAAATTTGCCCTGTAAATAATATAAAAAAGAAAAATAATAAACCTAAATGGAATAATAAATGCGTTCAGTGCATGGCGTGCCTGAATTGGTGTCCTCAAAAAAGCATTAATTACACGCCGTTGACCAAAAAACGCTCTAGATACGTCAATCCTTGCGTCAAAATAAACGAATTGTTTGAAGAATAAAAAGGATATGCTATGAAAAAAATCATAGAATGCGTGCCTAACTTCAGCACGTCAGACCCCCAAGTCGTAAAAGCTATAGCCGATTGTTTTGACAATTACGGGACGTTGATAGGATATGAAAGCGACATAGACCATAACCGCGCTGTAATAACGGCGGCGGGCAGTCCTAAAGCGGTTTTGAAAGGCTTGATAAAAGCCGTAGGCGTCGCCGTAAAACATATAGACCTAAACAAACACCAAGGCGCGCATCCCAGAATGGGCGCGGTAGATGTCATACCTTTTGTCCCTGTTAAAAACATAACTAAAGAAGAAGCAGTAAAAATCTCTAAAATCGCGGCTAAGAAAATCAGCCAAAAATACGGCATACCTATTTTTTTATACGCTCATTCCGCTGCGCGACCCAATACCGTTCAGCTTTCGGACATAAGGCGGGGCGGGTTTGAAAACATGGCGAAAAAGATGCTTGAACCGCAATGGAAGCCGGATTACGGCCCCCAAGTTCCGCACAAGACGGCGGGCGTCGCCGCTTGCGGAGCTAGAGATTTTTTAGTGGCTTTTAATATCAATCTTAATACTTCGGACGTAAAAATAGCCAAAGCTATAGCTTCAAAAATAAGAGAAAGCAACGGGGGCATAAAAGGGGTAAAAGCTTTAGGGCTTGAGCTAAAGAGCCAAAATTCAGCCCAAGTTTCTATGAACATTACGGACGTAAATTGTGTTTCGTTTTTTGAGATATATAATAAAGTAAAAGAGCTTGCCCGAGAATACGGCGTAGAAATTAAAAACAGCGAGCTTGTGGGATATGCTCCTATGCGCATATTAGCGTCTACCGTAAAAGAAGCGATAAAATTAGAAAATTTTGACTCCCATAAGGCTTTAGAATACGAAATTTTGGAAAAAATTTAATTTTTTTCTAATTTAATTATAATTCAAATCTCATTTTCGTATTGTATAATATGCCCGTTAATAAAAATAAGGAGGGATTTATCTTGAAACTAACTTTGGGGAAGTCTTTAGAAAAAGCGCTGGACATAATAGGCGAAATATTGGCGTTTTTGGTCATATTATGCTTGGCTTTTTCTTATATCAACGCGGTTTTTAACATAACCGACAACGCATTATTGCTTACTATATTGACATATGTGCAAACATACGCGGTTATAGGCGTGGTCGCTATAGTAGGCTTGGAATTCGTTATTGATAAGGGCTTGATTCTTACGATTATCTATCTTATTCTTGTTGCGATTGTAGTAGTTTTCTCCTTTATGCCCGAAGTCCAAAATCAATTGCTCTCTTTGATAAAGAAAGCTTAAAAGCAGAAAGTGTTTTGAAGCAAGAATGTAAAAAACAGGCTTTTTTGAGCCTGTTTTTTGATTATAGAATACTATATTAATAAAACATTTAGAACACAAATTAAAAAAATAATATTTGCTCATATGAGCATAAACACAAAAATGATTAGGTTTTGCAGTAAAAACTATAATTTTGCTTTAACTATAAATGTTTGTAAAATAGAATAATGAGTGATATAATATTTCCAATATTTGTTACTTTAGGAAGGTGTAAGCTTGGCGCCTTTTTATTTATACTCAAAAGAAGAATTTGAAAAAGTAAAGCGTTTGCGGACAAAATATATATGGGCGATGGCAATAAGCTTTTTGGCCGCCGCCGCTTTAAACGCTTTGATAGTAATATTCAGGCATGAAATAGGTCGTTCTTTGGCGCAGGCGTTAAATATTATACTTACGGCAGCATATTTTTGCGGATTATGGCTTTTCTTTTCTATAAAATTCCGCCTTACTCGATGCTATTACAAGACCTTAAAGAGCATATTTACGGGAATAGTCGAAGAGAATACAGGCAAATTTTTAAGATTTGAAGACACGATTACCCAAAAAGACGGGGTGGATTATTATATTATGATAATGGAAGAAAAGGTTATAAAACGCCCCGATATGCCTCAGCGAAGAGTTTTGATTAGAAAGGATTTGCCCCATCCGCCTTTTTCGCAAGGCGATTATTTGAAATATCACACGCACGCCGGCATTTTGCTGGATTACACTATTATTAAAAAAGCAGAGGAAAGTTAATGCGAGCGGTAGTAACAGTAGTAGGAAAGGACAAAGTGGGCATTATCGCCCGTGTAAGCGCGTATCTGAGAGATATCAAGGCTAATATCGAAGATATAAGCCAAACTATCTTGCAAGACTATTTTGTAATGATTATGCTGGTAGATTTGTCCAAGTGCGACAAAAAAATTTCAAGCATACAAAAAGATTTTGACTTAATAAGCGCGGAAATCGGAGTAAGCGCGCGTATTCAGCACGAAGATATATTTAATTCAATGCATAAGATTTGAGACGGCTATGATTAATAAAAAAGAAATTTTGGAAACAATACAAATGATAGAAAGTCAAAACTTGGATATCCGCACTATTACTATGGCGATATCCTTGTTTGACTGCATAGATTCCACTCCCCAAGCCACCGCCGAAAAAGTTTACGAAAAAATCTGCAGGCTTGCGAAAAACTTGGTATCCGTCGGCAACGATATAGCCAGCGATTATGGAATACCCATCGTTAATAAGCGTATTTCGGTAACGCCTATAAGCTTGATAGGCGCTAACAACCTAGGCTATATCGAAATCGCAAAAGCGTTGGACAAAGCCGCGCAAGATACCGGGGTGGATTTTTTGGGCGGATATACCGCTTTGGTTCATAAAGGAATGACTTCGCAGGAGAGTTATTTTTTGGAGACCATTCCTGAAGTCTTGGCGACGACTTCTAAAGTGTGCAGCTCTGTCAACGTGGCGAGCACCAAGTCCGGCATTAATATGGACGCCGTGGCTAAAATGGGCAAGATTATCAAGCACACCGCAAGGCTGACGGCGGCTCAAGACAGCGTGGGCTGCGCAAAACTTGTCGTGTTTGCCAATTCTGTAGAAGACAATCCTTTTATGGCGGGCGCGTATAACGGCGTGGGAGAAGGAGACGCGGTAATCAATGTGGGCGTAAGCGGCCCGGGCGTAGTCAAGGCGGCTTTAGAAAAGGTAAAAGGAAAAGATTTGACCGAAGTCGCCGAGACCATTAAGAAAACCGCGTTTAAAATAACAAGAGTGGGTCAGTTAGTCGCTAAAGAAGCGGCAAAAAGGCTTAACGCGCAGTTTGGCATAATAGACTTATCGCTTGCTCCTACGCCCAAAATAGGCGACAGCATAGCGGACATATTGGAAGAAATGGGATTAGAAAGGGTAGGCGCGCACGGCACTACCGCCTGCCTTGCCATTTTGAACGACGCCGTTAAAAAAGGCGGCATCATGGCAAGCAGTCATACAGGCGGGTTGAGCGGGGCGTTTATACCCGTAAGCGAAGACGCTGGAATGTCCAGAGCGGTCGAAGAAGGCGCTCTTAACATTCAAAAACTGGAAGCTATGACGTGCGTTTGCAGCGTAGGTTTGGATATGATAGCTATCCCCGGCGACACCGATGAAAAGATTATATCCGCCATTATCGCGGACGAATGCGCGATCGGCGTCATAAACAATAAGACTACCGCTGTAAGAATAATACCCGTTGAAGGTAAAACCGTAGGGCAAAGGGCGGAGTTTGGCGGGCTTTTGGGCAGCGCGCCTATTATGGAAGTAAGCAAATTAAGACCCGACGGGTTTATTGACCGCGGCGGCAGAGTCCCCGCTCCTGTTCATTCTAATAAAAACTAAAAAAGGGCTATGAGCTTATGGAAGTTTTGACAAGAGACAAGATAGACGAAAAATATAAATGGAAACTTGAAGATATATATCCTAACGACGAGCTTTGGGAAAAAGATTTTAAGGAGCTTCAAAACGAGCTGCCTAAATTTTCCCAATATGCCGGCAAGCTTAAGGACGCTGAAACTATTTTGGAAGTATTGAAGCTTTCTGACGAGTTTTCGCTTAAGCTTGAGAAATTATTCGTCTATGCGTTTTGCCGCAAAGACGAGAACACGACCAGCGACAAATACGTCTCGATGTATAACAAAATTTCGATGTTCGCAAGCGAAGCTTCAGCTCAAACAAGCTTTATAAACCCCGAATTATCCCAATTGCCTAAAGAAAAGCTAGAAGAGCTTGCAAACAGCCCAGAGTTCAAAGATTACGATTATATGCTCAAAGTCTTAATCAAGCAAAAGCCGCATATTTTGAACAAGGAAGAAGAAAAGCTTTTGTCGATGGTCGGAGATTTTGCGGGCGATTTTCAGGATATTTTCGTAATGATAGACAACGCGGATTTTATCCCGCCTGAAATAGAAGTAGACGGCAAGCCCGTCAAGGTTACCCACGGCAATTACGGGCTCTTGATGCAAAACAAAGACAAAGAAGTCAGAAAAAAAGCGTATAAAGCGTATTACGCCGAATATAAAAAACGCATTAACGCTTTAGCGGCAAACTATTACGCTAATGTAAAGAAAAATATCTTCTTCGCCAAGGCAAGAAAATACAATTCGTATTTGGAAAAAGCGGTATCCAGCGAAGACGTCCCTATCGAAGTTTATAACGCCTTGATAAAAGCGGTCAACGATAACATTGATGCTTTGCACAGATACGTAAGATTAAGAAAAAGGGTCTTAAATTACTCCGAATATAATATGTATGATATGTATACGCCTTTGGTGGAAGACGCCGACTTGAAGCTTGAATACGAAGACGCGGTAGAGCTTGTAAAGAAAGGTCTTGCGCCTTTGGGCGAAGAGTATCAAGCTTTGCTTGACAAAGCTTTTTCGGAAAGATGGATAGACGTTTTTGAAACGCCCAACAAAAAAAGCGGGGCTTACAGCATAGACGCGGTCAGCGTCCATCCGTTTATATTATTAAATTATCACAAAACTACGCACGACGTGTTTACTATAGCTCATGAATTAGGTCACGCGATGCACAGCTACTACAGCTCAAAATATCAGCCCGCGTCTAAAGCCAGATACGAAATATTCGTGGCCGAAGTCGCGTCTACAGTCAACGAAATGTTGCTGCTTGAGTATTTGTTAAAGACCGCCAAAGACGATAATATCAAAAAATATTTATTGTCATATAGACTGGACGCTATAAGAACCACGCTATTTAGGCAGACGCAGTTTGCCGAGTTTGAGAAAAGAGCTCACGACCTAGTCCAAGAAGGCCAGCCTTTGACGCCGTCGCTGCTAAATTCTGAATACGCTAAAATCAATAAGCGTTATTACGGCGACGCGGTAACTTACGACGACGAAATATCAATAGAATGGGCAAGAATACCCCATTTTTATCGCTCGTTTTATGTGTATAAATACGCTACCGGCATAACTTCCGCTATAGACATATCGCAAAGAATCATAAACGGCGAAAAGGGTATTTTAAATAAATATATGAATTTCTTAAAAGCCGGCGGCTCCAAATCCCCTTACGAAATTTTGAAAGACTTAGGCGTGGATTTGGCAAGTCCCGAGCCGTATAACAAGGCGATGACCGTGTTTAAGAATACGGTGGAAGAATTAGAAAAATTATTCTAAAAAGCGGAAAGTTTCTATGAAAAAATTATTATCCATTTTGGCTGTTATTGTATTCAGCCTAAGCCTTTTTGGCTGCGCAGAAATTGAATACGTATTTTCTCAAAATTTTGATGACTCTATATCTTTGGAGTTTAATATTTATTTAGACGAAGATTATCTTAAACGCTACGGTTATAAAGTAGACCAAATGAAAGAGTTTTTGTTTGAGTTCTTTGGTCTATACGGCGACAAAAAACTAAACTACAACGAAAAAAACAGCGATTCGGTAATTTTTTATAACAAGGACGAGAGCATAAAATACACGTTGAAATTCGACCGCGGAACAAATATCGTATCGTATGTTATATTGTTTAAAGACTTAGCTACATACGAAGAATATTACGGCGGCTCTGAAGAAGAGCCTTACGAAATTGAAAAAGGCTTCTTTTATTATAAAATTATCCAAAAAATAGATTCGCCGTTTTTGATAGTAAAGCAAAAATGGATTGAGCTGTATAATAATCCGTTGGATACGAGCTATTTTACGATAGACTTCGCCCAAGTATTTATGTGGGGATTAAAAGATATTTCCGGCAATACTATTTTTGAAGGCTTTAGAACAAGATTCCCTAACATCCCCCAAGACGAAATCGAAAAGCTGTTATATCGCTTTGTTTTGTCTTACGCAAGGGGCAAAATGCAAAACACTGCCCACAAAAAACAAGTATCAGGCTTAAACACTTATCTTATTTGGGAATTTAACGACCAAACAGTAGGCGAACAAATAACTTTAATTACCATTAAGCCTAACGCGGTGGGTTGGAACGTTTTGGCTTTGGGATTGACCGCGGTCTTTGGCGGAATTATCGCGTTGATAGCGTTTTCTGGCAAGAAAAAAGAGTCTCTCAAGCCTGCGGCTATACCGCCTGCCGCTTATTTTACGCAGCAAGATCAAGACAATAATGATCCCGTTTAGACATATATCTTGTTATTTGATAATTAAAAGCTTTTTTAAGATATAATTTTTTTGCCGGTTAGAAAAACTAAAATCAATATTTTAATTTACTTTTGAATCCAAAGAAGGCTAGAACGCAAATGACTAATCAAAACATAAGAAATATTGCTATAATAGCTCACGTCGACCATGGCAAGACAACGTTAGTTGACCAAATGCTCCGCCAAGGCGGAATTTTTAGGCAAAACCAAGTCGTTCAAGAAAGGGTTATGGACTCCAACGAACTTGAGCGGGAAAGGGGCATAACCATTCTGGCGAAAAATACTTCTATTAAATATAAGAACTATAAAATAAACGTCGTCGATACGCCCGGACACGCCGATTTTGGCGGCGAAGTCGAAAGGGTATTGAAGATGGTGGACGGCGTTTTGTTGGTGGTAGACTCTTTCGAAGGGCCTATGCCTCAGACCAGATTCGTGCTGTCTAAGGCGTTGGAGCTTAACCATAAAGTAATCATATGCATTAACAAAATTGACCGCCCTGACGCGCGTCCCGCTGAAGTAGCGGACGAGACGTTGGAATTGTTGTTAGAGTTGGACGCTACTAACGAGCAGCTCGACAGCCCGATTATTTACTGTTCCGGCAGAACGGGCGTGGCAAGTCTTTCGCCCGATCAGCCCGGCAAAGATTTAGAGCCTTTGTTCGAAGCTATTATCAACCATATACCCGCGCCTTCGGGCGACGCCGACGGGCCTTTGCAAATGCTGGTATCGGCTTTGGACTATAGCGATTACGTAGGAAGCATAGGCATAGGCAAGATAGAGCGCGGAACTATTTATCTTAACCAGCCTGTTGTAATTACCGATTATCATAATCTGCGTCCTGTAAGAAAGGCAAAAGTTAATAATCTTTATCAATTCGAAGGTTTAAACAGGGTTACCGTGCAAAAAGCCACTGTAGGCGACATCGTGTGCGTAAGCGGAATGGAAGGCGTAACTATAGGCGACACGATTTGCGACGCGGAACACCCCGAGCCTTTGCCTTTTGTCAAGATAACCGAGCCCAGCGTCGAGATGACTTTTTCGGTCAACGACAGCCCCTTTGCAGGAAAGGAAGGAAAGTTCGTTACAAGCAGGCATTTAAGGGACAGGCTGTATAAAGAAACCCTAAAAGAC
>DATCKP010000129.1:0-2019 GCA_036562165.1 Clostridia bacterium
CGTCTTTTCTTACAAGCTTGCCGTCCATATAAATTTCGCCTCCGCCGTATTCGGGCGTCATAATCAAAACCAAATCCCAGTGAATTGCTGAAATGTTTCCATTGAACGCGATATCGTAAGCGCAGCCGGGCGTAAAATGGATAGAACCCGAAATCTTTTCGTCAAATAAAATATCGCCCATAGGTTTGGTTATATACGGGTTTACGCCAAAAGAGAATTCGCCAAAATATCTAGCGCCTTCATCGGTATCCAATATTTTATTGAGCTCTTCGGTATGGTTGGACGTAGCTTCCACGATCTTGCCGTTTTTAACGACAAATCTAACTTTTTCGTGCTTTAGCCCTTGATACATAGAAGGAGCGTTGTATTCTATTACGCCGTTAACGCTGTCTTTTACAGGGGCCGTGTAGATTTCGCCGTCGGGAATATTATTTTGCCCAGAGCATTTAATTACGGGTATATTTTTTATAGAGAACGATATGTCGGTCGTAGGCGTTACCAGCCTTACCATATCGGTTTTTTCCATATATTCCTTAAGGCTGTCCATCGCCCTGTCCATTTTGGAATAATCAAGGTTGCAAACCTTAAAATACAAATCTTCAAACTCGTCCGTGCTCATGGAAGAAGCCTGAGCCATAGAAGGATTAGGATATCTTAAGATTACCCACTTGGTCTTAGCTACTCTTATTTCGTGATGAACAGGAAACGCGTAATACTTTGAGTCGATTGCCATTTTTTCAGGCGGAACGTCAGCCAACTCAAAAGTATTGTTAGCGCCCCTTATTCCGATATAAGCGTCCATATCGGACATAAGGTATTTTGCGTATTTTGCTCTCAAAGAAGAATGCTCTTCGCTTGTTTGCAGCAAAAGCTGGCGTTGAACTCTTGTATCGTATAAGCTTACAAATGGATAACCGCCTACTTTATAAACTTCTTTGATTATTTCGTTTACGAGCATATAATCTACGTCATACGCTTCAATAAAAATCTTTTCGCCTTTTTTCAGATTGCACGAATAATTAACTAAATTTTGAGCGAGTTTTGTTAATCTAGGGTCAACCATTTTAAAACATCATCTCCGATTGTGAATTCATTATCATTATACACCAATTGTTATTATTTGCCAAACAAATTGACATTATCCCAAATAGAGTTTTTATTAATAAAAACTTATGAGTAAATATAATTTCTATTAATATAAGCGATTTTAGCATATAATAATTTGGCTAAAATAAAAAACCAATATTTTTAATCCAAAAAAATAATTAAAAAATCGCTTTGTTAAGATTAAAACGCTGGTCAAATATTTACAGGTAGTGTATAATTAGTCAAAGAAAAATTACTTAACTGGAGAGTTTTTGATGCCGTTAGTTAACACTAAAGAAATGCTTTTAAAAGCCTACGAAGGCGGATACGCCGTAGGCGCTTTTAATGTAAACAACATGGAAATGATTCAAGGCATTGTTGCAGCGGCTATTGAAGAAAGAGCTCCCCTAATTCTACAAGTTTCAAACGGCGCAAGAAAATACGCAAATCCCCTCTACTTAAAAGCGCTAATCGAAAGCGCGGAAAAAGAAAGCAATTTGCCGATAGCTTTGCATTTAGACCACGGCGATAGTTACGAACTTTGCGTAGCGGCTATAGAAGACGGATTTACGTCCGTTATGATAGACGCGTCGCACTACTCCTTTGAGGACAATATTAAAATCACCCGCAAAGTTGTCGAATACGCGCACGCAAGAAACGTAACGGTTGAAGCCGAGCTTGGCAGATTGGCCGGTATTGAAGACGACGTTAACGTCTCAGACAAAGATGCGGCTTTTACCGATCCTTCTCAAGTCGAAGAATTTGTAGAAAGAACGGGCGTTGACTCTTTGGCAATAGCTATAGGAACAAGCCACGGAGCCTACAAGTTTAAAGGCGAACCCAAGTTAAGATTTGACATCTTAGAAGAAGTAGGAAGAAGATTGCCTAACTTCCCTATCGTTTTGCATGGCGCTAGCTCTATTCTTCCTGAAT
>DATCKP010000131.1:0-17127 GCA_036562165.1 Clostridia bacterium
AAGCTATGCTTTTTACTTCAAACTGCATTCCATATTTGGAGTTATAACGGTAGTCGCCTTCCAAACATAGATATTCGCCTTCGCTTAAAATAGGAAAATACCCTACGGCTGTCACAGGGTCGCCGTTATTATCAAGGACAACTACCGTATAACCGTTTTCTTCGTTACGGTAAATGATGTCTTCTACCGTCCCCTCTATTCTCAACCGTTTTTACTCCAAAAAATTTTTAAAAGTTATTTCAAAATCGATTTAGCCGCGAGCAAGATGTCGTCTATCTTGTCGGTCTTTTCCCAAGGGAATTCGGGCTTGCCGAAATGACCGTTTTTGGCGGTTTGCTTGTATATAGGGCGTTTTAAGTCAAGGGTTTTAATAATGCCGTAAGGCCTTAAGTCAAACACTTCGGTTATTATCTTCATCAAGTCGTAGTCAGAATACTTGGAAGTTCCAAAGGTTTCGACATTTAAGGATACGGGTCTAGCCTTGCCGATCGCGTAAGATATTTCGATCTGGCACTTGTCCGCAAGCCCCGCCGCGACTATGTTTTTGCAGATATACCTTGCCATATAAGCGGCGCTTCTGTCCACTTTAGTGGGGTCTTTGCCGCTAAACGCGCCGCCGCCGTGCGGGCAGTATCCGCCGTAAGTGTCGGCTATTATCTTTCTGCCGGTCAAACCGCTGTCGCCTTGGGGGCCGCCGATGACAAACCTGCCCGTAGGGTTTAACAAAAACTTAGTGTCTTTGTTTAGGTATTTTTGGGGAATGGAATTATTGACAAGCTCCCAAATATCTTTTTCCATAGTCTTGCGGTCTACGTCTTCGGCGTGCTGAGCGCTTACCAAAACCGAATCCACGCCCACAGGAACGCCTCCTTGGTAAATTACGGTAACTTGGGCTTTTCCGTCCGGACGCAGATAAGGCAGTTTTCCGCTTAGGCGGTATTCCGCAAGATTTTTGGTCAAAGCGTGAGCAAGCGTAATAGGCAAGGGCATAAGCTCCTCGGTTTCCCGGCAAGCGTAACCGAACACCATGCCTTGATCGCCCGCGCCTATTAAGTCCGCGGGGTCTTGAGTGTCTTTATAGTCCGCGGAGCTCAAAACGCCCATGGCGATGTCCGCGGATTGCTCGTCAATAGAAGTTAAAATCGCGCAAGAATTATAATCAAAACCGTATCTTGCGTCGGTATAGCCTATTTCTTTGACGGTCTGGCGGACGATTTTAGGTATGTCCACGTAGCAGTCCGTAGTAATCTCGCCCATTACCAGCACAAGCCCTGTGTTTACCGCGACGTCGCACGCCACGCGGGCGTCGGGGTCTTGTTCTAAAATGCTGTCCAAAACGGCGTCAGAAATCTGGTCGCAAATCTTGTCAGGATGCCCTATGGTCACGCTTTCGGAAGTAAAAAGTTTGTATTTCATTTCGATTAGTCCCGTGTTTTTTCCTAAATATTATCACAAAATATCGCAAGTTAGCAACGCTTGCGTAACGCCTTAATACGCCTTGCCCCAGTATATTTTGTGCTTGGCTTCTTTGCCGCAAACCGCGCATTTATCTCCGCAAGGAGTCTGGTCAAAAGGCATATTGCGCGAGGTGGCTTGAAGTTTTTCTTTTACTAAGTCTTCGCAAGCGCGGTCGCCGCACCACATCGAAAGCGCGAAATGCTTGTTTTGTATAGCGGCTTCCATTTCTTGCAAATTGCTTACCACCGTAATATGCGAACGCAAGAAATCGTCAGCTTTATTATACATATCAGTTTGAATAGTATCTAACAGCGCCTTGGCTTCTTGGGCAAGGCTGTCTAGTTTGATTTCGATCTTGGTTAGAGTATCGCGCCTTAATACCATAGCGATGCCGTTTTGAATGTCTCTAGGCCCTATTTCTATTCTCAAAGGCACGCCTTTCATTTCGTATTCGTTAAACTTCCAGCCGGGAGAGGCGTCGCTTGAGTCGATTTGGGCTCTTATGCCGGCCGCCTTTAGAGCGTTTAGAACTTCTTCGCATTTTTGCATTACTTCGGGCTTTTTGGCGGCGATAGGTATAATTATCGCTTGGATAGGCGCGACTTTAGGCGGCAGAACAAGCCCGCGCTGGTCGCCGTGCACCATTATCAAAGCCCCAATAAGACGCGTAGTTACTCCCCACGACGTTTGATAAGCGTATTTATGAACGCCGTCTTTGTCCAAAAATCTTATGTTAAACGCTTTGGAGAAGTTTTGGCCTAAGTAGTGAGAAGTTCCGGCTTGCAAGCTTTTTCCGTCTTTCATCATAGCTTCTATGCTGTAAGTGTCGACAGCGCCCGCAAACTTTTCTTTAGGCGACTTTTTGCCCGCCAAAACCGGAATAGCCAGCACTTCCTTTAAGAAGTCTTGATAGACTTGAAGCATTTTTATGGTTTCTTCTATGGCTTCTTCTTCGGTGGCGTGAACGGTATGACCCTCTTGCCACAAAAACTCGGACGTTCTTAAAAACGGCCTTGTGGTCTTTTCCCATCTTACCACGTTAGCCCATTGGTTGATAAGCAAGGGCAAATCTCTATATGACTGTATCCAACGCGAATACATATCGCATATTATCGTCTCGGAAGTAGGACGCACGACTAACGCTTCCGCCAAAGGCTCTTGACCGATATGCGTTACTCTTGCCACTTCGGGAGCAAAGCCTTCAACGTGCTCGGCTTCTTTTTGCAAAAAGCTTTCGGGGATAAAAAGCGGGAAATACGCGTTTTTATGGCCCGTAAGCTTTATTCTTTCGTCAAGCTCTTTTTGGATATATTCCCATATTTCGTAACCGTAAGGCCGAATGACCATTGTGCCTTTTACCGGGCCGTAATCGACAAGCTCAGTTTTCAGAATAACGTCGGTGTACCATTGCGTAAAATCGCTTTCTATGTCCGCGATCTCTTTTACAAACTCTTTGTCTGCCATAATAGCCTTTCTCCTATATGTAATGGTTAATTAAATTTCTTTTCGGTTATTAAGCGCTTGGGTTAAGGTAACTTCGTCCGCGTATTCTATATCGCTTCCCGCCGCCAAGCCTTGCGCTATACGCGTGGTTTTGACTCCCAAAGTTTTCAAAAGCTTGGCTATATAAACGGCGGTGGCTTCGCCTTCCACCGTAGTGTCCGTAGCCAAGATGACTTCTTTGACATTACCCGAGCTTACGCGGTTGATTAACTGCTTTAAGTTGATATTGTCCGGGCCTTTGGACTGCAAAGGGCTTATATTGCCGTGCAAAACGTGATACACGCCGTTAAAATCCCTTACCTTTTCGAAGGCCAAAACGTCTTTAGGCTCGCTTACTACGCAGATAATATCCGATTTTCTTTCGGAGCAAATAGAGCAGACGTCTTTGTCCGAAAAGTTGCCGCAAACGCTGCAATATTTGATTTTTTCTTTGGCGTCCACAACCGCCTGCGCGAAGATTTTCGCGTCTTCGAGCGACATATCGTTTATTACCGCGTAAGCGTAGCGTTGCGCCGTCTTGTAGCCTACGCCGGGCAGCTTGGTAAACTCGTTAATCAGCCTGTCCAAAGGCTCTAAGTTTAAGCTTCTCATAGTTCTTTATATCAATCCGCCAAACATTCCCATCTTTTGCGCGTATAGTTCGTCGGCTTTGTCAAAAGCTTCGTTAAAAGCCGCCATAATCAAATCTTCCAGCATCTCGACGTCGTCGGGGTCTACGGCTTCGGGTTTTATCTGAATAGCCAACAGTTTCTTTTTGCCGTTAATTTTTACGGTTACCATTCCCCCGCCCGCCGTGCCTTCCACTTCGGCGTTTTCAAGCTCTTCCTGGGCTTTTTTTATGCTTTCTTGCAGCTTTTGCGCCTGTTTCATCATTTGCTGCATATTCATTCCGCCCATTCCGAATCTTCCAAAATTTGCCATAAATTACTCCTTTGATTATTTTATTATCAGCTTATTGCCCGCAAGCTCTTTTAGCTTTTTTATCCTTTCTTCTCTTATCTCGGGCTGCGCTTCGGTTAAAACCGCCTTAAACTTTAGTCCGTCTAATAAATCTTCTATCTTTTTTACGATTTTTTGGTCGCTTAAGAATTTATATGCGTTTTGGTCGCTGACGGTCGCCAAAAACGCGTCTTTTTCAAGCTTAACTTTTTCTATATTATTGGTTACTTGATAGTATATCAAAAGTTCGCCTTTTTCTCGAAGCTTAAAAGCCAATTCCCCTAATTTTTTTTGAGCTGAATGCGAAGTCTCGCTATGTTCGTCAAACAACTCTTCCGGCGCGATAAATTGCCCCTTCCTTTCGGGCGGAGCCAGATCCTCGAACGCGTCTTCAAAAAATTCGGGGGATGCAATGGCTTCGTCTTGAGACTGGTCTATAGACTCTTGTTGCGTTGTTGGGTTTTGAGATGAATCTAGCTTTGCCGAACTTAATTCTTCTGTTTGGTCAGGAGCTTTTTTTGGCTCTTCAAGATCAGCCTTAATTTCGTTTTTTGGGGCGGTTTGAACGCTTAAATTCTCTAAATTGTTTAATGTATTCTCAAGCTCTTTTAATCTTGCCAAAATAGCGTTAGGGGTATTGACCAATAACCTAGCCGCTTTTATGACGGCGTTTTCTAAAGTAACGCGCGGGTTAAGCCCGAATCTTAGGTCTTGGTCAAGCGAGCTGAATATGTCTATGCAAACGGTGATTTTGTCTAAATCGGCTGTACTAGCTTGTTTTTGAAGCTGTTCGAGCGTTTCTCGGGGCAGTCCTAATATGTCGTTAGGATTTTTGCAGACCTTTATTACGCTTAAGTTCCTAAAATATGTAGTAAGGTCGCGGGCGATTATGTTAACGCTTTTGCCGGATTCCGCCAAGGAGTTTACTACTCTTAAGCTTTGGTTTAGGTCGCTTTTTAGGATATATTCCGCAAGCTCCCCTATGACTTTTATGTCCGCCCCGCCTAAAAGCTCTAGAGCGTCGTTATAAGTCACTTCTTTTGCGCAAAAGCCCGCGCACATATCGGCTATAGACAAAGCGTCTCGGACGCTGCCCATTCCGCTTCGCGCGATGAGCTCTATGGCTTCTTTGGAAGCTTTTATATCCGAGCTTTTAAATACGCTCGCGATTATTTCGGCTATTTTTTGGGTAGGCACAAGCTTAAAGTCAAACCGCATGCACCTGGACAAAATCGTAGGCGGGATTTCGTGAGGCTCGGTAGTAGCTAAAATAAATATTACGTAATTGGGCGGCTCTTCCAATGTTTTTAGTAAGGCGTTGTAAGAGCTCGCCGTCAGCATATGCACTTCGTCTATGATATAAACTTTATACTTGCTGTTGACGGGCGGATATTTTACCTGCTCTTTTAATTCTCTTATAGCGTCTACGCCGTTGCTGCTCGCGCCGTCTATCTCAATAATGTCTATATTGTCTTCTATCTTGCAAATTTCGCAAACGCCGCAGGGCGAGCCGTTTACCGGGCTTAAACAGTTAACCGCGCGAGCGAAAATACGCGCCACCGTGGTTTTGCCTGTGCCGCGGCTGCCGCAAAACAGGTAAGCGTGGCCTATGCGGTCATTTTTAATTTGGTTGATTAAGGTCTGCTTGACCGCGTCTTGCCCTGCCACTTCTTCAAAAGTTTTAGGACGGTATTTGCGGTATAATGCGGTGTATCCCATAGTTATCCCGATAATTTTAATTTATTTTTTATGCGCTGCAAGGTGTTGTCCACGGCTTTGGGGCTTTTTGTGATTTTGTCTGCGATTTCGTTGTACGACAGCCCTTCAAGATATAAATTAAGCACGCGTTTTTCAAGCTCGGAAAGTTTGGTCTCTATCAAAGTTTTTAGGTTTTCGGTCTCTTCGTCTTTCAATAATATGTCCAAAGGGTTTTGAGCGTTAGGATCTATTATGTAATCTATAAATTCTTCGTCTTCGCCTGCGTCGTTGTTCAGGCTCAAAGACTCGTTTAACGCGCGGTGTTTTAGTCTTTGGGATTTTTTTACCGCCGACTGCATATTCCGCGTAATGCATAGGTCTGCAAACGCGGAAAAATTTCCTTTAGAGCAGTCGTAATCCCTGATGGCTTTATAAAGCCCTATCATTCCTTCTTGTATAAGGTCGTCCGTGTCCCCGCCCACCAAAAAATAGGCTCGGGCAAGTCTTTTGATTCGGTTTTTATAAGCGCTTAAGATTTGCTCTATAGCTCCGTCATCGCCTTTTCGGGCTTTTTCAACCAAAGTTTCGCTGTCTGATAACTTCATAAATGACCGCTCCGCACGCAACCGACGCGTTAAGCGAATTGACTTTGCCGAACATAGGCAGAGTGATTGTTCCGTCGCAAAGTTTTTTGGTCAATTGTTTTACGCCTGTGTCTTCGCCGCCGACGACTATGCACAAAGGGCCTTTTAGGTCGGCTTGGTAGATGTTTTGTCCGCCGGTTTCAGCGGCTAATACTTTTATGTTTTGCTCTTTGAGCCGGCGTATAGCATCGTTTACATTAGTTACCTTGGCGACCTTAATATGCGCGGCAGCGCCCGCCGATACTTTTATAACGGTTTCGTTGACGCTTGCCGAACGGTGTCTGGGGATAATCACCCCGTGGACGCCGGCGCATTCCGCGACCCTTAACACGCTGCCTAGGTTATGCGGGTCTTCCACGCCGTCCAATATGACAATAAGCGGGTCTTGGCCTTGCTCCGCCGCGCTTTGCAAGATGTCTTCCAGCGAACAATATTGATAATCCGTAACGTCGGCTATAAAGCCTTGATGTCTTTTGCCGTTGCTTTCTTTGTCTAATACCGTTTTGTCTAAAAATACGATTTTTACGCCTTTGCTTCTCGCGATGTTTATAAGCCTGTTGGCTTGGGCGTCTTTTAGGTCTTTGGCTACCGCCAGTCTTTCTATAGTCAGATTAGATTTTAAAGCTTCGCTTACCGCGTTTCTTCCTATTATTTTCAATACCGTAACTTCCTTTTTTTATTGGATTATTGCCCTTTATCTAAAGAAGCAAACAACTCTTTCTGGCGCGACCTTACTTCTTCTGCCTTGCCGCAAGTCATCTTGCCTTCCTTGCAAACGCCGTTTACGCAAGACGGCCCGGCGTTTTTAAACAGGTTGGGCGCTGCCTTTATAACTTCTTGCAGCATAAGCCACGCGACTTCTCTTATCTCCCATTGTGCGCGGTTGCAGCACCTTAAAGAGAAGAAATGCATAAGCTCGCGCGCGTTCATAGTCATAATAAGCTTGGTTTCGGCCGCGTTGGGAAGCAGGAATCTAGCGTCTTCGTTGCTAGACTCGCCCTTATTGCCCAGCCTTTGCTGCCAAGCCGTGTACCAGTTATGTATCTGTTCCATTTGTTTTTGGTATTCTTCGACCGCGTCTTGTCCCAAAGCTTGAATAGACGGCGGTATTATGTAATTAAAAGTCTTGTCCGCGCCTACGTATCTTTGGGATTTTACCGAAAAACTTGCAATTCTGTGCCTTGTTACTTGAGCCAAAAACGCTCTGGACACGCCTTCTATGGAAAAAGTAAAGCTTGCGTGCTCAATGGGCGACAAATGCCCCATCTTAATGAGCATATCTATAAACTTAGAAGTGTCTTTGAGCTCTATGTCTGTCTTTAATTGGTCTATATCCAAGTCCGAATAACAAAGTTTAGCGGCAAGCGCCACCGTTTTTTCGGACTCCGGAGTATATCTCAAAAGTGTTACCTTAGGTTTTACGCTTTTTATGGCCATTATAAATATCCTATTTTAATTATTCTCTTGAACCATCAAAGAAAACAAGCTTTCTAATCTTTGAGTGTTTTTGGTAAGATACAAATATCCCAAAACCGCTTCTAAGGCGGTGGCCTTTTTGTAATCCGCTACGGAAGAGTTTTTTGCCATGCTGGTGTTATGACGGTTTCGAGCGCGCCTGCCCAAATCTTTTTCTTCTTCGGTAAGATAATCGTATATTCTCTCCCAAACGCGCGCTTGAGCCGGGGCGCTTACGTAAGATTTCATTTTAACATGCAACGCGCCCGATCCCGCCGAACTTTGATTAACAAGCCATTCTCTTATAGCCAGCGTCAAATAGGCGTCGCCTATCCAAGCGAGCACCAAGGGATCGGCGTAAAACGCGCTTTTTGGATCTATTGTCATACTTGAAATTATAACATAACCCGGAAAAAAGAACAAAAGTTAATATAGTTAAGATTTTATTATCAAACGACTTTTTTTGATAATATTTTTGATTTAATAAAAAATATAGCCGCTTAAAAAAAGCGGCGTTTTTTGCTTTAAAACCTCAAACTTAAACATTATAATATGTCAAATTTTATTATTTGATAAGGGTCGATATTTAAAAATTTCATTATTCCTAATGTTATGTAATAAGCCAATTTTTGCTGATATTCGTCTGTGATTAAGAGCTGTTCGTCGTAAGCGTTGGACAAAAATCCGCATTCCACTATTACAGCGGGATAATCAGAACAGTTAAGTATATAATAATCCCCCGGAAGATATATTCTGTTGCAATGTTCTATATTAAGCGCCAAAACTTCTTGGATGCATTTTGCCAATTCTTTGCCTTGTTCGTTGTCTTTTTTGTAAAAAACTTGGGCGCCGCGCTGTTTGGATTGAGAAAAATAGTTCATATGAATGCTTATCACCGCGTCAGGCTTGGCTTCGTGGATTATGCGGGCGCGCTCTTCCATATCGCGTCTTTTGCGGTTTTTTGTGTGAAGCCCGTATAAACCGTTGGCGTTTGTCCGCGTCATTACCACGTTAAAGCCGTAGTCTTTTAGGGTCTTCTCAAGTTTTTTTGCGACCTTAAGATTAAGCTCGGCTTCTTTTACCTTAGTGGTTACGCCTACTACCCCGGAGTCAATGCCGCCGTGTCCGGCGTCGATTACCACGGTATAGTCTAGCTTGGGCAGGCGTTTGTAAGCCAGCGCGGCATTAATGGTGACGGCGCTTATTGCGATTATAAATATTAAGATTAAAGAAGCGGCTATAAGATGTCTTTTTTTAATTACTGTAAACACAATGTAAATACTTATCTACATAACCACAGGGTTATCCATATATAAGCGAACAAAATTTTATTTTAAAAACGCATAAAATGTCGAAAACGCCTAAAAAGGCGGCAATTTTGTCCACTTATCCACAGATTTATCCACATTTTATTGGATACGCCTATGGAAATGTAGAATTCCTTGTATTCTTTGTAGATATTCACAAGATATTCGCAAGGACAAAAAAATATGACAAGCGGGCTTTAGGAAATGTAACTAAAAAGATTGCCAAAATAACGCTTGTTTTGTCGGAAACGGATAAAAATATTCGCTTATAAAATTTCTTAAGCTTTTTTGAGGATCTCGCCCGCTTTTACTTCGTATACGGACGCTTGTATGTCGCTGTCAAAATGGGTGCAGGTAATAAAGGTTTGGATATTTTTTATTCGTTCTAACAGCCTGTTTCTGCGCAATTTGTCTAGCTCGCTGAATACGTCGTCTAGGATCAGGATAGGCGTTTCTTTGCTCAAATTATTAAAGATCTCAAGCTCGGCAAGTTTCAAAGCAAGCGCTGCAGTTCGCTGCTGGCCTTGGGAGCCGAACGCGCGAATGTCCACGCCGTTTACCAACAAGGCTATGTCGTCTTTGTGAACGCCCGAATTGGTGTATCCGCGTTCTATGTCGTAATCTAATTCTTTTTTTAGGCGGCTCAAAAAATTTCGCTTAATCTCTTCGGGGGTCTCGCCTTCCAATCCTTCGTATCGCACCGTCAAATTTTCTTTGCCGTCGGTCAGATAGCTTTGAGCTTCGCGGGCGAAATCGGCAAGCCTTGCCAAAAACTCTTTTCGCTTATACGCCACTTGCGCCGCGCACTCGGCTAATTGCTCGTCCCAAATATCCACGGTGTTTAGGTTTTTTTGGGATTTTAATAATTTGTTTCTTTGGGCTAGTATTCTATTATATCTTGTAAGGTTATAAAAATAGCTTTTGGAAAGCTGGCTCAAATCTATGTCCAAAAATCTTCTGCGGTCGGCGGGCGATTCCTTGATTATTTTCAACTCGTCGGGCGAAAAAAACACCGCCTTGACCGTTCCCATAAGCTCGGCTATTTTTTTGACGGGAATATCGTTTATGCTTATCCGCCGCTTTTCGCTTCGGGTAAGATACGCTTCTATTTTGACCTTACCCGTCTTTTTGACGGCGTCTATTCTTAAATAGGCTTGGTCTTGGCCGCGTTGTATTAGCTCTTTTTCTCTGGGAGTGCGGGGGGATTTGCCCACGCAAAGATAATACACCGCCTCCACCAAGTTGGTTTTGCCTTGGGCGTTTTGACCCATAAATATGTTGGCGGTCTTGGCGGGAGCAAGTTGAGCGGCGGAATAGTTTCTAAAATTTTTTAGAACGATCCTTTCTATATACATTACTTAATAATTTTATCACATTTGTTGACAAAAAGTCTTAAACTTGTAACTAAAACGCTCTTTAATATAATAGGCGGCTTTTATGTTTGTTTGTTTAGATGCCTGTATTGTGTTATAATAAAGTGGAAAAATTTAACGGAGAAAATTGTTTTATGAAAGTTATTTGCAACGGTCTGGATTTGGCGCAAGCCGTTATGAAAGTGTCCAAAGCTTTAAGCCAAAGAACGCCTAACCCTATCTTAGAAAACATCAAACTTACCGCTCAAAACGATTGTTTAAGGCTGGTAGCTACTTATCTGGACCTTACCATAGAAGATACTATCCGCGCCGAAGTGGAAATCGAAGGTGAGACTTTGGTAAACGGCAGATTTTTTGCGGAATACACCCGCAAGATGACGGACGGACAAATAGAGCTTTATCTTACCGACGGCAATCTGTTTAAAATAAGATATCAAGATTCCGCAAGCGATATAAGAACGCAGAACGTGGACGAATATCCTTCTATCAATGAAATAGACGAATCCATATATTTCTCAATGCCCCAAAAAGAGTTTAGGGACTTAATTAACAAAGTAGTTTTCAGCGTGGCCGACGACGACGCCCGCCCTATACTGCAAGGCGTTTTGTTGGAAATAGAAGACAAAACAATAACCGCCGTGGCGCTGGACGGCTTCAGGCTGGCAAGATGCCAAAAGGCTTTGACTGAGTCTTCGGCTTCCATGTCCATAATCGTCCCCGCTAGAAGCTTGCAGGAAGTAGTAAAACTATTGGAAGACGGCAACGAAACAGTAACTGTGTTCCGTCAACGCAATTTGCTAAAGATAGACATAGGCTCTACCAAGGTTTTGACAAGGCTTCTTGAAGGCGATTATATTAACTATAAGCAGATTTTGCCCGCAGAATTTTTGACCGAAGTTACCGTAAACAAAAAGCAATTCGAAGACAGCCTGGAGCGCGCTTCTTTGCTTACAAGGCATACCAAGACTAACCAAGTAAGATTGGACTTAAAAGGCAATCTTATGCAGATAAGCTCGGACGCGGATTTTGCGTCTATCAATGAAAGAGTGGCGATCAAACTCGAAGGAAAAGACATATATATAGCGTTTAACGTAAGATTCTTAACAGAAGCCTTAAAAGCGGTAAACGACGATTTTGTGAAGCTCAAGTTCAACAAGCCCGAAAGCCCTTGCGTTATTACGTCCGTGGGCGAAGGAGATTATTTGTTCTTAATACTGCCCATACGCGTCAAGGGTTGATTATTAATAGGATTGTTACTTAATTAATTCATAGGTTTAAAGCATGCCTAAAGAGAGATTGACCAAGCGGGAGCGGTCTGAAAAGGCTATAAAAAGAAAGAAATTAAGAAAAAGCTTGCCGCGCTCAGCGTATATTACTAAACTCGTATATTTTTTGCTTCAATTATCTATATTGGTAATTTTAGCGGCGTCCATTATAAATTTGTTTTTAACTCCAGACGACGTCGAACGCGTCATTATGAACATCGCGCTGTGCGTGGGCGCGCTTATTACCATAAACATACCCGCTTTTATCCAGCGCAGGTTTAAGATTTATATCCCGTCCATATTACAGCTTGTGGCCGTTTTGCTTATTTACGCGCATTTTATTTTAGGCGAAATTTTTAGAGCTTACGACCACTTGATGTGGTTTGACAAGACTTTGCACACGCTAAACGGGCTTGCTTTCGCGCTGCTTGGTTTTTCGATGATAAACCTTCTTAACAACAGCGGCGACCAATACAAAAAGCTTTCGCCCTTTTTTGTTTCGTTGTTTTCGTTTTGTTTTTGCCTTGCCGTAAGCTACGTATGGGAATTGTTTGAGTTTATGATGGACTCGGCGTTTAAGCTTAATATGCAGCGCTGGAAGGACGGTCTGGTAGACGTAGGCACAGGCGTAAACGCCTATACGCAAGGCACGGGGCTTGTGGATACGATGATAGATATGCTTGTTATGATGCTGGGCGGGGCTTTGGTAAGCGTGATAGGATATATTTCGCTTAAGACGAAAAAGGATTTGTTTAATAAACTGCTTTTGCGTAAAATTTCGAATTACGAGCTTGCCCGCAAAAACGCCATAGAAGAAAATAATATGGAATTGTTGATCGCTTTAGAAGACATCCACGAAATCGACGATAATATTTTGGAAACCAAAAGAGAAGACTTAAAAGAAGACAGCAAAGTTTAAAAAACTTCAAATAAAACTAAAGTGCTTAATGCCGCTTGACTAGCTTTAGGAATGCCGATATAATAACCCTGTGACAAAATCAAAAAAATACTAATAATAAGAGAGGAACATAAATGAAAAGGACTTATCAACCTAAAAAACGCGCTCGTCTTAAAGTCCATGGTTTTAGAGTAAGAATGAGAACTTCCGGCGGAAGACGCGTATTAAAGAGAAGACGCGCAAAAGGCAGAAAGCATATCGCGCCTGCGCCTTTGGGAGCGAAATAATTTTTTCGTTTTAGTTTAGTAGATGCTTAGCAAGAAATATCGTTTAAGAAAAGACTTCCAGTTTCGTTATGTTTACCGTAACGGTCAAAGCGTAAAAAATAATGCGGTGACTTTGTTTTTTGTCAAGGCCAAAAACTCTGGAATTAAAATCGGTATTTCTGTAAGCAATAAAATCGGCAAAGCGTGCGTTCGCAATCGAGCTAAACGGCGCATTAGAGAGTGCATTAGGGCAAATCTTAACAAAATGACAAAAGGTTATAATTACGTTTTTGTCGCCCATAATAATTTTGATTTTGTCGAAACCGAATATTCTACGATTTTAAGATATATAGAGCAGGCGATACAACAGGCAAACGCGATTATAAATTCTTCCAAACCCAAAAGTTCTTCTGAAGTATGAAATGGATTTTAATAAGTTTAGTAAGATTTTATAAAATAGCTATATCGCCTTTATTGCCCAATGCGTGTATTTATACTCCAACCTGTTCTACTTATATGATCGAAGCTATTAAGAAGTTTGGAATTTATGGGGTTTTTTTGGGTATAAAAAGAATATTTAGATGCGCGCCGTGGAACAAGGGCGGTTTCGACCCCGTGCCTGATAATCCCAAAGGAGACATGAAATGGTTAATGTAATTGCGGAATTTTTTATGACCACGTTTTGGAAATGGGTATTGCTCAAAGCGCTGGCGTTTATCCAAAACTATGGTCTGCGCGTCATACTTCTTACGGTAGCGTTAAAGATAATCACGTTTCCTTTAGATTTCTTCAGCAGAAAGAAGACGCTTGATAACGCTAAAATAATGGAAAAAATGCGTCCTGAACTGGAGCGGCTTAACAAGCAGTATGCCAACAACCCTGCAGAGCTCCAAAAAAGGACAAGCGCGCTGTATAAAAAATATGGCTACGGGGCGTTTTCGACCTGTCTTTCCACTTTGTTGACGTTTTTTATCTTTATCACCTTAATTTACGGCTACACCGGAACGGCTCAAGTTATCAACGAGCAAAGGTATGAAAAGCTTTATGAAGTATATACTACCTATGTAGAAAGCCCTGATACCCAAGAAAAAGTAGACGAAGCTAACGCCAATAACAACGAATGGATTGATTTCCAAATAGCTTTATTGTCCGATTCAGTCAAAAAGGATAAGACCGAAGAAGAAATTCTAAAAATTATCGAAACCAAATTAGGTTATAGCGGCATAGAAAGGGGCGATAATGTCTTTACTTTGGAAAACATACAATCGGCTGATTTGAAATTGCGCCAATACGAAGAAGTGGTAAAATATGTCGCTCAAAAACTGGTTTACGAAGAATACGAAGCCCACAGCAAAGACTCGTTTTTGTGGATAAAAAACATTTGGCGGCCTGATACTTGGGTCAACCCCATTCCGTCCCAAAAAGAATTTTATAGCTCGACTAAGATAAACGAAGACGCTAAAGCTGATTATAATGCCATAATGGGCGTAATACAATATAAATATAAAGGTCAATGGAACGGTTATTTAATCCTAGTCTTTTTATCCGTAGGATTAAATATTTTGAACACATTTTTGAGCCTGCGCCAGCAAAAGAACGCTGCCGATCCTAACACGATGGGATCGATGAAAATTATGATGATTATGATGCCGTTTATGATCGGCTATTTCGCGTTGTCGCAATCGTCGGCGTTTACGCTTTATATGACGGTCAACTCCTTGATGACCTTATTAGTCACATTGGCGACTAACGGCATATTAAAATTATTAGACCAAAAGAAAGAACAAGGATCTCCTTACAGGCGCAGGGTTGTTAAATAAAACAATTTCTTAAAGAACGATTTTAGAGGTAAGAAAATGAAAACTATCGAAGTGCAGGATAAGACCGTAGAGCTAGCTATTCAAAAAGGCCTGCAGCAGCTTGGATGTTCTATTGATAAGGTGGAAACTGAAGTTTTGTCGGCAGGCGGGCTATTTACAAAGGCCAAAGTAAGACTTACAAAAAAAGACACCGTGGGCGAAAAAGCCCAAAGCTTTTTGGAAGGATTTTTTAAGATTATCAAACTGGGCGCGCTTGTGGACGTAGAAGAAGACGACGAAGAAGCTGTATTAAACATAGTAGGAACGGACTTGTCTTTGTTGTTTGACAATAACGGCGAAGTTTTTGACGCGCTGCAGTATCTTGCGGCGCTGTCGGCCAACAAAGGCGAAGATCAATACAAAAGAGTTATTTTAGAAAGCGAAGGCTACAGGGCTCAAAGAGAAGCCGAACTAGAAGAATACGCTCATTCGATGGCTGAAAAAGCCGTAAAAACCGGCAAAAAGATTAAACTAGAGCCCATGAATCCTTACAAAAGACGCATAATCCACACCGCGCTTCATAGCTTCCCCGGAGTTACCACTCACAGCGAAGGCGAAGAACCCCGCAGAGCGATTGTTATTGTTCCGACTAATTTAAAGCCCGCTTTCGAGCGTAAAAACGTAAAAGCAAAATCTAGAACCAATAATAGATTTAACAACAATAGACGAAATAACAAAAACAAAAAGAATTTCAAAAAATCCCAAAAAAACGGCAAAGTTTTCGCGGATTCCAGCAAATCCAAATCAAATCCCGCGATTTTAAACCCTGCTCCGACCCCAAAATATACCGGTTATACGATGGGAACTTTGATAAAACGTAATTCTTTAGAAATCGAATAATCTTTTTTTTAAAAAGGCTTTCATAAAAAAGGGAAGCCTTTTTAATAATAATTTTAAGGTTTAGAAAAAATGAGCACTATTTGCGCTATATCAACGCCCATTGGCACGGGCGGAATATCCATCGTCAGAATGAGCGGGGAACAGGCTTTTGAGATAGCCCAAAAACTATTTGTCCCTTACCGTGCCGATTGGGAACACATAGAGCCTAGAAAGATGTATCTAGGCAAGGTAAAGACCAAAAACTTTTCCGACCAAGGCTTGTTTGTATATTTTAAAGCCCCCAATTCTTACACCGGCGAAGACGTCGTGGAATTTCATCTGCATGGCGGACAAGCTCTTACCTTGGGCGTGCTCAATCAATGTCTTGAGCTGGGAGCGCGCATGGCCGAGCCGGGCGAATTTACAAAACGCGGTTTTCTAAACGGAAAAATAAGCTTAAGCTCAGCGGAAGGCGTGATAGAGATGATAAACGCCCAAAGCGAAGCCCAAGTCAACGCGGGATATAAGCTTTTGGAAGGAGCGCTTAACAAGCAATGCGTTAAGATGCAGGACGAGATAACGGACATTTTGGCGGAGTTAGAAGCCGCTATAGATTATCCTGAAGAAGACTTGGAAGCTATGGCTCTTGACGAAGCTAAAGAGCGGATTCAAAAGTTTATCGGCGAGCTTCAAAAACTCAAAGACACCCAAAACACCGCGAAGTTCGTAAGAGACGGAATAAAGGTGGCGATCGCGGGCAAGCCCAACGTAGGCAAGTCCAGCCTTTTAAACGCTTTGTTAGAATACGACCGCGCCATAGTGACCGATATTCCGGGCACTACGCGCGATACTATAGACGAAGTCTATTCGTATAAAGGCGTTAATTTTATAATCACGGACACCGCGGGCTTAAGGCAAGCTGACGATACGATAGAAAGAATGGGCATAGAGCGGTCGTATAAAAGCATTCAAAGCGCTGACGTGGTTTTGTTTTTGATTGACAACACTTTTGGCGAAGAAGACAAAAAGTTATTAGAGCAGATAGACAAAAAGAATATCATCATAGTAAAAAACAAATCGGATCTTTCCGCTTCCAAAGAAAACGCGGATATATTAATAAGCGCGAAAAACGGCGAAGGCATAACCGAGCTTAAGGAAAAAATATATAATATGTTTATCGACCGCAAGATTTTAAGCGGCGGGCTTTTGCTCACCCATACCCGTCATATAGACGCCATAAACAGAGCCTATAACAGCCTAAAAAACGCCCTTGCCGCCGATCAGCCTGATTTGATGGCCATAGACCTAAAAGACGCGTGGCAGGCTCTTGGCGAGATTACGGGCGAAACGGTAAGCGAAGCCATTATAGACAGGATTTTTGAAAAGTTCTGCTTGGGAAAATAAGCGGTAAGCATATTCTGCGTTAAGTTTTTTTATAAAGATTTATAATCAAAAAACCTGCGCGGGCTTTTAAAAAGACCGCGTTTATATAATTTTGACGATATTTTTACAGAGACAGCCAAGGCGTATTTACAAACGCTCAATTGACAACCCTGACTAGTATTGCTATAATGATTAAGCGTTTTTAATATGGAGAGTTGGCTGAGCGGTCGAAAGCGGCGGTCTTGAAAACCGTTGTAGCG
>DATCKP010000132.1:0-8267 GCA_036562165.1 Clostridia bacterium
GTTCACGGTTTGCCATTGCATAAGACCCCGATATCAACGCTCCTTACATACTCCAGCTTTCCATAAGACGCACCGCGAGAAACCATCGGCCCTGCTATAGCGGATTGCAGGTACAGGGCACCGCTAGCTCCCCGCCTAGCACAGCGTAATAATTATAAATGATAATCGTAATTTTAGCAAGGGTAATTTTTTGGAAAAACTTTATTTGACAAAAATAATGCGAATTTTAAACAATATAACAGGCATGCGAAAATAATCTTTAACACTCTTTTAGGTTATTAACTGCTCTTCGGAAAAACATGCAATTATTTATTATTTTTGTATTTTTACTCTATATGTTATAATATCCTTATGGTTTCCAATGCGTCCAAATTTATAGAAGCGTATAACATTATCGATAGAACGCTGCGCGTTCAATACGGCTACAAAGACAATATATCTTTTTCAGAGCTTATAAGGCAGACGTCCAATCAAAACCAATTAATCAAAAAATATTCGGACGAATTATACGACTTTGGCAGGCTTAGAAACGCAATAGTCCACAAATCTACTGACAAGATCATAGCCCAGCCCAACGACGAAGTGGTAGAGTTAATCTGCCATATAGCCAAGCTTCTTACTTCTCCGCCTTTGGCGATCGACGTAGTCAAAAAAAGAGAAATAATAGCTTTTCAAGACGAAGACAGCGTATACGACCTTATAGAAGCGATATATAAACATAATTATTCCAATATCCCTGTCTATCAAGGCGACAGGGTGATAGGCATAGTAAACTCCAAGCAAGTTCTCAACGTTTTAATCAAGATATTGCAAACAAAGCAAACGTTAAACTTTGACGACATCAAAAAAATCAAACTGCGCGACGTGGCCCGTATCGACTACGACGAATACGTGTTTATGTCGTCAAGCTCAAGCATAATAGACGTTTTGACCGTTTGCGCTCATAAACCGCGTCTTAAGGCGGCGCTTTTGACCCGTTACGGAGACAATACAGCGCCCGTTTTGGCAGTTATTACTTCGTCGGATTGGCTAACGTTTAACAATATTCTTGACAAAATTTAGCGATTACACGATAATTAAGATTAAGTTTTTTTAAAATTTTGTAATTTTTTTATATTTTCGGAGCATCTGACAATGTACGACAAGGTAGACAGTTCTTTAGATTTTTGCCAAAGAGAACAAAAGGTAATCGAGTTTTGGAAGAAAAATAACATTTTCCAAAAGACGTTAGAAAAAACCGCGGGAAAACCCGAATTTACTTTCTACGACGGTCCGCCTACGGCTAACGGCAAGCCGCACATCGGTCATATTTTAACCCGCGTAATGAAAGACATAATACCTAGATACAAGACTATGAAAGGGTATCATGTTGATCGCATAGCGGGTTGGGATACTCACGGTCTTCCCGTCGAATTGGAAGTAGAAAAGCTATTAGGCATTGACGGAAAACCCGAAATAGAGAAATACGGTATCGAGCCTTTTATCAATAAGTGCAAAGAAAGCGTATGGAAATATAAAACCGAATGGGAAAAGATGAGCGAACGCGTAGGTTATTGGGTCGATATGGACAACCCTTATATAACCTACGACGACAGATATATTGAATCAGTTTGGTGGTCGCTGAAACAAATTTTTGACCGCGGATTGATTTATAAGGGACACAAAATTGTTCCTTATTGTCCCCGTTGCGGAACGGCCTTGTCCAGCCACGAAGTTGCCCAAGGCTATAAAGACGTTACCGAAAAATCTATAGTCGCTAAATTCGAATTAGCCGATCGTCCCCGCGTGTATTTCTTGGCTTGGACGACTACGCCTTGGACATTGCCTTCCAACGTGGCTTTGTGTATGAACGCCAAAGAAGACTACGCCGAAATCGAATCGGACGGCGTAAGATATATTTTGGCTAAAGAATTACTAGACAAGCATTTTGAACAATACTCTATTATAGAAGTCAAAAAGGGCAAGGACTACGAAGGCGTAAGATATAAACCTTTGTATGATTTTGCGGGCGATCAAAACGCTTGGTTTGTTACCAACGACGATTATGTAACTTTGACGGACGGCACAGGCATCGTCCATATCGCGCCCGCGTTTGGCGAAGACGACTGGAGAGTGGGCAAAAAGTATAACTTGCCTTTTGTTCAGCTTGTCAACGACCGCGGATTGTTCGTAGAGCAAACCGGATTTTTGCAAGGCAAATTCGTAAAAGACGCTGACAAGGATATTATAAGAGACCTGAAGACAAGGGGCTTGTTATTCTCCGAGATCAATTACGAGCACAGCTATCCTTTCTGCTGGCGTTGCAACACACCGCTTTTGTATTACGCGCGCGATACTTGGTTTATCAAGATAACCGCGCTCAAAGACCAGCTTCTAAAGAACAACGCCCAAATCAACTGGCTGCCCGAGTCTATCGGCAAAGGCAGGTTTGGAAACTTTTTGGAAAACGTGGTAGACTGGGGCTTGTCCCGCGACAGATACTGGGGAACGCCTTTGCCTATTTGGGTTTGCGGAGACTGCGGTCATATGCATGCCGTAGGCAGCAAAGAAGAATTAAAACAATTGGGCGGTCTTACCCAAGACATAGAGCTTCATAAGCCTTATATAGACGCGGTAACTTTCAAGTGCTCTAAATGCGGCGGCGTAATGAAGAGAACGCCCGAAGTTATCGACTGCTGGTATGATTCGGGCTCAATGCCTTTCGCTCAATATCATTATCCGTTTGAAAACAAAGAAAAATTCGAGTCGCACTTCCCCGCCGACTTTATATCCGAAGCGGTCGACCAGACTAGAGGTTGGTTCTATACGCTATTGGCTATTTCAACCTTAATGTTTGACAAGCCCGCGTATAAGAACTGCTTGGTTTTGGGACACGTTTGCGACGAAAAAGGCGAAAAGATGTCCAAGCACAAAGGCAACGTCATCGATCCTTGGGAAGTTTTGAATAATCAAGGCGCGGACGCGGTAAGATGGTATTTCTATACCGCTTCGGCTCCTTGGCTGCCCAGCCGCTTCTATCACAAGGCGGTAAGCGAGTCTCAAAGAAAGTTCTTAGGCACGCTGTGGAACACCTATTCGTTCTACGTGTTATACGCCGAAATCGACCAATACGACCCGACCAAGTATAATCTAAAAGACTGCAAGTTGACGCTTATGGACAAATGGCTTTTGTCCGAGCTCAACTCTTTGATCGATTACGTAGACAAACAGCTTGAAAAATATAACATCATAGACAGCGCAAGACAAATCCAAAAGTTTACAGACGATTTGTCCAACTGGTATATCAGACGCAACAGAGAAAGATTCTGGGGCTCTGATATGACCGACGACAAAATCGCGGCATATACCACTTTGTATCATACTTTGACGCAGTTAATTAAACTATGCGCGCCTTTTGTTCCGTTTGTTACCGAAACTATTTACCAAAACATCGTAAGAAACGTGGACAAAACCGCGCCCGAGTCCGTTCATCTTTGCGATTATCCTGCGGCTGACTACAGCATGATTGACGAAAAGCTTGACGAAGGCATGCAGACCATTATCGACTGCGCTGTTTTGGGCAGGGCTTTGAGAAACGCGGTCAACATCAAAAACCGTCAGCCTTTGAAAAAGATGTTTATAGCTCTTGCCAACAAGCCCAAGCCCGCTCAAGAATTATTGGACGTTTTGGCGGACGAGCTTAACGTAAAAGAGATAGAGATTATAGAATCCGCCGCGGAATTTGTTCAATACAACCTAAAGCCGCAGCTTAAGACTTTAGGGCCTAAATACGGCAAAAACTTGGCTGTGGTAAGAGAAGTTTTAGAAACCCGCGCGGAAGAAATAATGAAAGCCGTAAAAGACGGCGGAGTATATAAGACCGAATATAAAGGCGTGCAAATTGAGCTTGCCGAAAGCGATCTATTAATCAGCGTGTCCAGACAAGAAGGCTACAACGCTCAAAGCGACGGCAACATTACCGTCATTATGGACACCACTTTGACGCCCGAGCTGATCTTGGAAGGCTACGAAAGAGAGCTTATCAGCAAGATTCAGACAATGCGTAAAGACGCGGGCTTCGCTGTTACGGATTATATCAATATTGGCTATCAAACCGATTCGCAAGACTTAATAAAAGTCTTTAAAGAAAAATTTGAGTCCATCAAAAAAGACGTTTTGGCCCGCGAATTGTTTGATAAAACGATCGACGGGTATACTAAAGATTGGGATATCAACGGTCAAAAAATAGTTTTAAGCGTGCAAAAAATATAACAAATGAAGATAGCGCAAAATTGGAAAGATTATAAGATAATCGCCACTGGCGACGGTCAGAAGTTGGAGCGTTGGGGCGACGTAATATTGCTTCGCCCCGATCCGCAGGTCATTTGGCGGGCGGATATAGATATGCAAAACTATCCGGGCCTAAACGCCGTGTATCTAAGAAGTTCCAGCGGCGGCGGCAAGTGGCGTATATTGCGCGAGTTTAGCGAAAGCTGGACGATCAGATATAAAAATTACACGTTTTTAATAAAGCCTACCGGTTTTAAGCACACCGGGCTTTTCCCCGAGCAAGCGGTCAATTGGGATATGATGGAAGGGCTGATCAAAAAGCGCGGCCCTTGCGCGATCCTTAACCTTTTCGCTTACACCGGCGCTGCAAGCGTGGTATGCGCGGCAAGCGGGGCTAAAGTTACCCACGTAGACGCCGCAAAAGGCATGGTCGAACGCGCAAAAGAAAACGCTAAACTCAATAACCTTAACAATATTAGATATATAGTCGACGACTGCTTAAAGTTTGTAAACAGAGAAATCAAAAGAGGAAATAAATACGACGCTATCATTATGGATCCGCCGTCTTACGGACGGGGCCCCAACGGCGAGATGTGGAAACTGGAAGAAAACATTTACGATTTGGCGCGTCAATGCGCTCAGCTTTTGTCAGACAAGCCGTTGTTTTTCTTAATCAATAGCTATACCACAGGACTTCAGCCTTCGGTAATGAGCAATATCTTAAAAAAGGTAACCAAACAGTTTAAAGGCCGTATAGAAGCTTACGAAGTGGTTTTGCCCACTCAAGAAGAAGATATAGTATTGCCTTGCGGAGCAAGCGCCGTATTTATCGGAGAATGATATGGAAGTAATTTACGAAGACAATCACATACTTGTCGCGGTAAAACCCCAAAACATTCCTACGATGCCCGACCAAACTAAAGACAAAGATATGTTTACTCTTTGCAAAGAGTATATCAAAGAAACCGCGCAAAAGCCGGGCAACGTGTATTTGGGACTGCTTCATAGATTGGACAGACCTACAGGCGGGGTTATGGTATTCGCCAAGACTTCTAAAGCGGCGTCAAGGATTTCTCAAGCGATAAGAGAAGGCGAAGTCGAAAAATATTATCTAGCGGTGCTGTTGGGAACTCCCAAAGAAAAACACGGCAGATTAATACATTATCTTTTGAAAGACCCCAAAGAAAACGCCGTAAAAATCGTTCCTATCGCCACCGAAGGAGCTAAAAGAGCCGAACTCGAATACTGGATAATGGGCGAATACGGAAAATTATCTTTCGCAAAGATCAAGCTTCTTACGGGCAGACCGCACCAAATTCGCGTTCAGATGAGCAGTTTAGGAACTCCCGTTTTGGGCGACACAAAGTACGGCGGCAGTCAAATGCCTAAAGGACTTAACTTAGCTTTATGGGCGTGCGAAATAAAATTGACGCACCCTGTTACAAAATCCAAAATGGCGTTTAGATGTTATCCGCCTGAAGGAAAGCCTTGGGAATTTTTCAGCGGATTGATAAAGTCGATTTTGTTATAAAAATTACGCATGATTTAAACGCGATGCTTTGTGATTAAATAAACTTACATAAAAAAATCAGCCCCTTATTTTGCGGGGCTGTTATTTTTTTGGCTTAGTATAATCTCTTTGTATTTTAAAAGCTCTTGTTTTGCTCTCTCAAGATCGTGTTCTTTGTAATTACCGCATTCTTCTGCCGTAGTGCCGGGAACGTCGTGAAATTCTTGGCACTTGTCAATAGATTTTATAACCAATTCTTTAGCTTGGTCGTAGTCGATATCTACAAGCAGCAAGTCAAATCCCGTGCGGCACCCCATAGGGCCGAAGTATAACACTAAATCGGAATACTCGCTGTTTCTTATTGTTACCGCCAAAATATGTTCGATAGTGTGGATTACGGGATTGTCTAGATAATCTTCGCAATTAGGACGGCGGAATCTTAAGTCATAAGTGTAAATTTTTCGTCCCGATATATCTTGAATAGTGGTAAGATAAAATCCTGCGTCGTGTTTTGTATGGTCTATTAAAAAAGACGCTATAGGCTTAAGTCCGTTTTCTCTCATAAATTAATTATAAATTACGCAAAATTCTTTTGTCAATAAATAATGACTTAAGCATGCTTATCTGATATAATTATTCATAAGATTCGAATTTGTGCCATTAATGCCTTAAATGCTTTTTTTTCGCGTCAAAGGAGAAGTTTATGACAGCAAGTTTAAGCGCGCTGGATATAACGGTCATAGTTTTGGTCGCTTTAATCTTGTTATTGCTTTTATATGTGGTAATCACTGTTAACAGTTTTAAAAGGCTTTTAATAAAAGTAGCTACCGCAGAAGATAATATAGACAAAAATTTGACCGAAAAATACGATTTGCTGACTAAAGCTGCTGTCGAATATAAAGACGCTTTGGAATTAAAAGAAAATATGACAATAGAAGAAAAAATTAATTTTAACAATGAATTAGACAAGCTAGCAGGGGATTTAGTCCAAAACCAAATATCCAACGATCTGTTAAAAAGCGTTCAAGAGACGGACAAGCGTTTGAAAGCGGCTATCGAAGATTATAACTTTTATGTAACGCATTTTAATAATATGTTGATTACTTTCCCCGCTAATTTAATAGCAGGATTGATTAAACTAAAACCCATAAAATCTTTCGCAATTTTGACAAAATAACATAATCATCATAACAAACCGCAAGCGTCCTTAAAAAAAGGACGCTTTTTTATTATTAAAGAACCAAATAATAAGATTTTTTGTGTAATTTAATAACTTATTTTGCCAAGCGTTTTTATGATAGTATAATGCTGAAAAATAATCTAATTTTAAGGCGGGCTATGAAAAAAATAAAAAAGGCTTGGAAATATCTATCTACCCACGGTCTAGGCTATAGAACGCTTAAGACGATGCTGGCTATAGCCGTTTGCCTTACCATAGCTTATTTTTCTAGCTATAACGACGCTTATTTTATTAGTTCGGTCGCCCTGCTTACGATGCATATTACGCCTCAAGAATCTATAGTTTTTGGCATCCAAAGACTTATAGGCACTTTTTTAGGCGGCTTGATAGGGGCGGGAACGCTGTATTTGAGCATCGCAGCTAATATTCACCCGTATATTTTGACCGTTTTGGCTGTGGGCTTTGGCATTTTGATATGCAATTTAATAAGACTAAAAAACGCTTCGGCTATATGCGCTTTGGTAGTAATGCTTATTTTAATAGCGCCGTTTGACGATTTGCCTCCTTATGCCTATGTAATAAAAAGAACGCTGGAGACCGCGATAGGCATATTAATAGCTGTAATGGTTAATTTTTCGTTCAAAAGAAATTCCTTGAATTCTAAAAAGGCTTATATTTTTGATAGAGATTAATAAATATTTTCTTTATATATTGCCGCTTATATGCATAAATTATTTTAAAACACAATTTGACAAGATTTATACAATTTTAAAATAAATTAAAAAATGTTTGACAAAAGGATAATTTATTAGTTATCCTACCTTGTGAAAAAATTAAATAAAGGATGAGAGCTTTTGAATATACTCGTTACTAAATTCAAAGAAGTCCTATATTCAGTTTTGCCTATCTTTGTTTTGGTTTTATTATTGCATTTTACTACGATATGTCCTTTAAATACTAACCTTTTAATAAGGTTTATAATAGGAACAGTCTTAATATTAATCGGCTTGACATTGTTTTTAATAGGCGTGGATATAGGCATAGCGCCGCTTGGTAACCTTACGGGCAAGGCTTTGGTAAAATCCAATAAGCTGTGGCTTGCCATAGGCTCTGCGTTATTATTAGGCTTTTTGGTTTCTATCGCCGAACCCGGCTTGATAGTTTTTTCTAACCAAGTAGGCGTGGTAACTTCGGGCGAGATACCCGGAATCGTTCTTTTGACGGTGGTCGCGGTAGGCTTCGCCTTGATGATGGCTTTGGGTTTTGTGAGAATATTTTATAATATACCTTTAAAAATAATTTTGCTCA
>DATCKP010000135.1:0-1797 GCA_036562165.1 Clostridia bacterium
GAATTAAAAGAAAAGATTAATAAATATTAGTCGCCTTATATTTTTAATTTTTAAAAAATAAAAAATAAAAATAAAAAAAAGCATTCATATTAAAGAAAAAATTAAACATTGTTTATTATTTAGCAGACAAAAATCAATTAAATGGCAAATAGCGAAATTAAAGAAAAAAATAGAGAAATAATATCTTATAATTGTTAAGGTAGTAAAATTATCTAAATGGCAGCTAAAAATAAGCTGCCGATTTTTATCTCAAGCAAATAGATATTACAATAAATTCTCATCAGGCACAGGTTCTTTTATTATAGGAGTCGCTAAAGCATTGATTTCTGTCCTTGTTAACATTCTTTTATAAGAATAATCTACCCCGATAGCCCCTATAGGCGCTGTAATCAAAATCGCAAGCACAGCAATGGTTAAAATGATATTTCCTGCGCCTACGCCGGCAGCTAGCGGCAAACCGCATATCGCGGCTTGAACGGTGGCTTTAGGCAAATACGCAATAGCGCAAAATATTCTTTCTTTTGCGTTCAATTTTGTTTTGATAAGACATAAAAACACGCCGCATATGCGTATCGCAAGAGCGGTAAAAATAAACGCAAACGCTGCGATTCCCGCCTTTGCCGCGTAGCTAATATCGACGGACGCTCCCACCAAAACGAATAGCATTAATTCGGCGGCCACCCAGACTTTTGAAAACCTTTTTGAAAGTCTTTCGGCTAAAATGCCATTTTGTTTTAAAATAGCACCGCCAAAAGCTATTACGGCTAAAAGGCTGACATAGGGATATAATCTTTAAGAATGCTTTCGACAGTAACAAGAATAAAAGAAACGCTTAAAATATTAATATCTTAAGAGTATCGCGAATATGAATTTTTTTAAACAATTTTACAAACAAAGTGCCAAGCAAAAAGCCGACCAATAAGCCGATAACAATAGAGATTGGAATTTTAATAAGGCTTAAATAATTAAAATTGCCGCCGTCGTACATTCCCATAAATGACGTAAAAAGAACGATTACATAAATATCGTCAATTGAGGCTCCAGCCATAATTAATTGAGGAATGCTTTTTGAGATTCCATAACCGTTTTCCATTAACTTTAGCATTTTAGGTATTATAACTGCCGGCGAAACAGCTCCCAGAACCGCGCCCATTATAGCTGCTTCCAAGTATGAAATCTTAAAAAATAACGGCGCAAAAATTATTGAGGCCGCTATTTCAAAAGTCGCTGGAATAAAGCACATAAGAATCGCAGGACGTCCGACTTTTTTTAAATCGTTTATATCCAAAGAGAGCCCCGCTCTTGTAAGTATGACAATTAAGGCTATTTGCCTTAAATCTGCGGAAATGTTTAAAATTTCGGGCGCTATTAAATTCAATACGCAAGGGCCTAATATTATTCCTGTAATAAGCATTCCGACAAGCCCGGGTAATTTCAATCTTTGCATTATCTCGCTTAAAATAAGACCGAAAATAATTATAAGAGCGAGACTAAAAAGCATAAAAACTCCTCGTAATTCAAATTAAAAAAAGCCGATGCTTCTACTTGCCGTAGAAGTCATCAGCTTTAACAAGCGGTTTGAGCATTTAGCTCAGGGAGAACTTCATTCCCTTGAAGCAAATTATATTATATTGCTAAAATAAAATCAAATATATTAATTACTTAAATTGCAACTACAAGTGCAACGGTTTGTATAATAAATTTGTTTTACAGTTCCCTTTACCCCGAGGGGTAAAGAGAAAATTTTTCTAATTCTTGAGCGAACACTTGTTCTGCTGATTTGTAGCCAAGCCGCTT
>DATCKP010000136.1:0-3259 GCA_036562165.1 Clostridia bacterium
CTTCAAGACTGTTTAGCTATGCTGTATATTAATCCGGAAGCCGTAAAAGAGCATATCTTGCTTTGTGCAGCTCATCAATACGAAGAAGGCGACGTTCAACACTGGTGGCATCCTGAGCGTATAGGCACTAGAACTAATATAACCGACGATTTGCTGTTTCTGCCTTTGCTGGTAACCGAATATATCAAGCATACCGGAGACTTTGGAATTTTAGACGAAAAAGCTCCGTATCTGCGTTCGCCCGTTCTAAAAAAAGACGAGCATTCTAGATACGAAAACCCCGAAGTATCTCCCGTTAACGACACGATTTATATGCATTGCGTAAAAGCTTTAGAAACAGCGATAATTAGACGCAGCCACCGCGGTTTATCCTTAATAGGCGGCGGAGACTGGAACGACGCTTTAGATAAGGTAGGCCATAAGGGCGAAGGCGAAAGCGTATGGCTTAGTATGTTTTTATGCTATTGCCTTAACGAGTTTTTGCCGCTTGTCCGCTCTCCTGAATTAGCGGCGGAATATAAAAACGAAATAATCGAGCTTAAAAAAGTTATCAACGAATTCGGCTGGGACGGAGAATGGTTTAGACGAGCGTATTTTGACAACGGCTATCCTTTAGGCAGCGTTTTGAGCAAAGAATGCAAAATCGACATTTTGAGTCAAGCTTGGGCGGTAATTTCTGAAATTTGCGACCAAAACAGAGCTAAACTAGCCTTGCAGTCCGCTGAAGACAGGCTGGTTGATTATAAATACCGCGTTGTCAAATTGATGGATCCGCCTATAAAAGAATTGCCGGCAGGTTATATTAGAAACTACCCTAAAGGCGTAAGAGAAAACGGCGGTCAATATACTCACGCTGCGGCATGGTTTGTCTGGGCGTTAATCTTAAACGGTCAAAAAGACAAGGCATATAAGGTTTTGGAATTGCTAAACCCTATTAATCATTGTTTGACAAAAGAGCAAGTCAATATTTACAAAGGCGAGCCGTATGTAGTTCCTGCCGACGTTTATTCTAATGAATTATTCTATGGCCGAGCAGGCTGGACGTATTATACCGGCGCGGCGGCTTGGATTTATAAAATCGTAATAGAAAATCTTTTAGGAATTAAAAGACGCGGAAGAAAATTATTAATCAATCCTAATTTGCCAGAAAGTTGGGACAAATGCGAAGTCGAGTATAATTACGAAGGCAACATTATAAGAATTACTATTATAAATAAAGGCTTAAAAGAGCCTGTTTTGACCATAGACGGAAGAAGATATGACAATATGAATTACTTGACGCTCAATAAATCTTTAAGCTCAAGCCAAATTATTGTTGAAGTATAACTTAATTGTGCTATAATCAACTTATGGATTTGTTTAGTTTGTCTGTGCAGACTTTAGCGCCGTTATATGAAAGAGTCAGACCCCAAACTTTAGACGAATTTGTAGGGCAAAAACATATAGTAGGGCCTAATACGCTGCTTCGCCGCGCTATAGCCGCAGACAAGCTTGGCAGCTGCATATTTTACGGCCCGCCGGGAACGGGAAAAACTACTTTAGCCAATATTATCGCTAATTCGTCCAACGCTTATTTTGAAAAACTAAACGCTGTCTCCAGCGGCGTCGCGGACGCGAAAAGAGTTATAGAAGAAGCCGAAACGCGTCTTAAGCTATACGGTCAAAAAACGTATTTGCTTTTAGACGAATGCCATAGATGGAACAAGGCTCAATCCGACAGCGTGCTTGCTGCCATAGAAAAGGGCATTATTATTTTTATCGGCAGCACTACAGAAAACCCATACGTTTCGATGACGCGCGCGATAGTCTCAAGATGCAGAATATTTGAGTTCTTGCCTTTAAGCCAAGACGATATTATTGAGTTCTTAAAACGCGCGGTAAAACATCCCAAAGGTTTCGGCAATCTTAAAGTATTAATAGACGATGACGCTTATAGACATTGGGCGTGGGCAAGCGCAGGGGATTTAAGAAGCGCGCTTAACGCGTTAGAATTAGCAGTATTGACTACTCAGCCCCACTCAAACGGCTGCATTAAAATCGATAAGACTATCGCCGAGCAATCCATTCAAACCAAGGCTTTGTCCGTAGACGAATCGGCGTATTATGATTATTTAAGCGCGTTTTGCAAGTCGTTAAGGGGCTCGGATCCCAACGCGGCTTTGTATTGGGCAAACAGATTAATCCAAGCCGGCTGCGATCCGTTGATCATCGCAAGACGCTTGATTGTTCACGCCAGCGAAGACGTGGGGCTAGCGGATTCTAACGCGTTGAATATAGCCGTCAGCGCTCATATAGCGTTGGAAAAATTGGGTCTTCCAGAAGGAAATATACCTTTGACTCACGCTATTATTTACGTTTGCCTTGCTCCTAAATCTAATTCGGTAGTAAGAGCAATGGACGCGGCTCAAAACGCGGTAAAAAACGCAAAAGACGATAACGTGCCGCATTATTTGAGAGACCGAAGCTACCCACATCCTATAGACGATAATTCTGTTTATAAATATCCCCACGATTACGGCGGATACGTATCGCAGCAATATCTTCCTGACAGCTTAAAAGACGCTAGATTTTACATTCCGTCCAAAAACGGAGAAGAGCCTAAGCTTATAGAGCGTCTAAAAAACGAAATTAGCAAGGTTAAAGATAAAATGTAAGGCAAACCTAACATTTTTAAAATTCTTAGATATATCGTTTTACATATATATAATATTTAGTAAGAATATATTGAAATAAAAAAATAAAGGAGATATGTAAAATGAAAGAGTTGAAAGGAACTCAAACTGAAAAGAACTTGCAAGAAGCGTTTGCCGGCGAATCTATGGCCAGAATGAAGTACACATTCTTTGCTGAAGTCGCTAAAAAAGAAGGTTATGAACAAATCGCCGATATCTTTATGGAAACCGCTCACAACGAAAAAGAACACGCAGAGCTTTGGTATAAAGCTTTGGGCTTGGTAGGAGATACCGCTCAAAACCTAATTTCCGCTGCTGCCGGAGAAAACTACGAATGGACTACTATGTATGCTAACTTTGCTAAAACAGCTAGAGAAGAAGGATTCCCCGAAATCGCAGTTAAGATGGAATTGGTAGCCCAAATCGAAAAACAACACGAAATTCGTTATAAGAAACTTCTTGAAAACATTCGAAACAACAAAGTATTCGAAAAAGACGAAGAAGTTGTATGGATTTCCCGCAACTGCGGACATATCTTCAAAGGCAAGAAAGTTCCGGAAAAATGCCCTGTATGCGGATATCCTAAA
>DATCKP010000019.1:0-9320 GCA_036562165.1 Clostridia bacterium
CTTATTGGTAGACGCGGCTCATGGAGCGCATTTTGGGGCGGTCGACCTGTTTCCGCCCAACGCGACCGAGTTCGCGGACGCTTGCGTGCTGAGCGCGCACAAAACTTTGCCTGCCTTTACCCAAACGGCTTATCTTAACATAAATAACGACAAATTAGAAGAATCGGTAAAAAACATCTTGTCGCTAAGCGCTACCACAAGCCCTTCGTTTTTGTTTTTGGCCGGGCTTGAGTTTGCTACTGACTATTTGATAGAACACGCCGAGCATTATTATACTTTAAAAGAAGCCGTCGAAAAATATCTGCCTTTTAGAGTAAAAAACGATGACTTTACCCGCATTGTAATAGACCTAAAGCCTTATAACATAAACGGCTCGGAAGCGGACAAATTCTTGCAGCGGTTCCATAACATTTATTGCGAGTTTGGCAACGAAAGATATATAGTGTTTATTATTTCAATTGTGGATACCGTAGAGACCGTAAAAAAATTGAGCGAAGCTTTGCAGGATTTGTTTGAAAAATCTAACGACCTTCCTTCGTTTGATTACGCTCATAGACGCCCCTTAAAGCCCGCAAGAGCGATGAGCTTTATAGACGCGTCTATGAGAGAAACCGAATACGTGGACCTAAAAGACAGCGAAGGCAGAATAAGCGCCATAGAAGCGGGGCTTTTCCCGCCGTGCCTGCCTGTAATAGCAAGGGGAGAGATTATTACCAAAGAAATAATAGATATTTTGTCGGCTAACAATACCTTCGGGCTTAATAACGGTAAAATTTTGGTGTTAAAATAAGATTTTTTATGCTAAAATCTAATCATAACCGCAGCAAATGGCTGCGAAATTCTATATTCTTTTTGGATAACTAATGAATGCGAAATTTATAACCTTTGAAGGCTGCGACGGATGCGGCAAGACCACGCAAAAAAAGCTTTTGATAGATTATTTAAAAAGCAAGAACATAAAAGTCACGGACACTAGAGAGCCCGGGGGCACTTTTGAAGCCGAAAAAATCCGCGAGCTTATCCTAAATCCCAGCTTACATAAGATGTTCGGCGTTACCGAGCTGCTGCTTTATACTGCTTCAAGGGTAGAGCACGTATACGGGCTTATCTTGCCTTCTTTAAAAGCCGGAAAATACGTAATCTGCGATAGATTTGTAGACTCTACTTTCGCCTATCAAGGCTACGCGAGAGGGCTTGGGCTGGATATTATTAAGACGCTTTTTGAGCTTACTACGCCTGATTGCTGGCCCGACGCGACTATATTTTTGGACGTTCCGCCTCAAATAGCTTTTTTGAGAAAGGGCGGGCAGGACAAAAACGACCGTATGGAAAGCGAAAAACTTGAGTTTCACCAAAAGGTTTATGAAGGCTTTTTAAAACTGATAGACATTTTCCCCGACCGTATTATACGGATAGACGGTTTGGGCGGTCAAGATCAAACATTTTCGCTTATTCTAAACGCTTTGCAGGAGCGGGGAATAATATAATAATTTGTTTGATTACAGGCAAAAGCGTATAATATTTTATTAGAGTAAGAAAATTCTCGGGGGAAAATATGAAACTTTTGATCGCCATTGTAAGCAAAAGCGATACCAAGCCTTTGATAAAATCGCTTTTGCAAGGGGGTTTTTCGGTAACTAGGATATCGTCTACCGGCGGTTTTTTAAAAGTAGGGACTAATACTTTGCTGATCGGCACTCAAGCGGAAAGAGCGGACAAAGCTGTTGAGATCATAAAAACGACTTGCAAACAGCATAAATACGACTCCAGCAAAGTCATACGCGAATATCGCTCTGCGATAGAAAACGACAACAAAGAAATAGTGGTAGGCGGCGCCACCATATTCGTGTTAGAAACCGAAAAAATAATTAAAGTTTAAGATGATAAATTACAAAGAATTATTTGAAAAGACGCGTATTTATAGAACCATAGACAACGATTTAAGGTTGGACAATCTCTCTCACAGCTATCTTATAATCACGGACGACAACGAAGTAAAAGCGAATCTTGCCGCGCTTTTATTAGCCCGTATCTTTTGCGACACGCGTTCGCGTCCGTGCTTAACTTGCCCGTCTTGCAAAAAGGTTATCGCCAAGACGCATACTGATATTCATTATTATTCGGGCAAGCTTGGCGTAGACGATGTAAGCAGTATAATCGAGCAAAGCGCTTTAAAAGCTTACAGCACGGACAAGAATATTTTCGTAATCTACGACTTGCACGAGATGAACCCGACTGCCCAAAATAAGTTTTTGAAGACCTTGGAAGAGCCCCAAAAGGGCGTTATGTTTTTGATGTTCGCTGACGATACTTCCATGGTCTTGCCTACCGTTTTGTCCAGAGCCCAAACGTATTATTTCGAAAAGTTTAGCGCTAGCGAGATCCAAAAACAATTAAGCAAAAAGTTTGACCAAAATGACGCGGCTTTGGCTGCTTCTATCAGCGGGGGAAAACTAGAGACTGCGGTAAAGTTTTTGACGGACAGCGAATACCGCGCTATGTATGACTTGGCGTTTGACATAATCAACAATATGAAAAAAAGCTCGGACATTTTGGAGTTTTACGAAAAAGTCGACAAACACAAAAAACGCCTAAAAGAGTTTTTGGAACTGTTTTATATAGCCGTCAGGGATATTCTGGTAATTCAGTGTTCGGATATAAACTTTATCTTGTGCAAAAACAGGATTAATGATATAATGTTTGCGGCTTCAAGTATGTCTTTAAAAGCGGGAACGCAGATTTTAGACTTGATAGTCCGCATGCAGCGCAGGTTGCGTTATAACGGCAACGTAACGTCGATTATCGACGAGCTGCTGTTTTCTTATTTGGAGGTTAAGGCATTATGCCAGTAGTAGCAGGAGTAAAATTTAAAAAGACTAATAAGATATATTATTTTTCGCCCGAAAATATAGATTTGCAAGAAGGGGACGGGGTAATAGTCGAGACCGCAAGGGGCATAGAATACGGCACGATAGTAATCCCGCCCAGAGACATAGACGAATCCAAAATAGTTCAGCCGCTAAAGCCGGTATTGCGTAAAGCTAACGAAGAAGATATAAAGGTTTTAAAAGAGCAAGAAGCTAAAATACCCGAGGCCATAAAGATCGCCGAAGAAAAGATAAAAAAGCATAATTTGGACATGAAATTAGTGGACGTCGAATATACTTTTGACGGCAACAAAATAATCTTTTACTTTACTTCGGACGGCAGGGTGGATTTTAGAGAGCTTGTTAAAGATTTGGCCCACGTGTTTAGAATACGCATTGAGTTAAGGCAGATAGGCGTCCGAGACGAATGCAAAATGATAGGCGGGCTTGGCCCTTGCGGCAGAATATGCTGCTGCTGTAATCATTTGACCGAATACAGCAAGGTCAATATCAAGATGGCAAAAAACCAAGGCTTATCCTTAAACCCTACAAAGATAAGCGGTCTGTGCGGCAGGCTGATGTGCTGTCTTGCGTATGAAAACGATTATTATATCGAGACGGCAAAGCGTATGCCTAAGATCAACAGCGAAGTCATCACGCCTCAAGGCCCGGGCATCGTGGTGTATAACAATATGATTAAAGAAATCGTCAAGGTCAAGGTCTTGGTAAAAGACGATTACGAGATAATGGACTTTAAGCTTGAGGAAATAACCGCAAAAGAAACCTTGGCGGACGAATTAGACAAAGAAGTGGTAATAGACGAAAGCATACAAAGCATTATTGACTAGCCAAATAGGTTGAAATTTTTGGTCAAAACTTATATAATTAATATATAAAAATAAGGAGCAATATAAAATGGCACACAAAATCAGCGACGAATGCATTTCTTGCGGCAGCTGCGTATCCGAATGCCCGGTAGAAGCTATCTCCGAAGGCGAAAATCATTACGTTATTAACGAAGAAGCTTGCATCGATTGCGGCAGCTGCGTAGAAGTTTGCCCTGTAGGCGCTATTTCCGCCGAATAATTTACTTATTTTTTGCGCTTTGACTTTTGGTCTATAATAAAAATCTCTCTTAATTATTTTTAAGAGAGATTTTTTTATAATGAAAATTTGAGTTTTTAAGATATAATAAGCATATGGAAATCGACGTAAACGAATTGCGATTAGACGATCTTCAAGTCAACGGTCTTAAGATTTATCAGCACAAGGATAAGTACTGCTTTACTTCGGACGCGGTCATATTGGCTAATTTCGCGCGGGTAAAAAAGAACGAAGTCTTCGCCGATATGGGCAGCGGAAGCGGAATAATAGCTATTTTGCTTGCGGGCAAATACAACGCTTCGATGGTGCACGCCATAGAGATACAAGAGTATCTTGCCAAGATGAGCGAGCTTAGTATAAATTACAATAACTTGGCTCATAAGATAAAGGTATACAATATGCCCATGCAGGAAGCGTATAAAGTTTTGGGCAAGCATAATATGGACGCGGTCATATGCAATCCGCCTTATACGCGACAGGGCGACGGGCAAAAAAACCAAGACCCTGAAATAGCTATTTGCCGCCACGAGATAAAAGTCAACCTAGAAGAAGTTATAAAAAGCGCGGCGGATCTAGTGAAATACGGCGGCAGGTTTTATCTTATACACCAAGCGGAAAGGCTGAGCCAGATTTTTTATTATCTTAGAAAATATAATTTCGAGCCTAAAAGGCTTAGGTTTGTTCAAGGCAAGGTCGGGCAAAAGCCTACCCTTGTTATGATAGAAGCGTATTCTTACGGCAGCGTGGGTTTGATTGTCGAAAATAACTTGGCGCTGTATGACGAAAACGGGGAAGAAACGCTCGAGCTGAAACAAATTTACGGCAGGTCTAATAAATGACAGGCAAATTATACGTTACGGCAACGCCCATAGGCAACCTTAACGAAATGAGCCCAAGGGCGATAGAAGTATTAAAAAGCGTAGATTTGATATTGTGCGAAGACACTGCTCACAGCAAAAAGCTTACAAGCCATTTCGGCATAACGACGCCGCTTAAAAGCTATCACAAATTTACCGAAGCAAAAAGCATACCCGATATAATAGACCAATTAAAATCGGGCAAAAATATAGCGCTAATATCGGACGCCGGGATGCCCACGATTTCTGACCCGGGGGCAAGATTAGTATCAGCATGCCATCAAAACGATATCCCTGTGTTCGTGGTAAGCGGGCCGAGCGCGGTTATCAACGCCGCGGCTTTGAGCGGAATGTGCGAGAAGGGCTTTGTCTTTATAGGCTTTTTGCCCGAAAAAAACATAGACAAACAACGCGCGATAGAAACTTACGCGTATTTGGACTTGCCTTTGATAATCTTCAGCGCGCCGCACAATCTTAAAGCCGATTTGAAATTTTTACACGAAACTTTGGGGGATAGAAAGGCGGCGGTCATTAGAGAAATGACCAAGATGTTTGAAGAAATTATATTTTTAGACCTAAAAGACTATGAAAAAGTAGAGCCCAAAGGCGAGTATGTTTTGGTAATAGAAGGCAGACCCAAGCAAAACCCGCTGCTTAAGTTGTCCATAGAAGAGCACCTAAAATACTATCTTGACCAAAACATTGACAAAAAAGAAGCCATAAAAAAAGTGGCTTTTGAGCGTAATTTGCCCAAAAACCAAGTTTATCAGATAGCGATTAAATTATAAAAATCTTGCCAAAAAGCATCCCACTACCACGCTTACAAAACTGGAAAAAAGCGCGACCGGCACGGCGAAGCGGAGTTTTCTTACCTTGCTGGACGAAAAATATACGCTTGCCACGTAAAACACGGTTTCGGACGAGCCCATAATCACGCACGCGGCTCTTGAAACGTAGCTGTCCGGGCCGTATTTGGTCATAATGTCGTTTAGAAGGGCTAAGCTTCCAGAACCGCTGAAGGGTCTTAAAAGGGTAAGTTCGGCTAATTCTGCAGGTATTCCAAAGAAGTTAAACGCGGGCGACAAAACAGCCGCCAGATAATCCGTAAGCCCGCTTAATCTTAATAAATTGACCGCCATCATAATCGCGGCTATGTAAGGAAAAACGCTTATAGCCAAGTTTATCGCGCCTTTTGCCCCGTCTATAAAATAATCGTAAGCGGGGATATTCTTGAAGGTTACTACAGCAAACAATATCAAAAACAACAGCGGCAGGATATAGTCAATCATTTTTTGCCTTTATTTTATTTTTTATTTTTATGATAATTTTTACCAAAAATACGGCTGTGAAGGTGGAAATAAACGACGTAATAATCGTGGGCAATATAATGTCTGCGGGGTTTTGGCTTTGAAGCGACGCTCTCAAAGACATAATCGTGGTAGGCAAAAGCTGTATGGACGAAGCGTTGATTACGAATAGCATTATCATCGCGTCGGTCGCCACTCCGCTTTGGTCGTCCATGCTGTTTATGGCTTTTATGCCCATAGGCGTAGCCGCGTTGCCCATTCCGAGAATATTAGCGGCTATATTCATGCTTATGTATTCCGCAGTGGCGTCCGAGACTTGCCCGAATAAAAAATAAATCATAGGCTTAAGTCCCACCGACAGCCTTTTGTTAAATCCCGTTTGCTCTAAAATATTAAGTATTCCCAGCCAAATCGCGTACAGCGCCATAAGCGAAAAGCAAAGCTTAAGCGCGCCGTTTACAGCGTCAATCATTCCCGCCAAGGTGTCTTGCGGTTTTATAAAAAGCATGGCTATAATGCCCGCCAGCATCAAAAAAGACCATATTTTGTTCATTGTAAAATATAATATGAACAAGCCTTTGGCATTATGAAGCTTTGAGCTAAATTAAAAGCTTTTAAGATTGGGGTTATATTTTACAAAAAAATCCAAAAGATATATAATTAAAAGAAAATATTACCAATACGAAAGGTTTTAGGATATGAGCAAAAGATTTTATATAACAACGCCTATCTATTATCCTAGCGGCAATTGGCATTTGGGACACTGTTATACTACCGTAATGTGCGACGCGATAGCTAGATTCAAACGCCTTCAAGGCTACGACGTTTATTATTTGACCGGAACGGACGAGCACGGTCAAAAGATTCAAGAACGCGCGCGTCAAAACAATATGGAACCCAAAGAGTTCGTGGATAAGCTGGTAGAAGATATCAAAAAGCTTTGGGAACTTCTTGATATCAGCTACACCAAGTTTATAAGAACTACCGATCCCGAACACGAAGCCGCCGTTCAAAAAATATTTACCAAGCTTTACGAAAAAGGCGATATATATAAATCCGCCTACGAAGGCTGGTATTGCACTCCTTGCGAATCGTTCTGGACGCAAACCCAGCTTAAAGACGGCAAATGTCCCGATTGCGGCCGCGAAGTTAAATTGACCAAGGAAGAAAGCTATTTCTTTAGATTGTCCAAATATCAAGATAGATTAATAGATCTATTGACCAACACAGATTTTCTAGAGCCCAAGTCCCGCGTCAACGAAATGGTCAATAACTTCTTAAAGCCCGGTCTTACAGATCTGTCGGTATCTCGCACGAGCTTTGATTGGGGCGTAAAAGTGCCTTTTGACCCCAAACACGTGGTTTACGTTTGGATAGACGCGTTATCCAACTATATTACCGCGCTGGGATACGGCTCTGACGACCAAAAAGATTTCGAAGCTTATTGGCCCGCCGACGTGCATATGATGGCAAAAGAAATAGTAAGATTCCATTCTATTATTTGGCCGGCTATTTTGATGGCGTTAGACTTGCCTTTGCCCAAAAAAGTATTCGGACACGGCTGGCTTTTGTTTGGCGGGGATAAGATGTCTAAGTCCAAAGGCAACGTTGTAGACCCGTTTATTTTGGTAAACAGATACGGTCTTGACGCTGTCAGATATTATCTTTTGACCGCGCTGCCTTACGGCGCTGACGGAACTTATTCTAACGAAGCCTTTATCAAAAAGATTAACGCCGACCTTGTAAATACTTTGGGCAACTTGGTAAGCCGAACGATAGCTATGACCCTGCAATATTTTGACGGCGCAATACCTGAACCGGAAGTTGAAGACGCGGAAATAGACCAGCCTTTTGTAGACGAAGTAAAGGCGGCGTATCAAAAGGTTTGCGATTTTGTGGACAAATTTGAAATCAATAAGTCGCTTGAAGAAATCATACAATTATCCGAGCGGGCTAATAAATATATAGACCAAACAATGCCTTGGGCATTGGCTAAAAATCCCGAGCAAAAGGGCAGACTCAAGACGGTTATTTATAACCTTTGCGAGACCATTAGGACGGTCGCGGTATTGTTAAGACCGTTCTTGACCAAAACCCCGCCTAAGATTTTCGAGCAATTGGGAATAAACGTCGAAGAGTTAACCGCGTTTGAAAGCGCGGGCAAGTTCCCTAAGAAATTAATCAGCTGCAAGGTTCAAAAAGGCGAAATCTTGTTCCCGAGACTAAATCTTGAAAAAGAACTGCAAGAGCTTGCTAAACTTGCATAAAAGGCGAAAAAACAATGCTTATAGACACGCACGCTCATCTTAACGACCCCGTATATAAAGACAACTACAGAGAAATAATACTCCAACTGCCGCAACGCAACGTAGAAAAAATAATTTGCGCAAGTTACGACAAGCAATCGTCCGCGGCGGCAAAACAAATCGCCGCAGAATTTGACATTGTTTATTATTCAGTGGGAACGCATCCGCACTACGCAAAAGACTTTGTCAAAGACGACCTGAAGTTTTACCAATCCTTTGCGGACGACTCTAAATTAGTCGCTTTTGGCGAAATAGGGCTTGATTATCATTATAATTTTTCGCCCAAAGACGCTCAAATTTCGGCGTTTTTATACCAGCTTGAGTCAGCTTATAAACTAGGCTTGCCGGTTATTATTCACAGCCGCGACGCCTACGACGATACCCTAAAGGTATTAGACGATCACAAAGAGTTCACCCAAAACGGAATCTTGATTCACTGTTTTTCGGGAACTTTGGATTACGCAAACGAAATTTTAAAACGCGGTTTTTATTTGTCTTTTGGCGGGGCGATAACTTACAAAAACAACCATACGGCATACGAAGTGTTAACTAATATTTCGCTGGACAACGTCGTTTTGGAAACCGATTGTCCTTATTTGACGCCCGTTCCTTACAGGGGTCAAACCAACGAGCCTAAATACGTCAATTTAGTAGCCGAAAAAATAGCCGAGTGGAAAAATCTAAAACTAGAGCAGGTAGAGCAGATTACCACCAATAACGCATATAAATTTTTTAAAAAGATGAAATAGTCAGGAAAAACGATAGATAAATGAAAAATTATTTATACGAATACGGCGGAAAACTTTACATTAACTTGACCAACAAATGCAGCAATAATTGCGCGTTTTGCATTAGAAACAACTTTGACGAGCTTAACGG